>DATKOE010000158.1:0-50850 GCA_035524815.1 Rhizomicrobium sp.
CATGGACTACGCGGGCTACACCGTCTTCGCCGTGCTCTTCGCTCTGTATCTCGCAACCCGCCGCCACCGCCAGATCAGCGCGCGCGGCAACAAGGTGAGCCCGACAAACACATGGCTTACCGTTGTCGCGTCCGTCGGCATCACTGTTCTGGCCCTGGCGATTCTCTATGCGGCAATGGTCACGGATCACCTCTGGGCCGGCATCGGCGCTTTCGCGGTTATGATGATCGGCGGCCAGATCGCGGCCGCGCGTGCAATTGCCCGGCGTTGGCCGGTCGAAGTTCCGCGCGAAAATCCGGCAACAAGAGAGCCGATGCCGGCCAGCCAAGCAGCGACGCCTGAATCCGGCGTATCTTCGCTTCATGGACGTACATCGACCACCGGGGCCACCGCGACGGATGCAAGATCGACGGTCAAGATCCTGGCGATCTGTGTCGGGCTGACTGTCGTCCTGTTCTTGCTCATAGACGTTTATTTCGAACTTCCTGCCGCCCATCGCGCCGTCCCCGCCAGACAAGCCATTCCGCCGAACATCATCTGGGCGTGTCCTGAACGTCGAGACTGCAACGAATCGAATGCCACCTTTTCATCCTGGCCTGCCGAGACCATTCAGCCAGGGAAATCAGGAGAGAAAATTCCCATCTACGAAGGCACGAAACTGCTGGAAGATCTCAATTCGGACGACCCTGCCAACCACGTTCAAAAAGAATGCTGGGACACCAGCCTTCACTCGATCGCGTGCAAAGACAATCCGGACCTCGCAGCATTAAGTTATCGGAACACCGGAAATCGCCCTGTCACCATCGCCCATGCATGGGAACAACTCTGAATACTGGACCTCGCCATCTACTTCAATTGGTTCATGGTATCGACCCTTTCGCACCCGATCCGAAAATACGGGCGAACCAAGGTCCGCAATGGGCGCGAGCGGAATTTGTTTCGAACGGTTTGTCTGGGGCGGATTCGACCGGCCAGCGCAACACCCTGCAATTTGTCTCCTGAGAATAACAGGGACGCTATACTTCATTCCTCGCACGCGATGCGCATTGCTTTGAAAGGTCCGGGAACAGACTTAAGCACAGTGTCGCCGTCCTTCGCCCTTCGGTCCCTGCCCGCACTTCTGGAATTGGTCCAAAACTCGCCGCTCGATCGCGGCCGCGCGACCGGCGGAATCGCCGAAAACCGGCCATAGCGGCGAAGACGTGCTGCGCGGCGGGCATCCGCCGGCAAGGCAGGAGCACGCGACGATTGCGATTGCCCAACCGCGTCTTTCGGGAGTATTATATTCATACATTCGAATGTTCTCACCTCGACCGATCGAGGGATGCAAACGGGCGTAGAGACTTCATTGGTGCTCTAGGTACGGAGGCTTCGATGAATCAGGGGCTTCATGTCTGTGTCCGCAGCGGCAGCGGCAATCCGATGCCAGGCGTGGGAGTTCAGGTCCTGGTGGATGGCATCGTATGCGGCGGATCGCTCCACGAATGCACCAGCAACGACGGGTGCGCGCATTTCAAGACCGCAGCCTGGCTCGATGACTGCCGCCAAATCACCTATGCCGGCGACCGGTGGTTCGGGCCGTTCGAGTTTCCGGAGGGCAATTACTCGATCCGGCTTGATTAGGTTTCCCAATCTCTTGCCGGGCGTCGCCCAGGAAGCCGTCGACCGCAATCCGCCGGCGGCATTGCTGTTGCCACAAGACACCGGCATTTCAGGGTTGGGAAAGCCGTCGCCCTGTTCTGCGTCTGTCGGTCGGCAACTTCTCGCCAATTCCAGCCTATGCCGCCCCCGCGGGCGCGCCGGACGGGACGGACTTACGTTTTGACGTCCACCCCGAAGCTGTGGGCGAAATCCTGGAATATCAGGATCGTCTCTTCGGCGTCCGCGTATTTCGGAGCGGAATCGGAAAAGCGATACTGCCAGAAGCTGGTGATGTGGGACATCACGCCGATCTTCTCGCCCATTTCCATGAACAGGGATGGCGCTTTCAGCAGGAAATCCCGAAACGTCTTCGGGTCCTGCTTGCCGGTAAGCTGTGCGTAGGCGTCGTCGTAGATCTTGATCAGGCGCCGCACGTCTTCGCTGTGCGACTTGACGCCCATGATGATCGCGCGCCGGGCCGCCGTCAGATAGACGCTCTGTTCCGTATCGACCTTGCCGACGGGCCGGAAGGTCTTGATGCTGCGCAGCACATTGAGGGTATTCGGCCAGAACTGCTCCAGGCTCCACTTGTAGTACAAAAAGCCGCGCCAGCTGAAAATTCCCTCGACAAACTCCGTCGGGTCCAGCTGGAGCGTCATGCGCAAGGGCTCGAGGCGATCGTTCACCTCGTTCGACAACAGCGCCGCGACGATCTTGTCCGACGATCCGTCGCGCGTCGCCTCGTTCCGCCCCAAGGCGAGTGCGGTGAGCTGGCGGACCTGCTGGGCCGTGTAGTCGAACATGCGTTGCTGGTCGGCGTTGGAAATCGCGAAATAGCAGCCGTCGGGATTGATGCCATGACTGCTCAGATGCTCGCGCAGCAGAAACGGATCCAGGGACGGAACGCTGTTCAGGAGCCGCAAGACCTCGAGATCCCGCTTGATGTCCAGCTTTTCGCCGTAATTGCCGACGTCCTGCAACGCGGCCTCGAAGAAGCGTTCGCCGACAAAGAACGAGCGTCCGCCGGTGCGCAAATCGGACTTCTCGAACGGGATGATGACCTTGGTCGCCACGGCGCACGGTACAGCGAAGTTGTCGAGTTCATTGGCGCGCAAGCGGTGCTTCAGGATGATGGAGCTGTTGATGATCGGCGAGGTGAAGAACGGAGCACTGCGATGATTGGGGTTTTGGGACTGGGCGATGGCGATCGCGGCCAGATTCAGAACCCGGCTCGACGACGCGGACGAAAGGCCAATCAGGCTGCGAACTGCTCGATCGTTTGCCACGACATTACCCGCTATCAGGGTCAGGCACTCAACGCCCTCGTCCAAATCAGCGCGTTCGAGCGTAGATCAATAGCGCCTGATGTTTAACGGGTCATTTTGCCTGCTCCGCTTGCGGCAGAAACGCGCCGTCGCCCGGCCGTCACGCCTTCACCGGCACCATGATCTCCGGACCGCCGCTCAGGGTCGCCAGGTCGTAGGCCGAATCGAAGTGCTCGACGAATTCGGGGGCGCCTTCGCCGGCGTGGGTGAGGCCCGCCTCCGGCATGAGTTCGCCGAAAATCCGCAGGTAGCTCGTCAGCAGCTCCGACTTCGCACCGTCGTGGCGGAAGACGGCGTAGTGATGCGGCGGGACCTCCAGGGTGACGAAGCCTTCGGGAAGGTCGCGCGCCTCGGCCACCCGCACGCCGCAGAAATAGTCGAAGGCGACGTCGCCCTCGGTGATCCTGAGGCAGACGCCGTAGGTGTCGGTGCCCAGCGCCAGCACCGGCTCGCGCTTGCGCGGCAGGAAGCTCAGCCACTGGCAGTGCACGGATTCCATGATCCACGACAGGTCGCGGCCGAGCGGATAGCGCCGCCGGTAGCCGGCGAGCAGGAAGCGACCATGCGATTCCACGCGCGGCGGTCCGAGCGATGATGACTGATCCATGCGGCGAATCCCCCAAGCCGAAGAGAGACTAGCCGCTCGATAGAAAAAGGGAACCCACGACGATCAACGGCCGCGCGGCCCGCGAATGAATTTCAGTCAAGGCTGCCAGCGGGGAAAGTGAAACCAAGTTGTGCTGGATGCGGATACCGGCACGAGCATGAACACCAGGCCCGTACCCCCGCCCTCCGATTTGATGATCAGCGACTGGTCCGCCGTCGCGATCAAGGTGAACGAGCTGTATTCAACTCCCGCCAACGGATTGCCCCTTCCATGTGCCCATCCGGACGTTTCCCGGATGACGGCGCCATCCTGCTTGCAAGCGAGCGTCTTGTCCTTTTCGGAAAACCTGGCCGTCGCCAGAATGCTGTCGCCTTTGAGAACTTGCGCTGTAAGGACACCGTCTCCGAACGCCAGGACAACATGGTCCGCCTTGGAGAACTTGTCGCGATATTCATCCGGCGTCCAATGGTCGAAGAAAAACGGCACAAGTTCCGCCTGCGGGTGGTCCGCGTAGTTGTTCGGAATCATGTCGCCGCGATTTGCATATACGCCCGCGATTCCTGCGCAACTGCCGTGGTAGAGCCGTTTCGGCCACGAACCTTCCGGATATTCCGTTTGGAAATTCAGGCACGCCGCCAGCAGCAGCAACGGCAAGGCCGCGGGAAGCCGTCGAACCCACATTTGCCCCTCCCCCTACAGAGAAAAGACTGTAGCAAATTGTGGGACAGAGTTCGCCTTATTCCACCGTCACGCTCTTGGCGAGGTTGCGCGGCTGGTCGACGTCGGTGCCCTTGGCGACCGCGGCGTAATAGGCGAGCAACTGCACCGGAACGGCGTAGAGCAGCGGCGCGATGAAGGCATCGGCGGTGGGCACCTCCACGGTCGCCCAGGCCTGGGCGCTCGACGCGGCGAGCCCGGCGCGATCGCTCATCAGGATCACCTTGCCGCCGCGCGCCATCACCTCCTGCATGTTGGAGGCGGTCTTTTCGTAGAGGCCGTCGTGCGGGGCGATGACGATCACCGGCACGTTCTCGTCGATCAGCGCGATGGGGCCGTGCTTCATCTCGCCGGCGGCGTAGCCTTCGGCATGGATATAGCTGATCTCCTTCAGCTTGAGCGCGCCCTCCAGCGCCAGCGGGAAGCTGGGACCACGGCCGAGATAGAGCACGTCGCGCGCCTTGGCGACGTCCTGGCCGAGACGCTCGATGTGGGGTTCGTGCTTCAGGAACTCGACAACGTGGCGCGGCGCCTCCAGCAACGCGGCGCAGAGCTTCTTCTCGGTCTGCGCATCCATGTGGCCGCGGGCGCGCGCGGCGGCGATGGCGAGCGGGGCCAGCGCCGCAAGCTGGCAGGTGAATGCCTTGGTCGAGGCCACCCCGATCTCGGGGCCCGCGAAGGTGGGCAGGACGATGTCGGCTTCGCGCGCGATCGAGCTTTCCGCCACGTTGACGACGGCGAGCGTGATCTGTCCGTGCGCCTTGGCGTCGCGCAGGGCGGCCAGCGTGTCGGCGGTTTCGCCCGACTGCGAGACGAAGAGAGCGACGCCGTTCTCGGGATAAACCGGATCGCGATAGCGCAGCTCGGAAGCGACATCGATTTCGACCGGCAGGCGCGCCAGCTTCTCGAACCAGTACTTGCCGACGAGGCCGGCGTAATAGGCGGTGCCGCAGGCCGAGATGGTGAGGCTGGAGGCTTGCGCGAGCACGCGAGCGAGCTTCTGGTCGCGCAGACGCACGCAGGGCACGTCGGGATCGAGATAATGCGCCAACGTGTGGGCGATCACTTCCGGCTGCTCGTGGATCTCCTTGGCCATGAAATGGCGATGGCCCGCCTTATCGACCAAACCGGCGCTGGCCGAGGTCAGCCTCACTTCGCGGTTGGCCGGGCGGCCCGCAGAAGCGAAAATCGCCACATCGGCGCCGCGCACCACGGCCACGTCGCCGTCGTCAAGATAGGCGACCTTGTTGGTGAACGGCGCCAGCGCGAAGGCGTCGGAGCCGAGATAGGCCTCACCCTCGCCGAAGCCCACCGCTAGCGGGCTTCCCATGCGCGCGCCGATGAGAAGGCCCTCCTCGCCCTTGAAGATCATCGCCAGCGCGTAGGCGCCGGTTAGCTGCTTCACCGCCTTCTTGGCGGCGTCTTCGGGCGAAAGGCCCTGGTCGAGATAGTCGGTGACGAGATGGGCGCAGACCTCGGTGTCGGTCTCGGATTCGAACTTGTGGCCCTTGGCGGCAAGCTCCGCGCGCAGCTCGCGGAAATTCTCGATGATGCCGTTGTGCACGACGGCGACGCGCTCGGTGGCGTGGGGATGGGCGTTGTGCTCGGAGGGCTTGCCGTGCGTGGCCCAGCGGGTATGGCCGATGCCGGTGTGGCCGGGCAGCGGCTTATCCCGAAGCACTTCGCCCAGCTTCGCGAGCTTGCCCGGAGCGCGGCGGCGGTCGATGCGCCCGGCGACGAGGGTGGCGATGCCGGCGGAATCGTAGCCGCGGTATTCCAGACGCTTCAGCGCATCCAGGATCGCGCCCGCGCAATCCTTCGTTCCAGCAATGCCGACGATGCCGCACATGATCCTGCCTCTCGGGGAACTTACTTCTTGGCCGCTTTTTCGGCCTTCTTCCGGGCACGGAATTTCTCCGCCCAGCCCGGAATCTCCTTCTGCTCGGCGCGCACGACGACGAGCGAGTTCGCCGCCACGTCGCGCGTCACCACCGAGCCCGCGCCGGTGATCGCGCCGTCGCCGATCTTCACCGGCGCCACCAGCGAGGTATCGGAGCCGATGAAGGCGCCGGCGCCGATGTCGGTGCGGTACTTGCCGAAGCCGTCGTAATTGCAGGTGATGGTGCCGCAGCCGATGTTGGCGCCGGCGCCGACCCGCGCATCGCCCAGATAGGTGAGATGGTTCGCCTTGGCGCCCTTCTCGATGCGCGCGTTCTTCACCTCGACGAAATTGCCGATGTGGGCGTTTTCCTCGATCACCGCGCCGGGCCTGAGCCGCGCGTAGGGCCCGACGATGGCGCCGGCGGCGACCTCGGCGCCCTCCAGATGCGAGAACGAGCGGATGTGCGCGCCGGAATGAACGGTGACGCCGGGCGCGAACACCACGTAGGGATCGACCTGGCAATCGGGCTCCAGCACCGTGTCGTAGGAGAGGAACACGGTTTCCGGCGCGGTCAGGCCGGCGAAATCGGCGAGCGCCCTGGCCCGCAGCCGCTTTTGCATGGCGGCCTCGGCCGCCGCCAGCTCGGCGCGGCTGTTGACGCCCATCATCTCGGTCTGGGCCGCCTCCACCACGGCGCACATCACGCCTTCGGCCTTGGCCAGAAGCGGAACGTCGGTGAGATAGTATTCCTTCTGCGCGTTGTTGTTCTCGAGCCTTGCCGCCCAGCGGAAGAAGCTCCCGGCGTCGGCCGACAGGATGCCCGCGTTGCACAGCGTGACCGCCCGCTCGGCATCGGTGGCGTCCTTGAATTCGACGATGCGATCCAAGAGCCCGGTCTCGTCGAGGATCATGCGGCCGTACATGGCCGGGTTGGCCGGGCGGAAGCCGATCATGGCGAGCCCGGTCTTGGCCTGCGCTGCGAAGGAGGCGTTGAAGGTCTCCGCCGTGATCAACGGCATGTCGCCATAGGTGACGAGCACCGTGCCGGAAAATCCGGCGAGCGCCCGGGCGGCGCAGGCGGCGGCATGGCCGGTTCCGAGCTGGGGGTCCTGCACGACGCTTTCGGCGCCGAGCTTGGCGGCAAACGCGCGGACCTCATCGCCGCCCTTGTGGGTGACGACGACGATGCGCTCCACCTCCGCCGCACGCAGGGCGGCGACGACATGACCGAGGATCGGCAGGCCCGCAACGGCATGCATGACCTTGGGCCTGGCGGACTTCATCCGCGTTCCCAGACCTGCCGCCAGAACGATGCCTGCCCGCGCCATGCTTGTTGGATAACCCACGATCCCGTATGGGTAAAGTGACGAATTGCGACGCAGTGTTGCGTCGCGGAAAGGCCCGATGCCCCCCGCCTTCATCTTCGATCTCGACGGCACGCTTGTCGATACGGCGCCCGATCTGCTCGCCACCATGAACACGATTCTGTCGCGGGAGGGACGCCCGACGCTTGCGCCCGCGGAGCTGCGTCTGCTGGTCGGGCGCGGCGCGCGCAATCTCATCGGCGAAGCGTTCAGGCGCACCGGCGCGCCGGCAGACGCGGCGAAACTCGACGCCCTCTACGACGCGTTCATCGCGGATTACGGCAGCCACGTCGCCGCCGCGAGCCGGCCGTTTCCGGGCGTGGCCGAGACGCTCGAACGGATGAAGGCGGACGGCGCGCGCATGGCCGTGCTCACCAACAAGCCGCACGGCCCGACGAAAATGCTGATCGAGCAGCTTGGCCTCGGCCGCTTCTTCGGCGTGGTCGCCGGGCAAGGCTGGCGGCCGTGGCTGAAACCCGATCCGCGCCTGTTCGAAGCCGTGCTCTCCGGGATCGGCGGGCGCAGCGGCGGCGCGGTCGCGATCGGGGACAGCATCACCGATGTCGAGATGGCCCGCGCGGGGGACGTGCCGGTGATCCTGATGTCGTACGGCTACACGCCCGAGCCCGCGGCAAGCCTCGGTGCCGATGCGGTGCTGGACGACTTCCGCGAGGTGCCGGCGGCGGCGCGGCGGCTTCTGGGGACGGCCTGACAGTCAGGCGCGGAGCCAGCTTGCGCCGGGCGGCGGCGGGCTTTATAGGCACACCTCCCGAGGCGCCGGCAGGGTTATTCCGGGCAGGCGCCGAAACCGGCCCGGGCGCGTAGCTCAGCGGGAGAGCACACCCTTCACACGGGTGGGGTCACAGGTTCAATCCCTGTCGCGCCCACCATTGTCTTCATGCACTTAGACGAAGTCGAAAAGCGCAACGCGGTGTGCAGAACAGCACCGGGATAGCGCCGATGCAGTGACTTCACACGCGTCGGGTCGCAGGTTGGTCGCCGGGCAGTCGCCGGGTCCGGCGATTGCTTTTCCGCCTCTGCCGCGTTGCGCCTACCATTTAACTTCAAAAACTTAGTAGACAGCGTCGCGCGCGTGGTTTTCCGCGCCGGGCCGGCACCGGGACTGCACGAGCGAGCAGAGCCTACCGCCTCTATTTCCGCTTCTTCTTCTCGTCGTCCTGACCGGACTGATCGCCGATGACGAGATAGCCGAGCACGTCGACGGTGATGATGGACTGCGCCGGTCCGGCCGAGCGCGACGACGCGGCGGCCTGCGCGGCTTGCGCCACGGCGGACGACGCGGCGCTGGCGCTGTTCTGCACGCCGACGTCGATCGGCCGGGTGACCGGTATGCCGAACGCCGTGCCGCCGACCGTGAAGTTCTCGGCGTTGGCGACCGCGAAGGCGGCGATGAACAAATTGCCCGCGACGCGCACGCCCGCATCGCCCGCATCCACCGTGCCGCGCGGCGCCAGCAGATAGACGTTGGGGGCTTCCACATCCGCGCCCGGCTGGAAGGCGGCAATGCCCGCGCCGGTGACGCCGCCGACCGAACTGACCTCGGTGTAGAGATCCTCGTCCGTCTGCACGACGATGGGCGGGAAGTTCGCGCTCGTCTTGGGGCCCTGGCCGGCGTTCAGGCTGCCGTTGGACGACCACATGGTGATGTCGCCGCCGCCTTCGGTGAACAGGCGGCTCTGGTTGAGCAGGAAGTCCCCGTCGGTGAAGGTGTTGATCGAGCCGCCGCGCAGCGTCAGCACGCCTTCGTAGCCCGCCGGAATGCTGGTGATGGCCGCCGGATACGGCGAGTTGGTCACCAGGCCGGAATAGAGCGAGCCGCCGATATAGGCGCGCCGCGCGGCCTGATCCGACGTGCGCACGGTCGAGCCCGCCAGCACGCGCCCGCCGGGTCCCAGGATGTAGATGTCGCCGCCGCGGTCGGTCTGGATCGTGGACAGGCGCAGGTCGAGATTTCCGGTCGCGACGGTGTCGGTCGCGCCGAGACTGCCGCCGCTCAGGTCGTTCTTGGTGTAACCCAGGGAGGACGGGAACAGCGTGTTCACCGCCTCGTAGCCGCGCGAGTATTGCTTGTATGACGGCCCGCTCGGAATCGAGGCCTGCGCCAGCTCGTTGAAATAGACGGACCCCACCAGGAACACCCGCTGCTGGAGCTCGGGCAGCGTCTTGAAGACGTCGTAGGCCTGCTGGTAGGTCACCTCCAACGTGCCGTAGGCGGCGGTCAACAGCGCCGCGGCGTGGTTCTTCATCCAGTCGATGAGGATCGGCGCGTAGATCGGCTGATTGCGGTCCGGCACGGGGTTGCCCGCCGCGTCCTTCACCTGCACGAACAGCGAACCGTCGAGATTGGCGACATTGGCCGGATCGACGTAGTAGTCCCGGAAGGCGTCGTAATCGGCGCCCTTGCCGATGCCGAATTCGACGAACAGGCTCGCGCCCTGCTCGGGCAGCCACGGATTCCAGTCGTTGCCGACCGACAGGATGCCGCCGCCGTAGACCTGGCGGCCGCTGGACACCGTGGCGCCCGCCGCGTTCTGGAATCCGTTGGTCACCGCCGAATTGAGGAACGGCCCCGCATCGCGGCCGGCCTCGAGGAAGAACGATCCGGGCCCGCCGACGACGAACGTGTTTCCGGCCAGAGCCGACAAGGGCTGGCCGAGCGTGTTCGGAAGCGCGACGAGCGGCCTGACAAGCTCGGTGGACGCCACGACATCGCGGCCCGCGACGATGCGGGTGATGTCGTCCGCCGCCACGTTCTGCCCGAAGAACATCATGTTGACGATGTCGCGCCCGGCGTTGATGCGCGTCTGCTTGGGCACGGAGAGGATCACGTTGTCGATGTCGCCGCCCGCGTAGACGTAGTTGGGAACCGCGTCGCCGGCATGCGTGATGAAGCGGTTGTGCATCGCCTCCAGCGCGACGCGCTGCGTCGTGGAGAACACCGCCGGGAAGATGAAGGTCTGTCCCGCGATGACGCCCTGGGCCACATCGGCCTGGAAGATCGAGAACGCGCCGGGCAGAAGCCCCGGATCGGCGTCTTCCATCGCCAGGACGACCGGCGACACGTCGGCCCCTGCGATCAGGTCGAGCGTTCCCGTGGGACTCGGCATCAACAGGATCTCGGCGGCCACGTTCTGCTTCTTCAAGGCCGTGACCAGATCGATGTCGCCCGTCAGGGAAACGGCTTCGAACGAACCGGGATAGACCGCGGAATAGGTGTATTGCGTGGCCTTGACCGTGCCGGACGTGATGGCCCCGGCGCCCGCATTGTCGACCGTGACCGTCTCGTCGGCGAGGATCGATACCCCGGCACCCTGAGAATAGAAGCCGAAGCTGTCGAGGTTCTGCTCGACCTGGCCGGTGGCGCCCTGAACGCCGAGCGCCGTGACGGCGCGAAGCTCCACGCTTTGCCCCGCCGAGATGTCCACGACGGCGTCGCTCAGCCTGAGCCACAGGTCGTTCGCGACCGGCAAGGCAAAGGGCGCGGTCACGATCGAACCGGCGTCCGCGACGCTGCCGTGCGCCACCAGCGAGCCCGCTCCGGAGGCCACGTCGACGCGGCCGCCCAGGATGTCCGAGCCGGCGCTCAGAAGCACGTCGCCGCTGTCCAGCGTCCACAGCGCCTGCGTAGCGGAGGACCGGCTCGCGGTCACGTCCGCCGTGACCACCGCGCCCGTCGCGATCACGCTCAAGTCCGAGATGTCGTTGCCGGCCTTCACGGAAATCGAACCGCCGCCGAGCGTGCCGAGGCCGCTGGTGAAAAGCTGCGGGTTGACTTCGATATCGGTCGCATCACCCACCGCGCCGACGCGCCAGGGCTGCTCGCCGTTGCCGATCCAGGTGTAGCCGTAGGCCTTGGCCGAGTCGTAGTAGGCGGAAATGCGTCCGGACTGCCAGGCATCGGTGCGGCCCAGCACGTCGTGTCCCGCTTCGACGCTGACGCCGCCGCCGGCGGTAGCGTAGACCGCATCGGCCATGAGGATGCCGCTGAATCCCACGCCGTTGTAATCCGGCGTGCCGCCGGCGCCGTAGCGATAGCCCGATTGCGGCGGGTTCGCGAACACATCGCCGGTCGAGACATAGGCGCCGGTGTCGACGGTCCACTGCGTGCCGGTCAGCGAATCCGTGATGACGCGCGTGCCGAGATCGGCAAGGTGGCCGGCGGTATAGATCGCCGAACCGCCGGTCTGCAATCCGCCGCTCGCCAGCGTGCCGGACGTGCCGTCGAGTTTGCGATAGGTCGTGACGCCGTTGCGCAGGTCCACGTCGCCCGCGGCCGCAACCGCGATGTCGCCCGTGCCGGTGCGGATCAGCGTGGAAACCGTCGCCGTCGTGGGCTTGGTGACGACGCTTTTTGCGGGTGCGACGTACGCCGAACTCACCGACGAGAAGTTCGGGGCCACCACGCTCGCGAAGAACGCGGCGGCCAGGCCGAGCGTCGTCTTGACGCCGGTGACCGACGTTCCGGACGTGACGAACTCGTACTTGCCGGAATGGCCTGCGAAGAACGCCGCCGCCTCGCTCTGAAGCGCGGCCCGCGCGGCGGCCGGCGCCCTCGAGAAATCGATGGTGGTGTAGGAATCCGCCGTCAGAGAGGGATTCTGCGCCGTGTAGGCGGCGAGCCACTGCGCCGCCATGACGTACTGCTGGCCCGCCTGCAGCAGGAGATCGCCGTTGAACGAGGACGTGCCGCGCACGCCGGAGTAGGTGTAGGTCCGCGTCCCTTCCACGATCACGTCCGCAGCCGAAGCCGCATCGACCTTGAGCGGATCGGGGCTCGTAAGATCGGCGCCGCCCACCAGCCGGTAGGACGAGGACGCCACCGCGCGGGTCGTGCCGCCGGCCGCGGGCAGCAGCGGGAACAGTTCGGCGCTTCCGATCGGGTCTCCCGATCCGTCCGCATACGAACCGAGCGCGGAAGGCGCATTCGCGGCCGCATCGTAGGGCACCGGATTGTCGAGCAGGCCGAGCAGGCCGCCGTTGTACGGCAGCGAGATCGAAACATACGAACCGGGCGTGGCGCCGGCCTGCCAGGAGCCGACCGCCGTGCACGTTCCCACGCACGACGGCGAAAGGTAGGCGGTGTAGCTCTGCGCCCCACCGCCCAGCGCGCGGTTGAGGTAGTCCGGATCGGTCTGGTCGCGGAAGGTGAAGAACCCGTCGGTGATGCTGCCCTTGATGTCGAGCGTGCCGCCCGCGCGCAGCGTGAGCACGCCGGGCTCGCCGTCGACCGCGCCGCCGGTCCGGTAGGTCAGCCTGGTGAAGCGGGCGAAGACCTCGGCGTCGGCGCCCGGAAGCACGTAGTACTTGCCGGCAACGCCGCTCACAGGCGCCATCAGCCCCGCCGCGACGGCGCCGGCCACGTCCACAACCCCCGCCCCCAGGTTCCAGTTCGAGGTCAGAACGATGTTGCCCGCGTAGTCGAGCTCCATCCCGGGCTGGGCATGGAACTGGGACGACGACCACAGCCCCGCGAACTGGGACTTGGACGCCGAGATGTCGAAGTTCTGGACGAAATCGACCAGCGTCCCCGACGCCAGATCGGCAAGGAAGTTGGACTTGCCTGCGGCGGCGGCGGCAGTGTCGAGCACCGCCTGTCCCGCGGAATTGACCGTGACGCCGACGAAGCGCGCATCGGCCGCCACCGAAGCCAGATCGAAGTGCTTGAACCCTTCCACGACGATCGAACGGGCGCCCGCGACGGTGCCGCCGACGAACAGCTTCACCGTTTCGCCCGCCGCCGTGTCGCTCACCGGCAGACGGAAGTGCACGACGCCGCCCTGGTCCGCTTCGACATAGGTGTAATAGGTGACCCCGTCCTTGACGACGGGAACCATGCGGTCGCCGGTGCGCCTGGCGCCGACGTCGATGGTGGCGCCGCTCGCGACGGTGATCTTCCCCGCGCCGTCGGTTCCGACTTCGACCGTGCCGCCGCTCGCCTGCCGCGTGTCGCTGTCCGCGTAGCCGGTGGCCTGCGCCTGCAGCAGCGCGCCCTTGGCGAGCGCGACGCCGTTGCCGCCGTAAAGGGTGATGTCGCCGCCGTTGACGCCCGAAGTGTCGATGGTGCCGGCGATCGCGACCGTGCCCCGGTCGGCCACGAGAACGACGGCCGCGGCGCGCAACACCTCGTCCGACGCCAGCGTAAGGCCGCCGCTTCCGGTCTTCACGGCGACTTCGCCGTCGAATTGCGCGCCCACGCCCGCAACGAAGCCCGACAGGTCGAAGCCGCCCGAGGTGTCCAGCAGGAACGACCCGCCGCCGCCGGGCGCGTTCGCATCGAGCGTTCCGGCGAGCGTGACCGTGCCCTGGCCGGCCGTCAGCTCGAGCGTTCCCGCCTTGCCCTGGCCTCCGCCGACCGACAGGGTCGTGCCGGCGCCGATGTCGATGTTTCCGCTCTTTGCGGCGATTTCGAGAAGTCCGCCCGGCGCCGACACCTGCACGGCGTCCGCCGCGTCGCCGAACGTCTTCGAGTATCCGGGCGTTTCGAGCCTGGCGCCGCCGCTCAACGTCACCCCGGCTTCCGACGAGATTTGGAGCGTTCCCGCCGTCGCGCGTACGACGGCATCGGAGATGTCCACGCTGCCGGCGGACAGCACCAGCGTCGCGCCCGGCGTGCCGTCCGGCTCACCGTCGAGCGATGCGGAGGTGTCGATGATGGAGAGGTTGCCGGCCGTCGAAATCGTCAGGCTGGGGACGACAGCGGCCTCGCCCGCCGTGAGCGCAATCGCGCGATCGCCCACGAACGGCGCATCGAGCGTGAGATTCGCTCCGCCGGCATCGAGCGCGCCCACGCCGTCGAAGAAGATGCCGCCCTGCCCCTTGAGCGTCACGCTGCCGCCGAAGCCCTGGGTACGGATCGTTCCGGACCCGAAATCGATCTCCGAGCCTGCGATCGAGAGCGAGCCGGTTCCGCAGGCGGAGCCGCAGGCGGCGGCCAGGCTGCCGCTGTTCTGGAGAACGACCTTGCCCGCGCTCAGCGCGACGGCGTTGCCGCCGAGCAGCGACAATACGGGCGCATCGAACAGCACGTCGCCGAAGGTGTAACTGCCGGCGGTGAACGCGATGTCCTGCGACCCCCTGATGGCGAGCGTCTTGGCCGCCGACAGAAGCGTCTGCAATTCGGGCGTGATCACCAGGCCGGAACTCGCGGACGCGGTGTCCGCGAACGCGACATCGGCGGCGCCGAGCGCAATCGAATTCGCCGTGATCTGCGCGGTGCCGCCGATGTCGGCGCTACCGCTGGAATCGAGCAGCACGGAATTTCCCGAAAGCGTGGCGCCTTCGCCGACGCTGAGCACCGAAGGTGCGCCGTGCGGCTGGCCGCTGCGCGTCACCAGCCGCTCGGGGCCGTTGGATACGCGCACGATCGCGCCCAGGCCGTTGTCGCTCGCGCTCCGGCCCTGGATGATGTAGTTGCCGGTCAGCCCGCTGCCCGCGGTTCCGGAGGCGACGATCGACGCGCCCGCGGCCACATCGATCGTCGAGCCGGGCCCATCCACCACGAGGATGGTCGTCGGACCGGTGACGGGATGATCGGCGTCGTTTTCGACGACGATGGAGCCGGCGGTGACGTTCAGAGTCGTCGTGCCGTCCTGGTTGTCCGTGCGGACGCCGCCGATCAGCAGGCTGGCGGCGTTGAGGTTGTTGAGCGTCTGGGCCGACAGCACGATCGTGCCCGATGCGCCCGCGACCCCGTCCTGGGCCGTGATGTCGAACGAGTTGCCGCTGATGTCGACTTCCGCGCCCCGGCCGCCGTCCGCCGGCGCCGTTTCGATGGCAGCGTCGATCGACAACGACTGCACTGGGTTGAGGATGAGCCTGCCCGCATCCACGGGAAGGCGCGGCACGGCGACGCCGTTGTGTTCGGCCAGATCCGAGAACGCCGTGCTGGCATAGGTGAGCGCGATGTCCGAGAAGTTTCGGAACACCGACTGGCTCTGCACGTCGAAGGACAGGATCGTCGAATCGTACTTGCCGGTTCCCGCATCGCCGAAGTAGCCGGACACCACGAGCGTGCCGTCGTCGAGCGTCTGGCTTGCGCCCGGCACCGCGGCGCCGACGCCGGTGTCGACCACCACGCGCATGCCACCCGGCAGCATGGCGTACTTCGCCGGCAGCAGCGTGTACCAGCCGGCCGCCAGTCCCTGCCCGCCGCTGAGGTAGACCTGCTTGCCCGCGCCGGAAACCCCGTAGAGATCGTCGTAACCCGAGGAATAGATCGGATCGTACGCCGCGGCGGCGGCACCCGACAGGCCCGGCACGATGGCGTAGACCTGGCGCTTGTCGGGATAGAGATACCCGTTGTTGCTGGTCGCCGGATCCTCGTTGGTCTGGCTGAGCACGTCGTGCGAACCGCCGGTGCCCGGAATGAACTCGTAGGCGTAGAGATCGCCGCCGCCTTTGAGATCGACGGTCGCTCCGTTCTGCAGATCGATGCTCGCGCCGGACATCTGCAGGACGCCCGACGGAGGCGCGGTGAGGCGGTCGCCGCTGGTGGGAGTGAAGAACCACTCGGTCTGGTCGGTGGTGGTGCCGTAGGGAATGTCCAATCCATCGGCCGAAACGGACGTGATGCTGCCCGCGCCCACGACCAGCGTCTGGGTCTGGGGCGCAAACATGCTCTTGACGCCGCCGGTCTGGATATCGAGCTCGGAATCGGACCCCAGCGTCAGCGTGCCGAGCGGCACACGGATGACGCCGTCCTGCTCGATGTTGGCCGCCTGCACCAGCAGGTTGCCGCCCGCCGAATAGGGGGCCGCAGGAGTCGATTGCGTGGAACGCGCAAACTGGATGAGACCGCCGGCCGCCGTCGACGCGATGAGGAAGCTCGAACCCGTGGCCGGATAGACCTGCGCCGCCGTGATGGCGAGATCGCCGTTGACCACCAACTGGCCCGACAGCGAGTTCGAGACCGTGTCGGCGCCGATATTGAGCGTCTGCTGCCAGGGCTTGACGCCGATCAGGCGAAGATCGCCCGCGGCGTCGAGGTTCACCTGCGCCACCGACGAGTCGAAAACGACCGCGCCCGTCACGTCGATCTGATCAGCGGCGAACACCACCGTTCCTGCGCCGGGCGTGCCGACATGCGGATTCGAGATCGACTGATACTGGCCGTCGAGGCCGATATAGGGCGCCGTGATCTGCAACGTGCCCGTGGAACCGACGATCGGCACGTACTTGTCGCGGACCGCCGCGCTGGTGAAGTCTTCCCCGCCGTAGGGGCGCGAGACGAGGAAGAAACCGCGGCCGAGGCTGAGCGTGACGTCGCCCGAAGCGCTCAGGCTGCCTTGCGCCTCGAAGGTGTCGAAACCGGCCTCGCCGATCATCTCGGCGGAGATCGCGTTGGCGGTCGGCGCGGCGGGATCGCTCTGGTAGAGAACCGGATCGAGAACGACGAGCGTGCCCCCCAGCGCCTCGGGTGCGCCGCCCTTCGCGGCGATCGAGGCGCCCGTCAGCGTGCCGCCGTTGCCGAGCGAAAGCGTACCACCGTTGCTCCACACGCCGGTCGGCTGGTAGGTCGTGTCCGCCGCCAGCCGGTCGAAGGTCGCGGAAGCGCCGGAGATGTCGATCACTGCGCCCGGCGACGCATCGAGAACCGCGGCGGTCACCACGCCCAGCGAGTTTTCTGCCCCGTACACCGACACGCCGAGCGACGCATCGAACAGTTTGGCGTTGGTGATCAGCGTGTGGGCGGTCGACAGCGTGCCGCCCGCAACGACCACGCCGTCCTTCAACTGACCGCCGCTCTCGGCCCTGGCCCGGGGATTGACGATCGCGACGCCAGCCAGATCCGTGACGCTGCCGGGCGCGAGGCGCACGCCCTCGTTCTGCGCCAGATTGCCCAGGAGATAGATCGAGTACTGCGACGCCACCTGCCCGTTCGTCAGCAGCTTCCCGGGAGCGTAGGGGTTCAGGATTCCGATCGCGTTGGGTGCGTTCGGGTCGATGCTGCCGTCCGCACCGACGGAGAAAACGGCGCTCAGGTCGGTGACCGCTATGGCATTCGGGCCGGTGTTGACCGACGGCAGAAGCTGCGACTGGCCGATCGTGCCGCCAGGGATGACGATGGTACCTTCGTTCAGGAGGCTCGCCACGGCGAGCTTGCCGCCCGCCTCGCCGACGATCTTGCCGCCCGCCGCGACATCGAGCTCGATCGTGCCGCCGAGGGTGAGATTGATCGCCTTGCGGTCCCAAGCGTCCGCCGGAATCGTGGGCGTCAGGATGGAATAGAGGTCCCCGCCGGTCTGAAGGGCGCGCAGCTGTGCCATCTGCCCGGTGTCGAGCAGCGGCGAGAAGTACGATTGGGTCAAGCGAAGCGTTTCGCCCGCGCCCACCGTCAGCTCCTGCGTCGCCAGCACGGCGTTGTAGCCGCCCAGACCATTGCCGAACGTGTTCGGGGTGAGCGCCGTCTTGTAGGAAACGATGTTGTAGCTGGCAAATCCCGCCGCCGAGAAGAAATCCATCGGCAGTTCGGTGCCGGTCGAAGCGGTCGCGTCGCCGAAGGAGAATTCCGGCGTGGTCAAGGAGAACGTGCCCCCGCCGCCGAAGCCGTGCGCCAGGACGGTCCCGGGCGCGATCACGACGCGCGCGTTGATGGTATCGGGGTTGACGGCGACGAACTCGGTGCCTTGCGGGTTCTTGATGCCCCGGATGCGAAGGCCGGTCAGGCCGCCGGGCGCGCGCGACGGATCGTCGGTCAGCCCGAAATAGGTCGTCTCGGAAACCAGGGACAGATTGCCGCCGCGCGCGGTGGTATCGAACGAGCCGTCGGGCTTCACATATCCCCCGCCCGACACGTCGACCCGCGAGCCCGCGTTCAGCAGGATGCTGCCGCTGATGTCGACGTTGGTACTCGGCGCCTTTCCCGACAGCGTGTCGGAAACCGTGGCGATCTGCGAATAGAGCGTGACGCGCGGCGCCGCCGACAGGCTGATGCTGCCGCCCGAGGTGTAGAAATCGCCCGAAAGCTCGCCCGGGGCCGCGCCGAAATCGTTCACCCAGCGCCCGCGGGTGGACAAGGTTCCGTTCACCACGATATCGAACGAGCCTGCCCCGGCATCGGTGGGTGCCAGCACCGAGCCGAATCCGACATCCGTGGTCTGCAGGTTGATCTTGCCCGAGGCGGCCGAGATCGCGCCGTCGATCGTGATCGCGCGCCCCGCCAGCACGTTGACGATGCCGCCGGCCGCCAGCGAGACGCTGGTCCCGGCCTGATCCGTGACCGTTCCCGAAGTCTGAATCGAAAGCTGACCCAGCCCCATGCCGGACAGCGCCTGGTCGCTGAGGAGGATCGTGCTTTCGCGCGAGGCGGGCAGCAGCGAAGCGGGATCGCGCGCCGGAACAATTAGGTTCAGATCTGCGCCGACCGACACCGACTGCCCGTAGCCGAAATCGGCGGAAACCGTCTGATAACCGGCCGCATCGACGATCGCGACATCGGCGCCGCCGGTGACGTTGCCGCCCGAATCCGTGCCGAGCGCCTCAATGAAGAGGAAGCCGCCGGAAGGAAGCTGGGACGGCGCCGCCTGAACGGCGCGCCCGTCGCCGTAAACGGTCGAGGTGCCGGTGCCGGCCTCGCCGTCGAGAATCTGCTGCGCTCCCGGATAGGCCGCCGCGTACACCGTGCCGTCGAGGACGATGGCGGAGGACTTGATCGTGAGGGAGCCCGCATCGCGGCCCTCGGTGTAGGAACCTTCGTAGCGCACGCCCTGAAGCAGCGGATTCGACCAGACCTGCGAGATGCCCCAGCGCGGCTGGGAGTCGGCGTAGCCCGCGAAAATGCCGATGTAGCTGCCGTTCGGATCGGCCCGGGAAATGTCAACGATGCCGCCGCTGGCGGTGATGAGTTCGGTCGTCTGCACGACGCCCGCGGCGTAGGTCACCCAGCCGCCCGAGATGTCGATGACCGCGCCGGACTTGACGATGACGTCCGGAATCTGCGTCAGGTCCGCGCGCTGCGAGAAGCTCTGCGTGCCCAGCGTGACGTTGCCGCCCTTGGTCATCAGCTCGGCCGCGCTGACGCCGACCTGTTCGTAGTAGCTTTCCGCATCGATCAGCGGCGAACCGATCCACGCCACGCCGTCGGAGCGCACGCCCGATATGCGCGGATCGACGTAGACCGTCGCGCCGTTGAGGAAGCTGTCCTTGTAGTTCGGATCGTTCGCCAGCTCGTTGCCCTTGACCGGCGAGATCTTGATGGCGTTGCGCGATGCCGGAACGACGACATCGGTGAGCCCCGCCGCATCGATCACGGCTCCGGAGTCTATGAAGATGCGCGAGGTGCCGGGCGTGGCGGCGTCGGGCAGCGTCGTGGCCCCCGGATCGGCGCCGACCAGGATGTTGCCGCTGGGCGCGTAAACGAGCGAATCGCCGTCCATCTCGATGCGGGAATTGGAGCTTCCGATGGAGATGCGCGACGACTTGAAGTCGCTGAGCGACTCGGAATCCTGGGGAATGGTCTCCTTGTCGGTGTCGGCGGTGACCGACACAACGCTCGACGACGTCAGCCTGATGTCGCCGCCCGTCAGCTGGATGAAGCCGTTGCGCGACACGCTGGTGGTCGAACTCAACACGCCGTCGTTGATGACGGCACCGTTCGAGGTCGAGCCCAGGAGGATGTATCCGCGCGGCGACTCGATGACGCCGCTGTTCTCGACGAAGCTTCCGGCGGCGTCGATGCGGTTGAGCGCCGAGACGACGAAGCCGCGGATATTGGAATCGACGCCCGTCGCCGAACCGTCGGAACGCTGCAGCGTGATCTGGCGGCCGGCCTGAAGCGAGACCTGTCCGTTCGACGCCACGAGATGGCCGGAATTGACGATCTTCGGGCCGGTCAGAAGGATGAAGCCCTGATCGCCGGCGGTGATCGTGGCGCCCGCCTCCACCTGGATCGCGCCTTCGATATTGGGGTCGTTCTGGGTCGCGCTCAGAGCCTGCGCGGAGAACGTGAAGGCCGTGCTTTTTTCGGCCACCGACGCCTCGTCGGCGAAGCCGAGGAACCCGAAGTTGAGAAACTCGGCGTTGCGCTGCCCGATCGTGAGCGGCGTGCCGCTCGCCGTCACGGCGCGGCCGATCTCCAGGCTGGTGGCCACGAGCGAGTTGGTGTCGACCTGGGAGGTCGCGCCGAACAGGACGCCGTTCTGGTTCAGGACCACGACCGTGCCGTCGGCCTTGATCGCGCCCAGGATCTGGCTGGGCGCCGGAGCCTGACTCGCGTCGCGCATGCCGGTGTTCGGATCGATCTGACCCACGACGCGATTGAGCGCGACCCAGTCGGTCTGGGCCTTGCCGTTCTGCTTCTGCTCGAAGACGACCGTGGTGTTCTTGCCGACGTTGAACGTCTGCCAGTCGAGCACCGCGCGCGATTGCGTCTGCTCGATCGTGACCTTCACGTCGCTTCCCGACGTGGTCTGCGTGGGCGCCTTGGCGCCTTCCCATGTCTTGAGGCCGCCGGGATCCTCGGCGGCGGGAACCGGATTCGTCACCGGGTTGAGGCCGCCGAACACGAGGCCGTCGGGCACATGAGGCGTCACGGCCGCCGCGGCCGCCCGCGCCGCCGCCTGCGCCTGCAAGCCGAGGTCAAGCGCCGACTGGGCGCGCGCAGCGTTCTGCAACGCACGCACGCTGGCCGAGGCGGCGTCGGGCGACTGCGACAGGCTCGTCTGGCCGTTCGTCGCGGCCGCCGCGTGAGTGACGGTGGTTGCGATGCCGGCGGCGGACCGGAGCGCACCGGCGCTCTGAGCCGAAGCCGGCACGCCGCAAATGACGGTCGCAATCGCCAGAATGCTCGCGCTGCGGAGCAGGTTCTCCCGGAAACAGCGATTCAGCCAGTTGACGCTCGATGTGCGCACGACTCTGCCTTCAAACTAGGGCTTGGGTGGAACCTGCTCCCCGGGCTTCGGCTCGGCGGCCTGCGGCGGCGGCGCGACGCGCGGATCGAACTTCGAATCGTAGATCGCATCGCCGTAGTTCTGTGCCGCGTTCTCGAGCGCGGTGCGCCAGTTGAAGACAATGCGGTAGCGCGTGCTCCGGCCGTCTCCGAGATCCATGTTCTGGTAGGAATTGAGGATGTCGCCGGCCACTTTGTAGAGCCGATCGTTCTTGGCCTGACACGCCGTCAGGAGGGAGCCCTGCTTGCGTGCCGCATCCTGCGCCTGATCTCGCTCGATCGAGCTTTGCTGGGCGGCCGCGGCAGCCTGGTTGAGCGCATCCTTCATCTTCTCCGACTCCGGACCGCCGCCATGCCTGAGCCTCTCCACTTCCGCCTGCGCGGCGGCGAGCTGCTTCTTGAGCGTGTCGCGCTCGCGCTCGGCGGCGACCTTCTGCGCCTGCATGGCGGCCTGATCGTCCTGCGCCTGGCGCAGCTGCGCGGTGGTCTCGACGAGCTGCTGGCGAAGGCGGGCTTCGATCGACTGGGCGGAGGCGGCCGGCGACAAGGCCAGACCCGCCACCGCCAGACAACAAAGCGTGATGCGTCTCATCTTTGCGCCTCAGAACCTGGCATTGAGATCGAACTGGAGGACGTCGACGGCGAAAGTCGGCCCGTAGACCTGGTCCGCGCTCATCCACTTCACCGTGAACCAGGTGTTGTCGTAGAACGCGAGCGAGCCGCCGAGGAAGTAGCCCTTGGCGTTGGTGCCGCCGAGGTGGAAGTCGTGATCGGTGAAGGCGTCCATCACCGCATCGGGCTCGAGATACTTGTAGCCGAAGAACGCATTCCACTGCCACTGATCGCGGATCACCGCATCGCCGAAGGTCGCCTTGCCGAGATACCCGTTGGGGCCGGTCTGGACCGAGCCCGAGCAGCTTGCGTTGAACGTGTCTTCGGTGGCGTTCACCGGATAGTTCGTCAGCGGCCGGCCGAGCGGGTAGTAGCGGCACGCGTCCTTGTAGTTGAAGCCCATGTTGCGCACGTAGTCGGCTTGAAGCTGAAGAGCATACTTGCCGACCGGCACGCTGACCGAGGTGGTGAAGTCGAGCGGCTGGTAGTTGTAGGACAGACCGACGAACTGCGGCTGGGCGAAGTCGAGCGGGCTGGACGGATTGGGCAGGATATCGCGGATCAGGAAGAGCGTGTTGCCCTTCTGCATGAAGGCGGGCCGCGTGCCGTCCGTCGAGCACTGCTTGTTGCCGTTGTACAAGGCGCAAGGCGCCGAAAGCGCGCCGCGAACGCCCTCGAAGTCGTAATAGGCCGCGCTCAGCCGCCAATCGATCCCGCTCAGAAGGAGATCGGCGCCGAGCTGCGCGGCCGCGAGATACTGCGTTTCGTCGCTCTTCTTGAAGCCGCTGTTGTTCGGGAAGTTCGCCGACACGTACTGCAGCGGGAAGAAGCCGAGATCGGCGTGCAGCGAGAGCGGACCTTTCCACACGCCGGCGGTTTCGAAGCGCGCCGCCGCGCCGTCGAAATTGAGATTCTCGTCGAACACCAAATCGGTGTGGTCGAAGGGATCGGGCATGCGCCCGAAGGTGAGTTCGGTCCATTCGGCCGGCTTAATGGAGAGATACGCCTGATCGAGCCAGACGGCGTCCTTGGTGAAGCCGCCGCCCAGGAGCTGCGTGGTCGAAACCGGACTGTTGTCCTTGCCCGAGGCCAGCCTGACGCTGAACGAGACCGCGTCGGTGATCTGCGCCCGCACTCCCAGGCGCGCGCGCATGTTGAACACGTTGCGGTTGGTGCGGGTGTTCAGGTACGGGTAGCCGTTCGGATTGGTGTCGGGATTGATGTCGACCGGGCCGTTGGCGTTGAAGGCGGCATAATCGACGAAGCCGCACGCGTCGCTGTTGCCGGTTCCGCCGCTTTCGGGCGTGGAGCCGTTCGACGTCGCGCAGCCGAAATTGTTCTTCGAATAGAGATCGAGCTCGTCGCGGAAGCGGAAGTCCCCATAGAGTTCGAAACGCTTGGTCCAGGCCGGCACGGCATGCGGCTGCGCCCAGTTCTCCGTCTCGGCCTTGGCCATGACCTCCTGGCGGATTTCGTCGCGGATCTGGTTCTTGACGACTTCCGGCACGTAGGGGACTCGCACGACGCCGGCGGGCGGCGGCGGTGCCGCCTCGGCGGATTCCGCCGCGGGCTGGTTCGCTTTCTGGGCGCCGGCTTTTTTGGCGAGCGAAGCCTCGAGCTCGGCCTGCTTCAACAGTTCGTCGGCCGCCTTCTGGGTGATGACGTGCTGCTTCACCAAGAGGCGGATGAGGTTCACGGTCACGTTCTGGGAAGGATCGGCCGCCGCCTGCGCCAGCGTCGAGCCGCTCAACGCCATTGCGGCGAACACCGAGGCGCCTCCGAAAAGGCATCCGCGTATCGTCTTCCTGTCCATTGCCGTTCCCCTCGGCGGCGCCATCCGGGCGCCGCGCTTGACAAAACTCAACCCGCCCGCCTTCCTGTCACCCTGATGCGCTGCGGGAAGCCGAAGCCCGGCGGCGGCGGCTGATCCACCGCCGGCATCCTGTGAAAGGCCACGATCAGCGATTGATCCGTGCGCAAGTCGCCGCTGGACCGCCATATCTGCACGCGCGCGACCCGCCCGTGCCCGTCGAGCCAGACGGCGACCTCGGCCGTGAACACCAGCCGGCTGACGGTTTCGTCTTCCTGGATGGCCTGCTGGAACACGGCGCCGAGGTAACGGCCGTAGCTGGCGTTCTCGAAATCGGAGCCGCTGGCGACCATGCCGCCGCCCGATCCCGCACCGATGTTGAACGCATCGCCGCCCGCCTGCGCGGGTCCGTTGATCGTGATCTGGCGCGGCGTCGCGTCCGGGCGCGGCTGCTCGACGGTCTTCACGACCTCTTGTTCCTTGCGCTCGAGCTCGGGCGGCGGCTCCTTCGGCGGCGGCGGAGGCGGCGGCATCACCGTCACCAGCGTCTCCACACGCGGCGCCTCGCGCCTCACCCCCGCCGAATCGTGGACGGCGAAAGCGATGGCGGTTCCGATCCCGGCCACGACCACGATCGGGACCACGATCCTGATGAACCCCCAATTACCGCGTGGTGCGTCGTCTTCCATTCTCTGCTCCGTCACTGTGTCTGCACCCGACCGGTCACCAATCCGACTTGGTTGATGTTCAGCCGACGCAACAGGTCGAGCACGTCCATGACTTTCTGGTACTGGACTGACGCATCCCCTTTGACGATCACCGGGAAGTTCGGCGTAAGCGACTGCTGCGTGCGCAGCCTCGCTTCGAGTTCGGCGAACGAAACCGGATAGGCGTCGAGGAAGATCTGGCCGTTGTTGTTGATCGTGATCGCCTTGGTGAGCGGCTTGGCCAGGCTCACGGTCGCGCTTGCCTTGGGCAAGTCGACCCGGATGCCCTGAACCGAGGCGGTCGTCATGATGATGAAGATCACCAGGAGCACGTAGGCGAGGTCCAACATCGGCGTGATGTTGATCTCGTCATAGGGTTTGTCTTCGTCTTGGACCTGCATGGCGCGTTCCTAACCGGCCGGGCGGCGATGGCCGCCGGGCCGATAGATTTCCGAGATGCGGGTGACGAACTCGTCCACGAACACCCTCATGTTCGCGGAGATGTCCTTGCTGCGGACGAGGAGCCAGTTGTAGCCGAACAGGCACGGGATCGCGACGGCGAGGCCCGCCACGGTCGCCAGCAGCGCGGCCGAGATGCCCGGCGCGATGGCGTTGATGTTCACGTCGCCCGCCGCGGCGATTGCCGCGAAGGTGATCATGACGCCGACTACGGTGCCCAACAGGCCGAGGAACGGTCCGCCCGAGATCGAGATGGTCAGGAGCACCATCGATTTCGCCAGCCGCTGGTTCTCGCGCACCTGGGTGGCGTCCATGATGGCGCGGATGACCTCCACGGCCTCCGCGTCGAGCTCGACATGGGAGCCTCCCTGCGCCCGGCGCCCGATCTCCTCGGTGCCGGCCGCGAACATGCGGTAGATCGACGAACGCGACAGCAGACGCTTGCGCCCCTCGATCTCCGACGACTGGGCGATGGCCAGCGGATCGCCGCCGTGGCGGCGGTAGATCCTGATGAAGGCGTCGTTGGCGCGCGCGACATCGCCGAGGTAGTTGGATTTCGTCCACATGACGATCCACGACATCACCGCCATGATGCCGAGGATGCCGATGACGACCCAGGCGTCGACGGTCACGTGCTGGATGATGATTCCGAAATAGCCGAACCCGAAGCCGGACTGCTTCTCGTCGACGCCGAACACGACCATCCTCTGGCTTCCGCCCTGCGACAGGGCGTCGGCGAGGATGAGCGGCGCCGGGCGCGCCACGCGCGAGAAGCGCAGTTCGTCGAGCGAACCGACGAAGCCGACATAAGTGGTGACCGCCGGAGCGCCGTCCGCCCCGTTCGCCTGCGCTTCGCCGCCGATGGCAATCGGCGTGTTGAGGGCGGGAAGCGGTGCGCCGCCCTGCGCGACGCTCTTGCCGTTGACGAACAGATTGACGCCCGCGGCGTTGGCCACGACCGCCAGATGCACCCACTGTCCCCTCGCGATCGCCTGCGGAGCCGCGACGCGCTGCGGTGCGCCGTTCCTCTGCACGTCGACGAACGGAACGTTCTGGTCGAGGCCGATGGCGAGCGCATCGTTGCCCGAGCGCCGCACATAAAGGGCGGCCTGGGCCTGCGGCGTGTCCGACTTGACCCACATGCTGATCGTCTGATCGCCGCCGGCCGTCATCGCCAGCGAGGGCGAGGCGGGGATCATCAGCGACGACGAGCCCTGGAAGCGGGCGCCCTTGCCGATCACCGCGCCTTCGTCGACGCGCGGCGGCGCCGACTGCGCATTGTTGCCGTATGCGGTCTTGTCCTTCGGCGGCGTGCCCGCCGGATCGTCGAAATGGTAGACCAGCGTGTAGTTGGCGTCGAACGTGCCCGCGGCGTCGCTTCCCGGCGGCGCCTTCTTGTTTCCGTAATAGAGCCAGATGTTCTTGGTGTCGCCGGCGGGAGGATCGGGAAGATCGACCCAGACCATCGCCACGCCGAGAAGCGAGTCGTAGCTTTCGATGTGGAAGGCCAGAGGCGTCTTGTCGTCGCTCGACACGAATCTGATGTCGGCGCCGTTCTCGAGCGCGTCGGTGAAGGTGAAATTGCCGCTGTGCAGCCGCACCAGGACGGGAACGCGCCCGATCGCCTCGGTGATGTTTGCGCCTTTCGGGCTGGTGTCGATCGTGATCTGCTTGCGGTAGGACCAGTCGTTCTGCCACCACGCAGCATCGGCAGCCGTGGAGAGAAACAGCAATGCGGCCGCCACTACCCACCAGTTCTTCATCCGGTCCCTCCCCTCACTCCCAATCCATCGCCGCGCTCACAAACCGGCCTTGACGCTGAACTGCGCGTAAGGCTTGCGCGCCTTCGATACCGTCCCATTCTTCATCGGGACCCCCAAGACGAACTCGCCACTGAACATGTCGAACGCCGAAATCCGCGTGCCCACCCCGACGCTGACGAGTTCGGCATGCGATGTCTGGTCCGCCAGCGGGTCGCGGATGTCGGTCTGCGCCGCATCGCCGAATGCGAAGACGCGCCACTCGCCGATGTTTTCGGTCAGATACCGGCCGACCGAGGGCGATCTCAGCTCCAGCGATTCGAAGGCACCGTTGTCGCCCACCGCTTCGGACTGAAGATAGCCGCGCACCGAACTCAGCCCGCCGGCGGCGAACTGCTCGCTCGACACCAGCGCCTGGTCCGAAAGCTGCCCGGAAAACCGCCCCGCCACCTCGATGTCGTGCCACAAGGCCAGCGTCTCGGAGGCATCCAGATTGAGGCGGATGAAATTGGCGCGCGCGTAGGCGCGTTTGTCGTTCATCACCAACGCGTCGCTGCCCAGGCCCCTGAGGCCCAGAGTGGCCGAGACCGTGGCGCTCAAGTTCGAGCTGTCGGTCATCCACTGCGCGGAATAACTGGCCGTGAGCGGCACATAGTCGATCGTCACGCCGACAGTGGTGTCGTCGAATTTCAGGTTCTCGAGGAAGTGCTTGAAATCCGCCCCGAAACTGAACGAGTGCGAGTAGTCGCCGACGGTCGGCAGCTGTAAGAGTCCGCGCAGGCCCACGGCATAGCCCTTGCCCAGCACCGACGTGCTGCCCAAGGTCACGACCTCGCTGTTGGAGGTGTAGCCGAACGCCAGAATGCTCCACGGGGTGCCCCAGATCGGAGCCAGATAAGAGCCAGCGAAAACCATCGCCTGCGAGGTGTCCTGCGGCGCCAGCAAGGCGGTGAAGGACGCGCTGTGACCGGCATACCAGAGGTTGTCGTACTTGACGGTCGCCGTGGTGCGCAGCGCCTTTGTGTCCTGGCTGTGATCGTTGTTCAACTCGACGCTGGCCTGCAGCGGATTGGATTCGGTGACCTTCAGGTCGACATCGACGGTGCCCGGATACTTGCCGGCTTTGACCGCCGGCACGACGCGGCGGCCGGGCAGACGGTTGGCGTCGGCGATTTCGGCTTGGACCTTGGGGATATCGGGGACCTTGCCCTGCTGGAGCGACGGCACCTCGTTCTTCAACTCGCTGGGCGGATAATATTGCGCGCCGACGACCCGCAACCGGCCGACCGCCGCTTCGACCACGCGCAGCCGAACGATGCCGTTCTTCACCGTCTGCGGCGGGATCTCGACGACGACGGTCTGGAAGCCGCGCGCGCGATAAGCGTTTTCCAGCGCCGCCCGCGCGCCCTCGACATCTTCTTTCGTCCGGTCGGGACCGAGGAACGGGTACACCGCTTCCTCGATCGCCAACTGATCGAGAAGACTGTTGCCTTCGATGTCGTAGGCCTCGATCTCCACCGTCCGCGGGGCCGCGGCGGGCGCCACGGCAGCCGGTGCGGCGCTGTCGTCCGCCTGCGCGGGAGCGACGCACAGCGCTGCCGCCCCGCCGGCAAACGCCAAACGGGCGAGCACGTTACGCACACACCTCACGCGTTCACCGAAGTGATTCATCCCCCTCACCCAACGCGTGGGCTCTCGCCGGACGCCAAAAAACTCCGGCGGCTTCGTCGCTACACGGTTGGGATGAACCTAGGAACGTAATGCGAAGCGATGATGACAGATGTTCGACGGTCCCCATCGGGGTAGGTCAGCGGGCAGTGTCTCAATGTCGCTGTCGCCACAAGGAAGCGCCATTTTGCGAATGACACTCAGTCCTGGTGTTGACACACGCCGGTTTGGCGGCAATTTGGCCAGTGTTTTCCCCTTCGCGCCAACCGATAGAAAACGTCCAGCGGCAAAGATCATCAGGAGCGAGTCGTGAGCCAGCCGGATCAAAACGCGTCGCACGTGCTCTTCAACGGCCCGACCTTCCACGTTTCCGGCGTGCAGATCGTGGCCGATGCGGGAGAACTTTCGCTGTACCTGACCTCCACGCGCCACGCGTTCAGTCCCAATGCGACAGAGGTGCGGGCTTTCAACGAGGTCGTGGCGCGCGTGATTGTGACACCTGCGGGGGCGGAACGGATAAAGGATTTGCTCAAGAGCTATCTCGATCAGTTGAACGAAACCAAACGATTAGCACCGTGAACGGCGGCGCGTCCGAAACGCTTCTGCTGGTGGGGGCGGCGGTCGCCGCGGCGAGCGCCGGTTTGGCCGTCATCGTTGCGCACCGGTTCGTGACGCCGTCTCAGGCACGTGTTGCCGGAACGATCGCGGCGGCGGCTGCATTCGCTGCGACCGGTTGGGCGCTGGCTGTCATGCCGACCCTGCCGCTTTTCCTGGTCACGGCCGTGCTGGCATGGACCCTTGCGGTTCTGGGCACGATCGATGCCTTCACCCTGCGCCTGCCGGACGCGCTCACCCTTCCCCTCATCGCGGCGGGCGCGGCGGACTGCTGGCTGTTGCCCGGCAGGCCGATTATCGCGCATGTCGCCGGCGCGATCGGCGCCTACGCGCTCATGGCGGGATTGGCGTGGGCGTTTCGCCGCTTTCGCGGCCGCGATGCGCTGGGGCTGGGCGACGCCAAGCTCATGGCGGCGGCGGCGGCATGGCTGGGACCGGCGGCGCTGCCTTCGCTCGTCCTGCTGTCGTGCGGTGCCGCCATCGCATGGATATTCGCGCACGCAGCCTGGCAAGGCCGTCAGGCACTGGCGCAACGCATTGCGTTCGGCGTGCCCCTCGCGCTTGCGATCTGGATCACCTGGCTCTACGGCGCGCTCATTCCGATCGGCGGTTAGCGCGGCTTCCACAATGCCGCATCGGCCCTTTCAAAAAACGTCACAGAACCGACATCGCAGAGTTGCAGTATCGCCTGGGGATTACGGAAGATTCAGCGAAGGCCTGTGTTAATCCGGGCGCCGGTTCGGCCGAAATGATCTTCGTGACGGTGGGGGCAAATCAGAAAATTTCATACTCGAACGGCGACGCGGCGGTGCTTCGGCGGCCGCAATGTCAGTTGCGGGCCGGTGAGTTCTTCCCCGCTTCGCCGCAGATCCGGCGAGATTTGTCGTGGTTGGCGCGCCGCTTCGGCGACGCGAAAAAGGGTGGGGCCGCGACGGTCTTGCCCCTGCGGGAGTTGCGGACGTTGACGGCGATGCAGGCTTCAATGCGACTCTTCGAAGGGTTCGACCGCCGCAGAGCCACGACCGGTAGCGGGCGCTCAGCACGCGTTGCGGCTGCGATCCAGCCCCGGACCGAGCCATGAGCGACGGCGCCGCCGTATTCGTGTTCGGCGCCGGGGGTCGGATCGGCAAGGAACTCGTCTCGTCGCTGAGCCGCGCCGGAATCCCCGTCGTGGGCTGCACCCGCAAGGAGGCCGACATCACGGACGAAGGCGCCGTGGCGCGGTTGCTGGCGCAGACCCGTCCGTACGTGATCGTCAACGCGGCCGGCTATTCGGACGTCGACAATGCCGAACTCGAACGCGAGCGCGCCCAGGCCGACAACGCGCGCGGACCGGCCGTCCTTTCGACGCAGTCGGGCTACGAGGGAATCCCGCTCGTCCATTTGTCGTCGGCCTACGTCTTCAGCGGCAAGAAGGGCGAACCCTATCGCGAGGACGATCCGGTCATGCCGATTTCGGTGTACGGCCTGACCAAGGCGGCGGGCGAAGACGCCGTGCGGTCGGGCAATCCCCGCCACATCGTGTTACGCACTTCAGGGGTCTACGGACCATCCATTCCGAGCTTCTCGTGGACGGTACTTCGCCAAGCCGATGCAGGACATTCGGTCAGCGCCGCCACGGACCTCAGAGGCTCGCCCACCTCGATCGGGCTTCTGAGCGCGGCGATCGCCAGTCTTGCGGCGGCGATCAGGCACGGCTCGATCAAATGGGGCACGTATCATCTGGCGGGCAGCGGATCGGCCAGCCGCTACGAACTGGCGAGGACCACACTGCGCTCGCGCGAAAACATCGTGGGCGTGTCGGCGAAGCTGTTGCCCGCAGCGGCCGCGGATTTCTCGCCCCGGGCCAGAAGACCCCCCAATTCCACGCTCGACAGCGGCCTGTTCGCGAAGACGTTCAGTTTCGAAACGCGTCCCTGGGACGAAGCGATCTATACGCTGGTCGAACACTATTATCGCAGCGGCTTCGAAATGCGGTTGCCCAGATCCCGCAGGCGTTGAGCGCGATTGGGCGCAGTGACCGAACCGCAGAATGAGCATCGGTCCCATTCCCCGGATCGAGGAATAGCGGTTCGCCTCCCGGACTTCGCAGCAAAAAAAGGCCCCGGCTTTCGCCGGGGCCCGAGGAGTGTATCAGTTCAGAGAGCCGTTATCAGCTGCAAACATGGAGATAGAGATTCAGACCAGACGTCGCGGCAACCGGTGCGATGAACGTCTGTGTGATCGCCTTTCTCCAGGCTTTCGGCAACGGCGCGAAGCCGGCGCTGCTGAGCAGGCCCTGGGTGCCCACGATCGCATCGGAGCTCTCATACCAGTTGAGGAAGCCCTTGATGGTGTTCAACCGGGACTGCGTGTGGCAGCTATAGGTCAGCATGTTGTCGGTGCCGACGATCGGATAGGCGCTGCTGCCGCTCGGATCGGACAGATAGGACGTGGTGTGGGGCGCCTCAACCCATTGATCCGGAGCAGTCCGGTCGGTGGACGCATCGGCGGCATTGTACGTGCCGTCCGAATTGCTCTGCGGCGGAAGACCCGTGAACGCAAGCGCCGCAGCCGAGGCGGTCGGGTCGATCCACTTGCCGGACGCGTTCTTCAGAGCCGCCGGGAGCAGACGCGCCGTGGTGGCCTTGGTGAAGAGCGAGGCAGGCAGAACGTAGTCAGGGCTGATATAGCCGACGCGGCCCTGGATCAGCGTCGAACCGGGGGTGACGTCGGGATTGAGCGTGAAGGCGACGTATTCGGCGACGCCGTCGCTGCCGTCAGCAAGCGTGTACTTGCCGGCGGTTTCGCCTGCCGGCGCTGCGTTGCTGCCCGAACCCTTGATGTAGTGCGGGCCCTGGAGAGCGGCGGGCATGGTCCCGGACGCATCGGCGTAGTTGTTGCTCACGCCCGCGTTCACGTAGGTCACGCTGGAGCAGACCTTCGCGATGTGGCGCGTGAACAGGGTCGACGTGCCTGACGAGTCAAAGCGGCCGACCATCTGCAGCGGGACGCTCCAGCTCGCATCCGGCGTCGGATCCGTGGGATCCTTCATCGACTTGCCGTTGAGGCTGCGCAGGTAAGGATCGTTCCAGTTCGTGATGTCGCCGTTGAAGATGCGGCAATAGGCGGTCCGGTCCAGACGCAGCTGCGCCACCGTGCTGGTGGTGCCGTCGGGATTGGTGATCGTGCGGGTGTGCCGGATATTAAAGCTGTAGGTCTTCACCGACGAGTCGGCCTGACGGACTTTCTCATAGACCGGATCGAAGGCGATCGTGACCGGCACGATCAGAACCGGCAACTGGATCAGGGCGCCGTGCGTCGAAACGAGATTGGCGTACTCGCCAGCGCCAGGAACGACGCCGGGTGCGTCGATGCAGAGGCCTACGTGGCCGGCGTTGGCCGGAACGCCTGCCGTGCAGGCGCCGGCGCCGTTGTTGTAGATGGAGACGTCGTTGGAATCGAGCGCGGTCTCGGACAGCGCGAAGCTCGGCTTGGCGGTCGACGCCCAGTCGGATCCGAAGGCGCCGAGGATGGTCGGCATGTCGTAGCTGAAGATCGACTTGATGCCGTTGCCCGAACCCGCCGATTCATAACGGATCGCCGTCACGCCGTCACTGACGACCGGCCACAACAGCGGAACGCCGGGGGTCGTGTTGTAGGCGGTGCACTGAAGGCCGTGGTACTGGAACGCAAGCGGATTGACCGCCGGCGGCGTATTCGTCTTCGGGCTCTGCTGGAAGTAGAGGTGCTGCTTCATGGCGTAGCAGTCGAACGCCTGGCGCATGTAGATCGCAGGCAGCGAGGCGCCGGCGCCGTAGATCGTCGTGCCGGTGATCGGTGTCGTCGCCGCATTGCCGGCACTGGTCAAACCAGCTCCGGCCAAGATGAGAGCGCTGGCTCCCATCAATACCCGTTCCATAAGTCTCATGTGTCTAGCCTCTCATTTGTCGGAATTGGTTTCCGTCTGCGGATGGATATTTGGCCGGGTCTGTATTGGTCCCCGCCGGGATTGCTCGAGTCCTCCGCCCCCTACTCGCTTTCCCTGCTTCTTGGCATGCCTCTTCCCCGAGTCACGCTGCGACTCGTGTAATCAACAAATATTAACCTGAAATGACACACGCGGATTCACTCACACATCGGATAACAACGAGCACATTTGCGTAGAATACCTGCGAGTGATGCCGATTATTGTTCAACTATGCTTTGCGAATACTTCAGCGTTCTGGCGAAGGAGGGACCTCTTGTGCAAAGGCCTCCCGCGCTTCCAACCGGGCCGAAACAGTCCGGCACGACGCACTCGAACCGATTCAGGCAAATCCCCTCGTTGCGGTGGAGACAGCTAAGGACGCTCTTTGAAGGAGACGTGTTGTGAAGACGACAGACGCGTGAAGGAAAGCGGAATTTTCCGCGATGGGGGCGTTTGAGACAGTGTTATGACTGTCCCGTGAATATCTGACGTCAAATCACCGCGTCGAAACGCTCCTAACGAAGCCGATCTCGATTTTGCTAGAACGCCTTCCGGGAATCGCTAAACAACAAGAAAGAGCAGATGGTGGCGGGCAATGCTGGCGGCCAACCCACAGGACTTGGAACAAGTCGTTCTCGCCCGGGGTCTGATCGGGCGTGAAGCGTTGGCGCGCGCCAGTCTGGTGCAACGCGAAACGGGCGAGAAGCTCGAAGCGATCCTGACCCGGCTCGGCTTGATCGCGGACGATGCTCTTGCCCAGGCCATCGCGGACGCCGCCGGCCTGCGCGTCGCTTCCGCCGACGATTATCCGGCCGAGGCCTTGTTCGGCCGCGAGTTGAGCGCGCGATTCCTTCTCGACAGCAAGGCGCTGCCGCTCCGGCGGACGCCCGCCGGCGTCGAGGTCGCCCTGGTCAATCCGCTCGACACATATCCGGCCGCCGCCATCGCGTTCGCGCTGAAGACGCGCGTGATCCCCGTCGTCGCGCGAATGACCGAGATCGACGCCGCCCTCAACAGGCTGTTCGGCTCCGACGAGGAGAATGCCGCAGTGGAGAACGGCGAGGCGGACGCGCTCGATCTCGAGCGGCTGAAGGACCTGGCCAGCGATGCGCCCGTCGTCCGCGCCATCAATGCGATCATCGCGCAGGCCGTCGAGGCGCAAGCCTCGGACATCCACATCGAACCTAGTGAGGATCGCGTCAGGGTCCGCTTCCGCACGGACGGTTCGCTTCAGGACCAGGAGTCGCTGCCGCCCCATCTTCGGCAGTCCATCATTTCGCGCCTGAAGGTCATGGCGGGATTGAACATCGCCGAACGCCGCCTGCCCCAGGATGGACGCCTGCGTCATGCGGTGCGCGGACGGGAATACGACTTCCGCCTTGCGACCTCGCCGACGCTCTACGGCGAAACCGCCGTGCTGCGCATCCTGGACCGCTCGAGCCTCACGCTCGATTTCGCGGCACTCGGCTTCGACGAGGCCATCCTGCCGGAGTTCATGAAGGTGCTGAAGCGTCCCAACGGGGTGATGCTGGTCACGGGCCCCACGGGAAGCGGCAAGACCACGACGCTCTATGCGGCTCTGGCCACGCTCAACACCGACGACCGCAAGATCCTCACGATCGAGGATCCGATCGAATACCGCATGACCGGCATCAACCAGACCCAGGTCAAGCCGCAGATCGGACTGGATTTCGCGGCCGCGCTGCGCTCCTTCCTGCGCCAGGACCCCGACGTGATGATGGTGGGCGAAATCCGCGACCTCGAAACCGCGCAGGTCGCGATCCAGGCGGCGCTGACCGGCCATACGATCCTGTCCACACTGCACACCAACAGCGCCGCGACCGCCGTGACGCGCCTCTTGGACATGGGTGTCGAGCCGTTCCTCATCGCTTCCACCGTGAACGGCGTGCTCGCCCAGCGCCTGGTGCGCGGCCTGTGCCCCCATTGCCGCGCTGCCTACCATCCGGCGGAGGAACTGGCGGAGCTGGCGGACGTATCCGCCGCAGACACATTTTTCCGTCCGGCCGGCTGCGAGCGCTGCGACGGCACCGGGTTCGACGGGAGAATCGCGGTGATGGAATTCCTCACCATGACGGACGAGATCGCGCGCCTCGTGATCTCCCGCGCCGAAGCCAGGGACATCGCGCGGGCGGCGGTCGGCCAGGGAATGCGCACCATGCGTGAAGACGCGATCGCCAAGGCGCGCGCCGGAGTGACGACGCTCGAGGAAGTGCTGCGCGTGACCCAGGAGGACTAGGTGGCGCTCTACCGGTACCGGGCTGCGACTGCCGCCGGCGAACTGAAGGCCGGCGTGCTCGAGGGCGGCAACCAGTCGTCCGTGATCGCGTCGCTGCGACGGCAGGGACTCGTCCCGATCGAGGCGGTGGAAACCAAGTCCCGCAAGGGCGTGCCCGACGAAGACAAGCCAAGTGCTGCAGCGCGGCGGGCCGTCATCAATTCGATCGGCGAGATCGCCGTGCTGCTCGGCGCCGGACTGACGCTGGACCGGGCGCTGGCCATCTGCGTCGAGAACACGGCGCGGCCGGACCTCAAGGGGCATCTGTCGAAGCTGCGCGAACGGGTGAAGGAAGGTATCCCGCTGGCGCAGGCGATGAGCGAAGCCAGGGGCCTGTTCTCGCCGATGGCGTGCGCCATGGCGGAAGCCGGCGAGGCCAGCGGAAAGCTCGACGTCAGCCTGGCGCGCCTGGCCGCCGCGCTCGAACGGGCCGACGTGCTGAGGCAGACGATCGTGTCCGCCCTGGTGTACCCCACACTTCTGCTGGTGGTGGCGGCGGGCGTCATCCTGGTGATGCTGCTGGTGGTGGTGCCCCAGTTCGAGAACCTGTTCGCGGAAGCGCCCGACAAGGTGCCGCTGGCCACGAAGATCGTGATCTCGATCAGCCACGCGGCCCGCACTTACGGGCTTTATGTCCTGCTCGGCATCGGCGCCGCGCTTCTGGCGGCCATGCGCTGGGCGAAAAGCGGCCCGGCGCGCCTATACGTGGATCGCGCGATCCTGAAGACGCCGCACATCGGCGCGGTGGTGCGCGACATCGAAACGGCGCGCTTCGCCCGCACCTTGGGAAGTCTCGTCGAGAGCGGCGTCGCCCTGCCGAACGCGCTTGCGATATCCGAGCGAGCGATCGTCAACCAGCACATGGCGCGCGCCGTCGCCCACGTGGCGGTGGGCTTGAAGGAAGGCGGAGGACTCTCCGCCCCGCTGGCCGCTGCGGGCGTGTTCGGGCCCATGGCCATGAGCTTCCTGCGCACCGGCGAGGAAACGGCCCAGCTCGGCCACATGCTGCACCGGCTGGCCGACGTTCTCGAACGCGACGTGCGCACCGCCGTCGAGCGCAGCATCGCCATTTTCACGCCGGTCATCACCGTCGTCATGGGAATGATCGTGGCGGGAGTCATCGCCTCGGTCATGACCGCCATCCTGGGGTTCAACGATCTTGCATTGGGATAATGCCGCCATGAAGAACGTCACCGGACGCGCCCGCCGCGATGCGGGCTTCACCCTTCTCGAACTGCTTGTGGTGCTGGCCATTCTGGGACTCCTGGCCGCCATCATCGCGCCGCAGGTGCTGCGCTATCTCGGATCGTCGCGGACGCAGGCGGCACACACCCAGATCCAGAACGTGGTGGCCGCGCTCGAACTCTACAAGCTCGACGCCGGCCAGTACCCCACGCCGGAACAGGGTCTGAACGCGCTCGTCGCCGCGCCAAATCCGCCGCAGCCGGGCTGGAACGGCCCCTATCTGCGCAGCGCGACGGCAATCCGCGATCCGTGGGGACGCACTTATTTGTACAAGGTGCCCGGCGAGCACGGCGAAGTCGACGTCTACACGCTCGGCTCCGACAACGCCGCGGGCGGCACAGGCGAGGCTCAGGATGTGGGCAGCTGGTAGTCCGGACCGCGGCACGACGCTGATCGAAGCGCTCGCCGTGCTGGCGATCGCGGCGATCATCGCGACGATCGCGTTTCCGCGCGTGCAGAGCATGATCGCGCAGGCGATGTTCCGGCAGTCCGAATCCGTCGTCCTGGCCGAAATCAGAACGGCGCATGCCGCGGCCATGCGCAACGGCGCGCCGGTGACGTTCGACGTTTCGGACGACGGCAGCCAATTCGGCCTCAACCAGGAGATGACCCATCGGCTTCCCGCCGGATACGTGCTGAGCCTCGACAGCAGCGGCGCGCTCACGTTCTACCCCGACGGCACGGCGAGCGGCGGCAATGTCACCCTGACCGGCGCCGCACGCAGCCTCGCCGTCGCGGTCGATCCCGACAACAGCGCCGTCGCGGCGGTGACGCCATGAAGCAGTCCGGCTCGGCTCTCGTCGAAGCGCTGGTGGCGGCGGCCATCGTGATGATGTCGCTCACCACGCTCTATCAGGCCGTCGCCGACGGCACCAAGCGCGTGCGCATGGGCGAGCAGAGATCGATGGCCCTTCTGGTGGCGCAGTCGGCGCTCGCCAGCGTCGGAGGCGTGATACCCGCAAGCCCCGGACGTTCGAGCGGCACGGAAGGGCCGTTCGTCTGGACCGTCGAGGTCAAACCGTTCGAGCCCGGCGGGGGCAGTCAGCGCCTGTTGTCCGTCTCCGTGGACGTGAAAGCCGGGGACGGGCCCGTTCCCCTCGTCACACTTCAGACCTTGCGGCAATCCGATGCGCCATGATCGCTCCACATCGAACGGCGGTTTTGCGCTGGCGGAGGCGCTCGTCAGTCTCGTGCTGCTGGGCATGATCGCCGTGATGATCGTCAACGGCATCGACACGGGGCGGCGCGTCTGGCAGCGCACGCAGTCGGTCTCGATGCCAGGCGAATCCGTGGAGGCGGCGCATCTGACGCTGCGCGGAGTGATCGAGCGCGCCTATCCGGCGGTGCATTACGAGTCGAACCCACCCTCCGTCGAATTCGACGGCACCCCCAATCACCTCACGTTCAAGGCGCCCGCGCGGGATTCGCGCCGGCCATCGGAGCTGCAGCGCTACACGCTTTCCCTGACGGACGCGGGCGAACTTGCGCTCTCCTTTGAGAGCGACTTGGCCACGGATCCGAATGCCGAGCCGAGCCAGATCATCCTGCTCAAGGACGTGCAGAACATCCAGATCGATTACTTCGGCGCGGCCGCACCCGATTACGTGCCCCGCTGGCAGTCGAACTGGGAGCGTCAACCGGCCATGCCGACGCTGGTCCGCCTGCGTCTCGAATTCGCGTCCGGCGACCGCCGCTGGTGGCCGACCTTGATCGTGCGGCCGCTGGCCCGGATCAATCTGGGAGCCTCGATGCGCAACGGCACCCGAAACGGGGCACAGCAATGAACCTGAACGCGATCCTCAACGCCGACATGTCGACCGTGGGACGCTGGTTGTCCGCCGGCGTGGCGTGGTGGATCGACGAGCTTCGCGGGCTCATCCCGGCGCGCTGGCGGGAAAGGCTGTCGCCCAGGCAGGACGTGATCGCGCAACTCGCCGGCGACGATTTCGTGTTCTGGCGCAACGCAGACGGCGCCGCCACCCTGTTCCGCCCCAAGGGCACGGTGCGAAAGGCGCGCCTGCTCCTGCCGCCCGAGACCGTTCTGGAACGGGAAATCGAGCTGCCGTCGCTCTCGGAGAGGGACACCAGGCAGATGGTGTCGCTCGAACTCGACCGGCTGACGCCGTTTGCGGCCGATGAGGTCTACTGGGACATCGCCTACACCCAGGCGTTCGACGGCGGCCGCCAGCGCGCGATCATGGCCGTGCTGCGCCGGTCCGACGCCGCCGCCCTGCTGGCGACGGCGCAGCAGCGCGATATCGGCATCCGCGCGATCAGCGTCGGACCCAGTCCCGCCGAAGGCCCGTCGCGCTTCGATTTCTGTCCGGCGATGCGGCGCGCCAGGGCGATGCCGCGGACCACCGCACCGTTCTGGTGGTCGCTCGCCGCCGTGCTTCTGGTCCTGAACGCCGGCTTGATGGTGTGGCGCGACACAATCGCCACCGACCAGCTTCGCGCCCTGGCGGATTCGCAGAAGGTGAGAGTCGAACTGGCGATGCGCGTGCACGACCGCGCGAGCGCCGAAGCAGCGTCGCGGACCAGGTTCCTCGACCATCGCAACCAGACCCGTCCCCTTCCTATCCTGGAGGCGTTGACGCGCGCCCTGCCGCCGCCGGCCTGGGTGCGGCGCCTGGACTGGGACGGCACGAGCCTGCAACTCAGCGGCTACAAGGATCCCAGGTTCGACATCGCGCGCGCCGTCGCCTCCAGCAGGATATTCATCAACGTCAACGCCGACAACGGCCCGTCGCCGGAGAACGTGTCCGTCCAGCCGTTCGAGGTCAGCGCCGACGTCAAGCGGAGCGCGTCACGATGAAACCGCTCACGCCTCGCGAAAGAAAGCTCGTGGCGGTGGCCATCGCCCTTGCGCTGTTCACCGGCGCCTGGACGTTCGCAGCCGGGCCCGTGCTCAACGGCATGATCGACCGGGCGGTCGAGCGGTCGGCGCTGCGCGCCGAGATCGCCCGCAACACCCGCATCGTCGCCGGCCTGCCCGCCTGGCGCGCCGAACTCGCCAAACAGCAGGAGACGGCCGCCCGGTTCGCCATCGTCGCTCCGTCGCAGGACCAGGCCAGGGGCGTGCTCTCTTCGCGCATCAGGGAACTGGTGCTGGAGAACGGGGGCACGGTGAAATCGATTCAGACCGGCGACGAAGAAGGCAACGAACAGGTCCGCGTCCGCGCCAACGTCCAACTCACCATGGAACAGCTTTATCACACGCTCAAACAGCTCGAGATCGGGGAGCCTTATGTCACTGTGGAGTATCTTTCGGTCGTTGCCGACACTGCCTTTCAGACTGGCCATCTCGCAACGATGGAAGTTCGCATCGAAGTTTCCGCGCGCTGTCGAGCTACGGCTCCCGCGGAGGAGTGAGGCCGGGCCCATCGCCGTCGCCGTGGCGCTGGCCATGCTCGCGATCGCGCAGGCGCTGCTGCCGATTCCTTCCGCGAGCGCGGTCGCCGCTACGCCGCCGTTGCGCGCCCTGCCCGCCGCGCAGCGCCCGGCCGCGCGCGACTACCCCGACGTCCTCAAGGCGGCCCTGTTCGCGCCCGACCGCCCATCCGTGCCCGGCGTCGCCGACATTGCCGGCACGCTCGAAGGCTATCGCCTGCTCGGCGTCGCAACGTCCGGCGCGCAGGTGAGCGCCGTCGTCGCCGGCCCCGGCGGCCGGATCGCGCGCGTCGGCATCGGGCAGAAACTCGGAGCGTGGACACTCGCATCCGCCGATCAATCAAGGCTGATCTTCACGAACGCAGGGGAGCAACGGGTTCTTCTGGTGAGTCAGTTCTCGGAGCAACACCAATGAGGGGAATTCGGATCATCGCGGCGCTGCTGCTCGCCTTCGCGGGCCTGTGCCTTTCGCCCGCCGCCGCGGCGGATCAGCCGGGTGCCAACGCGTCCAACTTTGTCACGCTCAATTTTCCCGGCGTGCCCGTCCAGGAGGCGGCCAAGGCCGTGCTCGGCGACATCCTCGGCCTCAATTACGCCGTCGATTCCGGCGCCCAGGGGACGATCACGCTCGAGACGACGCGGCAGGTGAACCGGACCGAGGTGCTGCCGCTGTTCGAAGAGGCGCTGGAGAAGGCGAACCTGGCGCTGGTGCACCGCGCCGGGACCTACGTGGTGGTGCCGCTGGCGGAGGCGAAGCGCCAGGCGCAACTGATCGGCGCCGCCAAACCCGGCTTCGGCAGCGAAGCCATCCAGCTCAAATACGTCAGCGCAACCTCGATCAAGAAGCTGATCGACCCGCTGATCCCGGAAAACTCAATCACCTCCGTCGACGAAGTGCGCAACATCCTCGTGGTGACCGGCACCGGCACGGAACGAAAGGCCGTGCGCGATCTGGTGGACCAGTTCGACGTGAACTGGCTGCAGGGAATGAGCTTCGAGCTGTTCGTTCCCCGCCACACCGACAGCAAGGTCCTGGTCCCGCAGATAGACCAGCTCCTGAATGCGCCCGGCGCGCCGACCGCCGGTCTGGTGCGGCTGATCGCGCTCGACCGCAGCAACGCGATCGTCGCCATCTCCACCCAGCCGAAATACCTCGCCGACGTCAGACGCCTGATCGACAAGCTGGATGCCGCCAGCGCATCCACCGAGCCGCATTTCTTCGTCTACCGCGTGCAGAACGGGCGGGCGGCGGATCTGGCCGACGTGTTGGTCAAATCGTTCGGCCAGTCCTCGGCGGCCGGCTCGCGCCCCGGCTCCCTTTCCGGCACCCAGAGGAACGCGGGCGCGGCGAACACGATCGCGAACTCGACGCTGCCCGGCGCCGCCGCGGGCACCGGGGGAACAGCCGCAACCATGCCCGGCGCGCTGGGCGGCGCCGCCGCAGCGCAGACGATCCAGATCGGCAATTCGCCCTCGCCCGTCACCGTGACCTCCGACGAAACCAACAACGCCGTGGTCGTCTACGCGACCGAGCACCAGTACTCGATCATCGAGGAGGCGTTGCGCAAGCTCGACATCCTGCCCCTGCAGGTCATGATCGAGGCGGTGGTGACCGAGGTGACGCTCAACAACGACCTCCAGTACGGAACGCAGTGGTTCTTCTCGAACGGCGACAGCAAGTTCACGCTGAGCAGCGGTTCGTCGTCCACGCTCAAGGAGGCCTTCCCGGGCTTTTCCTATCTGATCTCCAGCGGCAGCTCGATCAAAGCCACGCTCGACGCGTTAGCGAAGGTGACGACGATCAAGGTCGATTCCGCGCCCAAGGTGCTGGTGCTCAACAACCACACCGCCGACCTGCAGGTGGGCGATCAGGTGCCGGTGGCCACGGAATCGGCTACCAGCACCGAGACGTCCTCGGCGCCCATCGTGAATTCGATCCAGTACGTCGACACCGGGGTGATCCTGAAGGTCACTCCCCGCGTCAACGACAGCGGCCTGGTGCTGCTCGACATCTCCCAGGAGGTGAGCGACGTTTCGACGACCAGCAGCTCGCAGATCGACTCCCCCACCATCCAGCAGCGCAGGATTTCCAGCTCCATCGCGATCCAGGACGGGCAGACCGTCGCCCTCGGCGGGCTGATCACCGACACCAGGCAGAGGACGTCGTCCGGTATCCCCTATCTCAGCGAGATTCCCGTGCTCGGCAGCCTGTTCGGCACGCAGGGCAACAAGCGGGACAGGACCGAACTGCTCGTCCTGCTGACGCCGCACGTGGTGCGCAACAACGAGGACGCGCTGTCGGTCACCGAGGAGCTGCGGAGCAAGATGACCCACATCGCCCCCTTGCCGCCGCCGAAGAAGAGGCCTTCGAAATGAGCCGCGAATCCGGCTACGCCATGCTGGCGGCGGTGGCCGGAATCACCGCGTTCGCCCTCATCGGCCTGCAAGTCCTGGCGTCGAGCCGCGCCAGCATCAACGTGGTCTCGGCCCGCGCGGAACGCGCGCAGCTTGCCGCTTCGGCCGATGCGGGGTTCGCCCTGGCGATGGACGGCCTTGCGGCCGATCCTGCGGGCGCGGCCGCCAAGGGCCGCACGTTGAACCTCGAATTCGCCAATTGCAGCCTCGCCGTCGGCATCGAACCCGAGAGCGGAAAAATCCCGATCAACCAGATCAACGACGCCAAGGCGAAGAGGCTGTTCGCGGCCCTGGGCGCCAGCGGCAAGCGCCTCGACATGCTGGCGGAGTCCTTCAAGGACTGGAGGAACGCCGACGCCGACCAGGACACCACCGATCCCGCCTACGCCGCGCTCGGCATCCAGCCGCGGCACGGCAACATCGAAACGGTGGAAGAACTCATCAGGCTGCGCGGAATGGACGCCGACTTCCTGGGGCGGCTGGAGTCCGTCACCACCTCGTATTTCAGCGCCGGCGGCGCCTTCAACCCGGACGCCGCCTCGCCGCTGGCCGCGGCGGTGATGTCCGCGGACGACCGGGACATCAAAGAAGACGCGGAGGACCCTTCCGTTCCCGACTTCAAACCGGAAGCCCTCGACGCGGGAAAACTGACGGGCCGGTTCTTCACCGTTGAGGTGGAGGCGCGCGACGCCTGGGGCGGCTATCTCAAACGGACGTTCGTCGTCGAATTGACGCCCTATGACGCCTATCCCTACCGGGTCCGCGCGGTGGACTGATCGGGAGCCCGGTTCCGGCGCGCGCCCCCTTGCGCGAACGCCGGATCGGCAGCGGAATTCGGTTTACCGCTCACGGCGGCGGCGCGGCGTGGTCGTCGCGGACTGGCCTTCCTGCCATTCCTCGATCGTGCGCAGGAGCCGCCTGCTCTCGGCGAGCGCAGTACGGCTGTCGCGCAGCGCGATCTCCGTATCGATGGCGGCGTGCTGGGCGCGCCGCGAAAGCTCCTTGCGGTCCGGCGGCGCACCGGCGCCGGGGCTGGCGATCAGGAGCGCTTCGCCCTTCCACACCTCGAAACCCGCACAGACCTCCGCACAGGCATGACAGAGAACCCAGGCCAACTTGATCGCTTCGTCGTCGTCTTCGATTGCGATAGTGTGGCCCGACACGACATTGCCGGCAGGATCGCGCAGGTAGATCCGGTAGACCGGCGACAGGCGTTGCCCGCCCTGCCTGCGCCGCTCCACCTCGGCGGCAAAGTCGAGATAGGCGACGTGGGATTCGCCCAGGCGGTTCGCAAACCATCCGTCCGCCGCGGGCGCGCCAGCGTCAGAACACGAAGCATCGCTGCCGTCTGCCGAATCCGCCTCGCGCCCGCCTGTGCGGTCGTGAACAGTGCCACGCTGAATCGGGAGTTTCATCTTCATCGACGCACAAGCCGGATCGTTGAGCACGCCAGTCCTAACACGCGACAATCGCACGGACCACCGCTTCGGCGCGCGCGGTGTTGCAGTTGATTTCGCTACCGCGGCGGAACCGTCGCTGCCCGCCGGGCGCACCGGCTTCCATCGATGCCTGTTCGCGCCCGCCGCCTCGCCGGAAGGCGGCCTAACCGGACGACGCGGCCATTGATGCTTGCGGGGCGATCCCGCATGCTGGAGCGATGCCGAAGCCCCGTGCCGATGCTGTCCCCGCACGCGAACGCGACGCGCGGCTGCGCGAAGCCGTCTCGCTCTACAGCGCCGGGCGCCTCGCCGAGGCCGAAGCGGCGGCAAAGAAACTGCACGAGCGCGAGCCGCGCTTCGCCCCCGCGGCGCATCTTCTGGGCGTGATCGCGGCGCGGACCGGCCGCATCGAGGCGGGAATCGAATGGCTCAGGCAGGCCGTGGCGCTCGATCCGCTCCAGGCCGCCAGCCGCAACGAATTTGCGGCGCAGCTTCGCCTGAGCGGCAGGATCGCCGAATCCGTCGCCGAGGCGCGCGAAGCCGTGCGGCTGACGCCGTCGGACGCGGGCGCGCACAACAATCTCGGCGCCAGCCTGATGGCGGCGGAGGCGTGCGAAGAAGCGGCAGGCGCGTTTGCGCGCGCCGCCGAACTTGCGCCCACCGTCGCTGCCTATCGCATGAATCTCGCGGCGGCGAGGTGGCGGCTGGGAGAGCGCGACGAGGCACGCGCGGTCCTGCGGCAGGCGGCGGACATCGAAACCGGCGTGCCGGGGCGCCTTCGCCTGGCCCGGGCGATGCGCGAGCAGGGCCTGGCGGAAGACGCCGAGCGCCTGCTGCGGCGCGTGGCGGCCGCAAAACCGGACGATCCGTCCGCGCACGATCTGCTGGCGACGCTGCTGCGGGAAGGCGGGCGCTTCGCGGAGGCCGAAACACTCTGCCGCAAACGCATCGCCGCCGCCCCGAAGGATGCCGCGGCGTATCTGGGGCTCACGCTGACCCGGCGCGTGACCGAGCTCGACCGTCCGCTGCTGACGGCGATGGAGGCGCTCGCCGCCGACGCCGGGCTATCGCCGCGCGAGCGGGCCCGCCTCGATTACGCGCTCGGCAAATCGGCCGACGATCTCGGCGAATACGAACGGGCCATCCGGCACTTCGACCGGGCCAACGCCGGCATGGCGCAGGCGCTGGAGAAATCCGGCCGCAAGCTCGACAAGGCGCGCCACGCCGCCAATATCGACCGCATGATCGCGCGGTTCGGCGAGGGCTACCTCGAACGCGAAAGCGCGACCGGCAGCGACAGCGAGCGTCCCGTCTTCATCGTCGGCATGATCCGCTCGGGAACGACGCTGACCGAGCAGATTCTCTCGGCGCATCCGATGATCGGCGCGGGCGGCGAACTGGCGTTCTGGGGCAGGCAAGGCGCGCTGCTGGCGGACCTGGAATCGGGCGGCCTTGCGGCCGAAACCAAGCAGCGTCTGGCCTCGCAGTATTCGGGTCTGCTCGATCGGCTGGCGCCGGGGGCGGTCCGCGTCACCGACAAGATGCCGACCAATTACCTGATGCTCGGCCTCATCCATGCCGCGTTTCCGCGCGCCCGCATCATCCATTGCCGCCGCGATCCCGTCGACACCTGCCTGTCGATCTGGTTCACGCCGTTCGAAGACCTGCCCGACTTCGCCGGCGACCGCGACAGCATCGTCTTCTACTACGAGCAATATGCGCGGATCATGGCGCACTGGCACAAGGTGCTGCCGCCCGAGCGCTTCCTCGAATTCGACTACGAGGACCTGATCGCCGACCGCGAAGGCGTCATCCGCCGGTTGATAGCGTTCTGCGGCGTGCCGTGGGACGAGGCCTGTCTGAACCCGGAAGGCAACAGGCGCGTGGTGGCGACGCCCAGCGCCTGGCAGGTGCGCCAGCCGGTTTATCGCACCTCGGCCGGGCGCTGGCGCAATTATGCGGACCACCTCGGTGCGTTCGCGCGGCTGCGGCGCGACTGACCCAAAAGAAATGGCGGCCCCGACCGGAGCCGCCATCTCGAAAGCAAGCGGGTAGCCTACGCCTTCTTGTTGCGGCGGCGCCGCAGCATCGACAGCGCGCCCAGACCGCCGCCCAGAAGCGCCAGCGACACCGGCTCCGGAACCTGCTGGTTGCCGGTCGTGCCGGTATAGATGTAGGCCAGAACGCCGGGTTGCGTTCCGGTGTGGTCATCGCAGCACGCGTCCTCGGACTGGCCAGCCTTGTTGAGGCCTTCCCACGGCACGAATGTTCCCGCCTGATTGCCGCCGCCCTGCGTGTTGTCGGGGCTGAAATTGGAGGCGATCGCGTGGCCGTTCAGCATGCCGCTGACCATGACGTCGAAATTGCCGACGTTGGCGCACAGACCCGCGTTGATCGGGTTCGGAACGCAGGGATCCTTCAATCCCAGTTCGTCGTCATAGTCGTAGGCGTACAGCGGTCCCTCGCCACCCGACTGCGAGAGGTTGTCGACCGAACCGCCCCAGGTGAGGTGATAAACCGTGCCCGGCGCGATAGACGGATTGCCGGTCAACGTGAACGTCGTCATACCGCCGTTGTTGCGAGCCTGATAGCCCGACAGCTTGAACGACAGGTTGTCGAACGAATGGGCGTTGGTCGAGTAGTTCACGATGAACAGCGCCGGCGTGTCGTACGACGTGCCGCCGTTGCCGGTGATGGTGTAGCCCGGATGACCGAACGTACAATCGATATTCGAACCGCACTCCGCGTCGTACGCGCCGTAAATGGCGCCGACGATCGTCGACGCATTCGCGGGCACGGTTTGCGCTAGGGCAAGAAACGCAAGAGCACTCGTGGTCGCAAGGAATTTCGTTTTCATGAGCAGCATCCCCAGGTTAAGCCATGCCATCCAATGCAGCAGTCGTGCCAGCAAGTGTTCTCAAGGAGATAAGGGAAATCGCCCGCTACCATCGGGCGACTCTGTAAATCGCACTTACAGTTTTGCGCCTGCCGCGCCGAACCTGACGCAGCTTTCATTCCGCTGCGGAATAAATGCGTGACGCGGCATCGCATGATAGCGTCCGGCCCTTTGGCGGCGGCGGAAAGATGGCATGGACGGGTCTGCGAATCTCGAGCACGCGATGACGCTGCACGAGGCGGGCCGTCTCGCCGACGCGGAACGCGCTTACGCCGCCGTGTTGTCCGGCGAACCCGCGAATGTGGAGGCCCTGCTCCGGTTCGGCGTCCTTCGCCTGCAGCAAGGCCACGCGGAAGAGAGCCTCGCATTGACCGCAAGGGCCCTGGCGCTCGATCCGCAATCGGCCGAAGCGCTCTCCAATCTCGCCACCGCCCTGCACGTGATGCGGCGCCACGAAGAAGCGATCGGCCACTACACGAAGGCGCTGGCGCACGATCCGGAATTCGCCGAGGCGCATTACGGGCTGGGGACCAGCCTTATGGCTTTGCGGCGGCTCGAAGAGTCGGTGCGGGCATTCGAGCGCGCGCTGGCGATCGACCCCGATTACGTGGAAGCGCTGTGCGGCCTGGGCGCCGCCCTGCAGGACTTGAAACGGCCCGAACCGTCGTCCAGGGCTTTCTTGCGCGCCGCGGCTCTGGCGCCCGATCTCGCGGACGCCCATCACGGTCTCGGGCTGGCATGGTCGGCGCTTCACCGCGACGAAGATGCGGTCGCGTCCTTCGGGCGCGCGATCGCGTTGAGGCCGGGTTCGGCGGAGGCGCATAACCATCTCGGGCTCGCGCTTCAGAAACTCGACCGCTATGGCGAGGCGCTGGCGTCATACGATGCGGCGCTCGCGCTGCGGCCGGATTATGCCGAAGTCCTCGTCAACCGCGGCAAGGCGCTCGCCGAACTCGGCCGCGGCCCTGAGGCCGATGAGGCGTTCGAACGTGCGTTCCGTCTCGATCCCGCGAAGCCGGGAAGCTGCCACGCCCTCGCCATGGCACGCACCGTCGCGCCGGGCGACGAATGCGTGGCAGCGCTCGAGAAGCTGCTCGCCGGCGAATCCGCGCTGCGCCCCGAGGAACGCGTGCTGGTCCATTTCGCTCTCGGCAAAGCCTATGGCGATCTCGGCGAACGCGACCGCGGCTTTGAACACATCCTGACCGCGAACGCCATCAAGCGCGGGCTGACGCCCTATGACGAGAAGGCGACGCTGGCAACCATCGAAGCCATCGGCGCGGCCTTCACGCCCGAATTCGTGGAGAGGCTGCGCGGCGCCGGCCATCCCTCCGGCGCACCGGTGTTCATCGTCGGCATGCCGCGTTCCGGCTCGACGCTTACCGAACAGATCCTGGCGAGCCACCCCGCCGTGCTGGCGCGCGGCGAACGATTCGATTTCGCGGCGGCGGTGCGCTCCGCCGGTCTCGATGCGACCGCGGCCGATTTCCCTCTGCGCCTGCGCAACATCGACCGCGAGCGCCTCGGCGCCATCGGCTCGGACTACGTCGCCCGCATCTCCCGCGAGGCCCCGGCCGCCGCCAGGCGCATCACCGACAAGATGCTGGCGAATTTCTGCGCCGCCGGCCTCATCCATCTCGCGCTGCCGAACGCCCGCATCCTGCACACCCGGCGCGATCCGGTGGACACCTGTCTTTCCTGCTTCTCGACCATGTTCGAACAGCCCTTCGCCTACGATCTCGGCGAATTGGGCCGGTACTACAGGACCTACGAGCGCCTGATGGACCGCTGGCGTTCGATCCTGCCGGCGGGCGTGATGATGGACGTGCAGTACGAAGACGTCGTCGGCGACCTGGAGGGACAGGCGCGCAGGATCGTCGCCCATTGCGGTCTGGAATGGTCGGACCGGTGCCTTTCGTTCCACGAGGCGGCGCGGCCGGTGAAGACGGCGAGCGTGAACCAGGTGCGGCGCGCGATTTACAAAAGCTCGGTCGGGCGCTGGCGGCCGGACGCCGGCGTTCTTCGCCCGCTGCTCGAGGCGCTGTCCGCCTGAACGCGTCCGGCTTCGATCAGAGAGGGGCCGAGACCTGGTCCGCTGTTTCGGGGGCTGCCGGCCCGGGCTTCAGCGGATAGAGCATCAATGCGCCAAGGGTGGATGGAAGCGCCGTTTCCGTCCCGTACGCTGCCGGCCATTCCTTGCGCGGCAGATACAACGTGCCGAACAGCCAATCCATCAACGGCACCATCGAGGCGAAGTTGTGATCCTTGTGATCGCTCAAGGTGTGGTGCCAGTGGTGGAAACCGGGCGTGGCCAGCAGCCACTCGAACGGGCCCAGCCGCACCTTCAGATTGGCGTGGATGAAAAAGCCCCACATCGTTGCCACCACCATGACCAGCGCGGGGATGATGCTTCCCGACGGCGTCAGTGGGTTCGCCAAGCCGAGGATGTAGACCGGAACGAGCCCGCAAATCCTGGTGAATGCGTTGTCCACGGGATGCGCCCGCGCACTGACGAGGAAATAAACCTTCTCAGGCTGGTGATGGACGGAATGGAAGCGCCAGAGAAACGGTATCTGGTGAGTCCAGCGGTGGCCCCAGTAGAAGCCCACCTCTCCCACCAGGAAAGCCGCAACCACCCGCTGCCACACGGGCAAGGCCTCGGTGAACGCCAGCACGCGGTACGGCATGAAGGAGTGAGCGGCATAGGCGGCGACGCCAAGCGGCACCGCCATCAACAGCCCCGGAACAAAACTGCTGATGAAGTAAAATCCGACGTCCTGCAGAAGGCCCTTGCGGAAAAAGCGCTGCGGCTTGACGGCAAAGAAATGCTCGAGCGGCACGAAGATCACCGCGAGCAGCACCAGCCACGCGGTCATCCGCGCGATGTCCCTGCCATAGGACGAAAGAAACTGCACGATCAAGATGAAGAAACCGCCTTTCGCAGAGCCGCGGTGAAAAGACGATCGGAGCCCGGCATGAACCGGGCCCCGATCGTTTCACAACTTCATCAGCTCTTCTTCTGGGAACGGCGGCGCAAGCGCAATCCGCCGAACGCCGCGAGACCCGCACCGAACAGGCCGAGCACGCCCGGTTCGGGAACGCCCGTGTTGAGGCCCGGCGCCGAATTCACGCCCGCCAGGAACGCGATCGGCGGCACGTTGATCGAGCTGCCGTTGTTGCCCCAGGCGAGGAAGCTGAGGACCTGCGTCGCCGCATCGGCGGTGAGGTTGACGGTCACATAGCTCCAATCCACGCCGCTTCCGGACGGGATGGTCATGAGCGGCGTGGCCACAACGGTGGCACCGCCGTCCGTATTCCCATAGGAGTACATCTGGCCGCCGAGATAGGTCGTGCTGAGACCGGCCGTGCCGAGAGACACGATCCATTGGTTGGTGTTGTTACCCACGAACCCCGTCTGCTGGCTGGCCGCCTGATAGAAGCTGAGGGTGTAGGTTTTGCCGACCGTCAGGCCGCTGACGGTGTAGTTGAAGCCGCTCTCGTAATAGGGATTGCCGTCGGCTTCGACGTAGTTGTAGCCACCCTTTATCCCCAGCGTGCTCGGGCACGTGTAGGTCTGGAGATACGTCGCGCCACACGCCGAGGCGGGGTTGCTGGAGTTGCCCGGCGAGTCGATGAAGATCAGACCCGAGCCGCCGGTCCAACCCACCGGCTGGACGTTGTTGAAGTAGTTCTTCGGCGAAGCGCCGGTGTAGTTGAGGAAATTGAGGTTCACCAGCCCCGGCAAAGGTGTCGCCGCGGCGGGCAATGTGATTGCTGTAGCCGCCAGGACAGCGGCGCCAGCCAAAAGCGTAACTCGAAACCCGACCTTCATTTTCGTAACTCCCATCGTTTGGTGTCAGACCGCGCGATCCGCCCGAGCGCTGCGTCTAAGTTGCAGTACCGGAGTGAAAAAGCAGATTCCGTGCCAGTTGGTTGACGCGTGTAAATTCAACTACTTTCCTGGGTTTCGTCGCGTCATTCTTGGTTCCATCTGTAAACCCGTTTTACAGCGCAGACGGCGCTTGCACTGCCGCGCTTCGCCACCATGCAAACTGCACTTCGCGATCGAAACCCCGCCTCCGGAGTGATCGTCTCGCAGCGCGGAGCCAGCCGCGACAGGATCGAACCCTCCCCGCGTGGGTCTAAA
>DATKOE010000159.1:0-9705 GCA_035524815.1 Rhizomicrobium sp.
GTCGAGAAGGACAAGCTGGCTCTGGCGCTCAAGGGGGCCACCGACAGCCTGCGCGACGTCTTCTTCTCGAACATGAGCGAACGCGCCGGCAAGATCCTGCGCGAAGACATGGAAGCCATGGGCCCGGTGCGCCTGAAGGACGTCGACGAGGCGCAGATGCGCATGGTCAACATCGCCAAGGACCTCGCCAACAAGGGCGAGATCATGATCGCCTCGAAACAGGGCGAAGACGAGCTGGTGTATTGATGTCGAGCGCCAAGAAATTCACCTTCGACGTCGAGTTCCGCCCTGAGGGCGATCTCGTTTCCAACGCCGCCCGCGCGCGCCAGCGCAAAGTCCTCACCCAGGAAGAAATCGACGCCATGTTCGCCAAAGCCCGTCAGCAGGGCATGAAGGCAGGACAGGTGCGCGCCGCCGAGACCACCGCCGCGGCGATCGAGGAGCTTTGCAGCATCGTGCGCGATTCCATGGGCCTGGCACAGGAACAGATCGAATCCCTGCGCGCGGAAGCGGCGCGTCTGGCGTTCGTCGCGGCCAGGAAGCTGGCGCCGGTCGCCATCGCCGCCCTGCCCGAAGGCGATGTGGAGGCGTCCTTGCGCGAAGCCATGCATCAAGCCATCGGCGAGCCGCGCATCGTGTTGCGCGCCTCGCAGGGGGTCATCGATATGCTGAAGGACAAGCTCGAGGAAGTCGCCCGGGAGCAAGGCTACGAAGGGCGCATCGTCGCCACCGCCGATGCCGCGATCGCAGGTGCCGACTGCCGCATCGAATGGCGCGGCGGCGGCGCCGAACGCAGCCTCTCCGCTCTGGAAGAAGCGATCGGGGATGTCATAGCACGCCGCTTCTCGCAATCCCGTCAGTTGAGGAAAGGATAAAGTCATGGCAGGCAACGACGACGTCGATCTGCCCGACCTCTCGCACGATCCCAAGGACGGCGAAGGCAGCGCGCTGCTGACACCGGACAACAACTCGGAAAGCGACATCAAGCGCTCCGCACAGGACCTTGAGGCCGTGTTCGACGTGCCCGTGACGGTTTCCGCCGTGCTCGGCAAATCGGCGATGGAAGTGAGCCAGCTTCTGAAGCTTGCCAAAGGCACGATCGTCGAACTCGACCGCAAGGTGGGCGAGGCGATCGACATCTACGTCAACGACCGGCTGGTGGCCCGCGGCGAAGTGGTCCTGGTGGAGGATCGCCTGGGCGTGACCATGACGGAAATCATCAAGGCCGGCCAGAGCTAGCCGACGCGCTGACCTGAAGGAGAACACCAATGCGGCTACTGATCATCGGTCAGCTCTCGGGCCAGATCGGAACGGCGACCAAGATCGCGATGGATCGCGGCGCCAAGGTCACCCATGCGACCGACATCGAGATGGGCCTCGCCATCCTGCGCGGCGGCTCGGGCGCCGACCTCGTCCTGTGCGATGTCCTGCTCGACATCTCGGCCCTGGTGCGCGGGCTTGCCTCCGAGCGCATCTGCACGCCGGTCGTGGCGTGCGGCGTGGGGACCGACGCTCGCAAGGCGGTGGAAGCGATCCGCGCGGGCGCCAAGGAATACCTGCCGCTGCCTCCCGACCCGGAGCTGATCGCGGCGGTGTTCGCGGCCGTGGCCGACGAATCCCATCAGATGATCGCCGAAGACGAGGCGATGACGGCGGTCATCGCGCTGGCCGACCAGGTCGCGGCCTCGGATGCTTCCATCCTGCTCACCGGCGAGAGCGGCTCGGGCAAGGAAGTCCTGGCCCGCTACGTTCACAAGAAGTCGAATCGCGCCGACAGACCGTTCATCTGCGTCAACTGTGCGGCGATCCCCGAGAACCTCCTGGAATCCGAGCTGTTCGGACACGAGAAGGGCGCGTTCACCGGCGCCATCGCTCGGCGCATCGGCAAATTCGAGGAAGCCAATTCCGGTACGCTGCTGCTCGACGAAATCAGCGAGATGGACGCGCGCCTGCAGGCCAAGCTCCTGCGCGCCATCCAGGAACGCGAGATCGACCGCGTCGGCGGCACCAAGCCGGTCAGGATCGACATCCGCATCATCGCTACTTCCAACCGCGACCTTTCGGACGCAGTCAAGCGCGGCACCTTCCGCGAGGACCTGCTTTACCGGCTCAACGTCGTCAATCTGCGCTTGCCGGCGCTGCGCGAGCGCCCCAAGGACATCCAGGCGCTGGCGCGCCACTTCGCGCGCAAATACGCGGACGCCAACGGCGTGCCGTATCGCCCGATCGCTCCGGCGACCGAGCGCGTGCTCGCCGGACACCCCTGGCACGGCAACGTGCGCGAACTCGAAAACACGATGCACCGCGCGGTGCTGCTCGCCACCGGCACCGAGATCGGACCGGAAGCCATCCGCCTGCCCGACGGCAAGCTGGTGGGTTCGAACACGCTCGCCGCCGGCGCGGCCGAACTGCCGCCGCCGGTGCGCACCGCCGTCGAATCCGCCGCAGCCGTGACGCGCGGTCTGGTTGGCCGCACGGTGGCCGACGTGGAGCGCGACCTTATCCTCGACACGCTCGACCATTGTCTGGGCAACCGTACGCACGCCGCGAACATCCTGGGCATTTCGATCCGCACGTTGCGCAACAAGCTGCGCGAATACTCCCAGCAGGGTCTTGCCATCCCGCAGCCCGGCGAACAACGGGCCGTGGGGTGAACGCCGGGTGAGGCTGTACATGTGCGAGGCAACAGCTGATGGCTGACACCACGAGCACGGCCGCCGCCGCGCCGGCATTCGATTTTTCGCTGGCCGGGATTGCCGATTTCATCAAGCGCAGCGACCTGGCGCTGGCGATCGGCATCATGGCCATTCTGGTCGTGCTGATCCTGCCGCTGCCGACCTGGCTGCTGGACATCAGTCTCGCCTTCTCGCTGTCGCTCGCGATCCTGATCCTGATGACGGCGGTGTTCATCCGCCGGCCGCTCGAATTCAGCTCGTTTCCCGCCATACTCCTGATCACCACGATGCTGCGGCTGGCGCTGAATCTGGCCTCCACGCGCCTGATCCTTGCCCACGGCAACACGGGCACGGCCGCCGCCGGCTACGTCATCCAGGCGTTCGGCAAGCTGATCATGCAGGGCAACTTCGTGATCGGCCTGATCGTGTTCGCCATTCTCGTGGTGGTGAACTTCGTCGTCATCACCAAGGGTTCCGGGCGTATCGCCGAGGTGGCGGCGCGCTTCACCCTGGACGCCATGCCCGGCAAGCAGATGGCGATCGACGCCGATCTCTCCGCCGGCCTGATCGACGAAAAGGAGGCCCGCAAGCGCCGCAAGGACCTCGAATCGGAATCCAATTTCTTCGGCGCGATGGACGGCGCCTCCAAGTTCGTACGCGGCGACGCCATCGCCGGCCTGCTCATCGTCGCCATCAACGTCATCGGCGGCATCATCGTGGGCGTGGCCCAGCACGGCATGAGCTTCTCCGACGCGACGCAGAGCTTCACGCTGCTGTCGGTCGGCGACGGCCTCGTCACGCAGATGCCCGCGCTGATCGTATCGACCGCCGCGGGCCTGATGGTGTCGAAGGCGGGCGTGGAAGGCTCGACCGACCGCGCGCTGATGAAACAGTTGTCCTTCTATCCTCAGGCGCTCGGCATGGCTTCGGCGGTGATGGGCATCGTCGCGGTGCTTCCCGGCATGCCGACCTTCGTCTTCGCAGGGCTGGCCGCGGGCGTCGGTGCGCTCGCCTGGCAGGCCTCGAAGAAGAAAAGCGCCGAGCAGGCCCAGACCCGCGTCGAAGCGGAAAAGGCCAAAGTGGCGGAAGCCGCCAAGGAGGAGCCGATATCCACCGCGCTGGCGCTCGATCTTTTGCGCGTGGAGCTCGGCTATGCGCTGCTCCAGCTCATCAACGACGTCAAAGGCCACCGCCTCACCGACCAGATCAAGGCGCTGCGCCGCCAGCTGGCGCAGGAGATGGGTTTCGTCATGCCCGCGGTGCGCATTCTCGACAACATGCAGCTCGGCGCCAACGAGTACCGTCTCAGCGTCAAGGAAGTGGATGCCGGCCGCGGCGAGTTGTTCCCCGGCAGTTTCCTCGTCATGGATCCCAAGGGGGTGCCGATCGACCTGCCCGGCACGCACACGACCGAACCCGCCTTCGGACTGCCTGCCACCTGGGTGGCGGCCGCGTTGCGCGAAGAGGCCAGTTTCCGCGGCTATACCGTGGTCGATCCCGGCACGGTGCTGACGACGCACCTCACCGAGGTGTTGAAGTCGCACATGGCCGAGCTTCTCTCCTACGCCGAGACCAAGAAGCTGCTCGACGACCTGCCGGCCGAGCACAAGAAGCTGGTGGAAGAGCTCGTTCCGGCGCAGATCTCCGTCACGGGCGTGCAGCGGGTGCTGCAGACGCTGCTCGGAGAACGCATATCGATCCGCGACCTGCCCTCCATCCTCGAAGGCATCGCCGAGGCCATCGGGCATACCAAGAACACGCTCTACATCACCGAACACGTGCGGGCGCGGCTGGCGCGCCAGCTCTGCCACGCCAACCTGGCACCTGCCGGCTACCTTCCCATCCTCGCCTTGTCTCCTGCCTGGGAGCAGGCGTTTGCCGAATCCATCATCGGTCAGGGCGAAGACCGCCAGCTGGCGATGGCGCCGAGCCAGCTGCAGCAGTTCATCACCTCGGTGCGGGACCGCTTCGAGGAAGCCACCCAAAGGAACGAGGTTCCCGTGCTGCTCACCAGTCCGATGATCCGTCCGTTCGTGCGCTCGATCGTCGAACGCTTCCGGCCGCAGACCGTCGTCATGTCGCAGAACGAGATCCACGCCTCGATCCGCCTGCGCACGCTGGGGCAGGTGTAGTCCGCCATGCAACTGCGCACCTTCCTGGCCAAAGACATGAAAGCGGCGCTGGCCGAAGTGCGCGCCGAGATGGGTCCCGAAGCGGTCATCGTCGCAAGCCAGTCCACCAAGGGCGGCGGCGTCATGGTACGCGCCGCGCTCGATCCGCCCGACGAGACACCGCAGGACGATGCCCCGGCGGAGCCGGCCGAACCCGCCGACGTCGATGCGGCGTTCCACGACACGCTGATCCGGCGCCTGCGCGAGAAGAAATCCGAGCTTCCCGGCCGGCGCCGCTTCGACCGCGCCGAATTGCTGGCCTCGTTCGCGCGCAACCGCCTGCCCGAAAGCCTGGGACACACGCTGGCGGAAGCCGCCGCCAAGACCGGCCTGACCGACATGACGCTGGCGCTGGCCGCGGCGATCGATCAGCGCATGACTTCGGCGCCGGTCGACTTCAACAACGCCAGGGCGATCCTGCTCCTCGGGCCGAATGGCGCTGGCAAAACCGCCGTTGCCGCCAAGCTGGGCGCGCACGCGCGGCTGGCCGGACGCGCGGTGACGCTGGTGGCCCACGACGTCACCGGCGCCGGCGCCGTAGCGCGGCTTAAGGACTTCGCCGACCATCTCGACGCCAATGTCGTCACCGCGGAATCCGCGATTGCATTGGCCAGCACCGTGGACGGACTGGTCAAGCAGGGCACGCTTGCCATCGTCGACACCGCCGGCTTCGATCCGCGCCATCCCAAGTCCGCCACGGCCTTCGCGGCGCTGGCGGAGATCGAACCTATCGAGATCATCGCGGTGGTGTCGGCGTCGACCGACAGCGAAGAAGCGGCCGAAATAGCCGTCGCGCTGACCGGGATGGGCGCTTCGCGCCTCATCATCACCGCCGCCGACCTGACGCGACGAATGGGGGCGCTCGCATCCGCGGCGATGGCGGCAGCCGACCTGGCCGTCGCGTTCGTGACGCGGTCGCCTTTTGTCGCGGGCGAACTCGAGATCCTCACGCCGTTGGCGCTTGCGCGCCTGCTCACCGAAAACGCGGAAGGTGCACAATGACTCTTGCGGGCGCACGTCTGACCGCGATCGGTTCCGGCAAGGGCGGCACGGGCAAGACCTTCATTGCATTGACCTTGGCGCAGGCCTTCGCCGACCTCGGCGAGCGCGTCCTTCTCGCCGACGCCGATCTCGGACTCTCCAACACGTCGGTGCAGCTTGGCCTTGCGCATGCCGGCGACCTGCCCGGATTCCTGGCGGGGCGTACGACGCTCAAGAATGCGGTCGCACCGGTGAATTGCCCCTCGCATGCCCATTTCGATCTTCTGGCCGCGCCGCCCGGATCGGGGACGCTGGCGGATGCCGATCACGCCGCTGCCGAAAGGCTGTCGTTGTTGCTGCGGCGCGCGAGCGCTTACGATCGCGTGCTGATCGACCTCGGTGCCGGCATCGGGGACACCGTTCTGACGCTCGCAGCGGAGGCGGACGATATCCTGGTCGTGCTGACGCCCGATCCGGCTGCGCTGACCGATGCGTATGCTTTCATCAAATTGGTTCTGAAACGCACAGGCGGACGCGCTCCCGCATTGGTAGTGAACATGGCCTCCGGTGCATCCGAAGCGCGGCGCACTGCCGAAGCGCTCGCCAATTCCGCGCGCACATTCCTCAAGTCCTCGCCCGCGTATCTGGGATTCGTGCCGGGCGACATGCGCGTGGTGGAGTGTCTGCGGCGGCAAATCTCACTGTGGCAAGTCTGCCCGAAGAGTCCGGCACTCTCTGCGATCCTCCAGATCACGAGCGCGCTCGGCGGTCACGACGCGCGCGTTTGCGCAGGCGGTTCCCTGCGTTAACTATAAAACGCGGCATGTTGTGCCGGATCGGGCCCAACTCCCCCGGCCGCATTAAAAAGGTGTATGATCGGTAAACAGGCGGAAGGCGTCGGCTGCCTTCTGCTGGGGAGACTCGTACGTGTCTAAGGGGGAATAAATGTCTGCGCTTATGGATATCTGGCACGCCATTCAGGCCATCGTCACGACTGCCGATTATTACACGCTTGGTGCCGCCGTCCTCATCATCATCATCGCCGGCTTCTTGATGGAAAGCATCAAGGGCGTGGTCCCGGTCACGCTTGTGGCACTGCTGGCTTTCGTCGTGGTGAAGTTCGTACTCGCCTTGACGATCGGCGGCGCGCACGACGTCGAGGCGCTTGCAACGGCCGACTGGAAGGCCTTCGTCGACCTGAAGATGCTGACCCTGCTCGCCTACGCGCTGGTGTTCGGCGTGCTGATCGGCGTCGTCAACGTGATCCGCTCCGCGGTCCGCTGATCGAACGCCTGGTCTTCGACATTCATCCGGCGGGAGGCGAAGCTTCCGCCGGATGAATTTACTTTTTCTTCTGCCCGCCTGAGCGGCTGTCGAACGCCAACGGACCCGGCCCCTGACCCACCAACAGCAGCAAGCCGCCTGCGATCGCCGCATAGCAGGCGAAAAGCTCGAAATCGGCATGCCGCGCCGTGAGGTTGTCCGTAATGTGCCAGTAATCGTGCATCAGCACCGCCGCCGCTGTAGTGATGGCGAACAACAGCAGCGCGCCGTACCGGGCGTGGAAGCCCAGGATCAGCGAAACCGCGCCCATCGACACGAGGAGCAGCGCGATCGCCAGCACGAAGGGTGCCGGCTCGATGCCGCGAAATCCCAGCAGCGCAACGGTGCCGTCCCAATCGCCGCCGTAGTACGCGACCTGGGACAGGAAGAACCAGCCGAATACCAGCCGGCCCACGAACGGCGAGAAATACTCCGAAAACGACATGGACCGCCTCCCTCTCGAAGCGAGGGGGGATTCTAGGCGAACGGGCGAATGGCGAATAGCGGATAGCGGATAGGCGTTGTCGCAGGACTCCCCTGCTCGCTGCCCGCAATTCGCTTTCTTATGCGCTGCGCAGAGCGTGCTTGCGCAGGTGACGCACCAGGGCCATCTCGTCCAGGCGCGACTGCGCCCGGCGGGCTTCGATCTCGGCCAGACGCTTATCCTGCTGCTCGTTGGCAAACTCGAGGCTCTTGAGATCCTGGAATGCCGCGGCCAGATCGTTCTGGCAGACGGCGCGCTCGCGTTCGATGTCCTTGAGCGTGTCGCGCAGCTTTTCGCGACGGATGTCGATGGACTTCAGGAAGGACGGGAACGCCAGGCGGCCGATGTCGCTGTCGCCCGCGCGCTGCCGTTCGCGTGCCACGCTTTCCTCGAGATCGGCAAGCTTGCGTTCGACGTCCGATTTCATGCCGTCCAGAGTCGCCATGCGGCGCTTGAGATCGTCGACGCGGAATCTCTTGAGACGAAGCAAGGTGTCCTGTCGCTTCATGGCGTCTTACCCTTCCCCACCGGCGAGTATTGTGCCCAAGGCGTCATACCCTTCGGTTAACGTCGAGCGTTCATCCTTTTTCTGCGCTAGGAACTTCTCGAAGTAAGGATGCAACTTCAGGGCCGCGTCGACCTCCGGATTCGTCCCGGATTTGTACGCGCCGAGGCGGATCAGTTCGGCCATGTCGTCGTAAACGGCGATGGATTTCCGCGCCGTGGCTACGAGATCCTGTTCATCCTCGTTATTGCAGCCCGGCATGGTTCGGCTCACCGAGCGCAGGATATTGATGGCCGGAAACCTTCCGCGTTCCGCAATGGCACGGTCGAGCACGATATGGCCGTCGAGAATGCCGCGCACGGCATCGGCGATCGGCTCGTTGTGGTCGTCGCCTTCGACAAGAACCGTAAACAAGCCCGTGATCGAGCCCGGGCAGCCTGCTGCCGCCGGGCCGGCGCGTTCCAGCAATCGCGGCAATTCCGCGAAAACCGTCGGCGTATAGCCCTTCGAGGCCGGGGGCTCTCCCGCCGACAGGCCGACTTCGCGCTGTGCCATGGCGAAACGGGTGACGCTGTCCATCAGCAGAAGCACATGGAGGCCTTGATCCCGCAGCTGCTCCGCGACGGTCATTGCGGTGTAGGCGGCCTGACGCCGCACCAGCGGCGGTTCGTCCGAAGTCGCAACAACGACCACCGATCGTTTCAGACCAACTTCGCCCAAGTCGTCTTCCACGAATTCCTTCACTTCGCGGCCACGTTCGCCCACCAATCCGATGACGATGGCGTCGGCATCGGTGTTGCGCGCGAGCATGGCAAGCAAGGTCGATTTGCCGACGCCGCTGCCCGAGAAGATGCCCATGCGCTGGCCTTTGCAGCAGGTCACGAAGGTGTTGAGCGCCCGCACGCCGAGATCGAGCTTGCCGCCGATGCGCCCGCGCGATTGGGCCGTCGGAGGCTGCGCCTTCAGCGGATAGGCGACGATGCCCTGCGGCAACGGACCCTTACCGTCCGCGGGCCGGGCGAACGCGTCGAGGACGCGGCCGAGCCAGTCCGAACAAGGATAAATCGCCGCGGTACGGCCTTCGAAATCCGCGCGCGCACCGAGCGTCATGCCGTCGAGCGTCCCGAGCGGCATGGCGAGCGCCCGGCCTTCCCGGAAACCCACCACTTCGCACGGAATAGACCTGCCGAAACTTGGGGTTAGCCGCACCTGGCCACCCATGCTGATGGCGCCGGCGGCACCGGTCACTTCGACCAGAAGGCCCTCGATTCGGGCCACTCGTCCGAAGCGCCGCAGCGCCGGAACCCGCTCGATTTCCTGCTGCAAAGACTGCATTCCGCGACCCTTCCGCGCCTCAAAGAACGCATCTTGCGCGGAAGCGCTTAAGTCGAGGTAAAGTTAACAAATCGAATCAAAGGGATGTGGAGGGGCAGCGGAGACGGTAGGCGGGAACGAAGCTTTAAGCCGTGTTCGAATCCGATGAAGCCATCGTTGTGACAAAAAGACGATGTTAACCAATTCCGTTTAGCGTCTTTCGAGTGGTTAATCAGTCCGGTAGAAAACACT
>DATKOE010000160.1:0-21318 GCA_035524815.1 Rhizomicrobium sp.
TGGACCAACGCCGAGGGCATCCTCGACTATCTCGCCTTCGCCAAGCACTACATCTCGGCCTGCGAGGAGCGCTACGGCCGCGACGAGGTCGAATCCATTCTCGATGCCGCGCATGCGCTGATGGACCAGGGCGTGTTCCGCTACCGCCGTCCGCCCAAGCCGTCGAAGGAGCGCGTTCTGGAGAAGCGCCGCCGCCGCGCGGCTTACGAGGAAGAGGCCTACAACGAGCTGTGGCGCACCTTGCCCGCCGGCGTCGAACCGCCCGCCGCGCCGCTGACCCCCGAGGATGACGACGAATTCGACGGCGACATGAAGCTGCCGGAGGAGAATCTCCTCTATTTCATCGAGAAGCACTCGCCGACGCTGCGCGCCTGGCAGCGCGAAATCCTGCGCATCGTGCGCAACCTTGCGCAGTACTTCTATCCGCAACGCCAGACCAAGGTGATGAACGAGGGCTGCGCCACCTTCGTCCACCACGCCATCATGAACATCCTGTTCGACCGCGGGCTGATCGGCGAGGGATCGCTGATGGAATTTCTGCACAGCCACACCTCGGTGGTGTTTCAGCCCGAGTTCAACGATCCGCGCTACAGCGGCATCAATCCGTACGCGCTCGGCTTCGCCATGATGACCGACATCCGCCGCATCGCGGAAAACCCCACCGGCGAGGATCGCGACTGGTTCCCGCAGGTTGCGGGCTCGGGGGACTGGGTCGGGGCGCTGAAGGACGCCTGGGCGAACTACCGCGACGAGAGCTTCATCGAGCAGTTCCTGAGCCCCAAGCTGATTCGCGATTTCCGCCTGTTCGCGCTGTACGACAAGGCGGACGAAGGTGCCTACCGCGTCTCCGCCATCCACAACGAGCAAGGTTACCGCGACGTGCGCCATCTGCTCGCGCGCCAGTACGATACCGGGATAGCCGATCCCAATATTCAGGTCGTCGATGCGAATCTAAAAGGGGACCGCACGCTATTTCTGGAGCATCACATGAACCGCGGCGTGCCTCTGCACCACGCAACCAAGGAACTCGTCACGGGCCACATAGAAAGGCTGTGGGGCCACGACGTGGTGCTCGAAGAGGTCGCCGACTAGGCTCCGGACCTTATCCGGGGTTCTGGGTTGTCGTCTTCTCGACGGGTTGGGCCGGGGCCTGTTGCGTATGCACGGCCACAATCTCATCCTGCGGCTGCGGTGCCGGCGTGACGAACAGCGCCGAATACACGTACCAGCCGACGCCCAGGAACAAGGCGAGCGTCAGAACGATTGCCCCGATCGACTTCAGGGTCGAATTCTCGTCGTCCATGATCCATCTCCATCCGAGGCTGGATCCGCGGGCTTTCAACGACGCGCGTTAACCAGCCACGATATGAGCATAGACTCGCCACATTTGCGCCACAATGCTTTTCCGCAAGTTTCCTGAACGGTGGGCCATGCATGGCTGGCATGGCCGGGGAAAAAGGGGGGCTTCGTCAGGAGGCCCGCCCCTCCGTGACGATCACTTCGGCGTGGTGTGGCGGCATCGGCTGGGGCTGCTCGATCGTGACGCCATCGACGGCAACGAGGCGCGACGGCGACTGCGCCAGCGAACTCGTCATATAGGCGGCGGCGCCGCCAACGATACCGACCGTCAAAAGACCGGCCGCAAACAGTTTCAACATGACCCTCTCCTTTTTTCGGGGCCGGCCGCGGCTCGTTTGACCCGCTTCGTGCCGGCCCCCAGGAGATAGGGGCGCCTGGTGACAAACCAATAGTTAGGATGCTGCACCGCAACGTAGGTGGGGCATGCAGCGATAACATGGATCGGCCCTTGAAAATTAACCGGGGACCACCTAGTCGGCACTTCACAATAGTGTCATGACAAATCGTTAGGCCGCGCGCCTGCCGCAAACTCGCCGCGACGGCAGCTAACTCCGGTAACATCCTGAATCGGGTTCAGCGGAGGAACGACCATGAGTCGTCGCTTGCTTGGGACGCTTGGACTGGTGATCGGAGCGGCTGCGCTTCTCGTCCTGGCCGGATGTCAGCAACACAATCTGCACGAACAGAAAACGCAGGCCGACAACAACGGCCCGCCGCCGCCGCCACCACCGCCGCCACCACCGCCACCGCCCGCTTATGCCCAATCGATGCAGTCCGTGGTCGTGACCGGCGCGCGCGCGCCGGCGCCCAAGGGCGTGGCCGCGGGCATGGGATACGCCGGCCTGCCGCCGGCACAATACTGGCAGCCGGAGAACACGTCGAAATTCCCGGATGCCAAGCCGAACCCGGTCAAGGTCACGGCGGAGGAGCCGGTCTCTACCTTCTCGATCGACGTGGATACCGCTTCCTACGGCGTGGTGCGCGACGCGCTTAACAACGGTCACTTGCCGCCGGCCGATGCGGTGCGGATCGAGGAAATGGTCAACTACTTCGATTACGCCTATCCGCTGCCGCCGGATCGCAAGGCACCGTTCCGCGCCACGCTCGAGCTCTATCCCTCGCCGTGGAACAAGGACACCCTGCTGCTGCATGTCGGCATCAAGGGCTACGACATTCCGCGGCGTGAGCGTCCGCGCGCCAATCTCGTCTTCCTGATCGACACTTCCGGCTCGATGGCCGAGCCCAACAAGCTGCCGCTGCTTCAACGCTCGTTCCGGCTCCTCGTCGATCAGCTCGGCGCCGACGACCGTGTCGCCATCGTGCAGTACGGCGGAGGCGTCGGCGTGACGCTCGATCCCACGCCCGGTTCCGAAAAGGCGAAGATCCTGGATGTGATCGAGAAGATGACGGCCAATGGCTACACGCCGGGCGGCGAGGGCATCCGCGTTGCCTACCAGCTTGCCGAGCGCAATTTCGTCAAGGGCGCGGTCAACCGCGTAATCCTGGCCACCGACGGCGATTTCAACGTCGGCATCACCGATCCCAAGGCGCTCGAGGATTTCGTGACTCGCGAGCGCGAAACCGGCGTCTATCTCACCTGCCTGGGTTTCGGCAACGACAACTACCAGGACGCCACGATGCAGAAGCTGGCCCAGGCCGGCAACGGCAATGCCGCGTTCATCGACAACCTCAACGAAGCGCGCAAGGTGTTCGTGGATCAGATCTCGGGCACCCTCTTCACCATCGCCAACGACGTCAAGATCCAGGTCGAGTTCAATCCGGCGCGGGTGGCGGAGTATCGCCTGATCGGTTACGAGACCCGCCTGCTCAACCGCACCGACTTTAACAACGACAAGGTCGATGCGGGCGACATCGGTTCGGGCGCGGCGGTCACCGCCATCTACGAGATCACGCCGGTCGGCTCCAAGGCGGTGATGAGCGATCCGCTGCGCTACGGCAAGCCTGCAAAGGGCGATCCGAACGGCGAGTTCGCGTTCCTGAAGATCCGCTACAAGCTGCCGGGAGAGAAGGTCTCCAAGCTCATCGAGCGGCCGGTCACCGCCGCGGACCGGGCACCTTCGTTCGACGCGGTCTCCGAGGACATGCGATTCGCGGCCGCCGTGGCGGGCGCGGCGCAGCTCCTGCGCCACGATCCGTACATCAAGGACTTCGATTACGACCGGGCCATCGCCATCGCCAACGGTGCGAAAGGCAAGGACGAGTTCGGCTATCGCGCCGAGTTCGTGCAGCTCATGCGCTCGGCGAAAGTCGCAGACAAGCAACAGTCGCTCGAAAAAACCGGCGCCGAATAGTGCGTCGCGGCTCCCCGCGGACCGCTCCGCGGGGAGCCTTTTCCATACGGCGGCGGGCTTATCACTTCGCACTTACGTTACGTCAGTATTCGAGCAGTGACGCGAAGTAATGATTTGCTCTTGTGTGCGTCGAAGGCGATTGAGACTTAACAATTATTATTCGATGTCCTAAAAATGCCCCAACTTATCTGGGGAAGCGGGTGCATCGAATGTCGAGTCGACCGTGCTGGCGGGCGCAGCAGCGTCATTGCCTGGACAGCCTGTGTCAGATTGGTGCGAACTCGAGCGGAGCTGCGGCTGCCGAGTTCGCCCTCATCCTGCCGGTGATGCTGCTGATCGTGTTCCTGATCGTCGAGTTCGGGATCGCGTTCAACCACTACATCGAGCTCGCCAACGGGGTTGCCGCCGGAGCGCGGGCCCTGGCCGTGGCCCGGGGAACGACGACCGCCTATTCCGATACCCTGACGGCCATCAATAACGCGGCGCCGAACCTCAATTCGTTTGCCTCGCCGGTTACCGGCCAGCAGATCACGATCGTCGTCGCGGGCACCACATGCAGCGCCGCCAACCAGGCGGGCGCGTGCGCCAACGCATTTGCCGAGGGCGCCACGGCGGCGGTCACGGCGACCTATCCGTGCAGCCTCAGCGTGATGTGGGTCACCATTCCCGGGTGCTCGCTGTCGAGCTCGGCGACGGAGTACGTGCAATGAGCGGACGACGGCCCCTCAAGGTATTGCTGCGCGACGAGCGCGGCGCAGCGGCCCCGATGTTCGCGCTACTCATCGTGGTTTTTCTCGGCATCGCGGGATTCACTGTCGACATCGGCCACGTCATGTGGGTCCAGCGCCAGTTGCAGACCGCCGCCGACGCCGCCGCGCTGGCGGGTGCCACCGACGTCGTGGACAACCCCTCCAATGCGGTCACGCTGGCGCAAAGCTACAGCGCGACGACGGGCGGCCACAACGTGTTCCTGGGCAGCACCGTGACGACCAGCGCCGTGCTCAAGTGCCTCACAAGCGTGACGTTTCCCACCTGCGGTTCGGGTGTCGGGCCGGGGAGCAACGCCATCCGGGTCACCGAATCGACTCAGGTGCCGATGTGGTTCTCACAGATCCTGGGCATCAGGACCATGAACGTGAGCGCCGTGGCGACGGCCTCGGCCAAGGGCGGCAACGCGCCGGCGCTCGACATCCTCGTCGTGCTCGATACCACCGCGTCCATGAACGGTGCGGACAACAACTGCAGCGGCGGCAAGACGAAGATCGCCTGCGCCAAGTACGGCATCCAAGAGCTGCTCAACGGCCTGGACCCCCAGCGCGACCAGCTCGGCGTCATGGTGTTTCCGGGCTACAAGACGCAAGCACAGGCGAACAGCCAGTCGACCTGCTCGCCGACCACGAGCGGAAACGCCATCTCGAAATACGCTCCCTACAGCGCCATCGCCGCGCCGTACTACCTGGTTGCGCCGCTCGACAGTTCATTCAAGTCGGGTTCGGGATCGAAGTCGCTGAACACGTCTTCCGGGGTCGTGATCGCGGCGGGCGGGGGCAGTTGCGGACAAAGCGGAGGCCTCCAGGCTATCGGCGGCGTACAGACGGACTACGGTCAGGCGATTCTCGCCGCGGAAACCGTGCTGGCCAACGACGGCAATCCCAACAGCCAGAAGGTCATCGTCTTCTTGAGCGACGGCGACGCCAACGCCGGCGCCTCGAACGTGACCGGCGGGTTGAGCTCCACCAACGAGTGTCAGCAGGCGGTGGCGGCGTCCCAAGCTGCCGCCGCGCAAGGCATGTGGGTGTACTCGGTGGCCTACGGCGCCTCGACTCAGGGAAATTCGAGCTGCTCGACCGACAAGAGCAATCTCGGCACCACGGTCGTGGCCGGATACTCGACGACGGTGAAAGGCAAGGGTCAGTCGGCGTGCTGGACACTGTCGCAGATCGCCTCCGATTCCGCCAAATTCTACTCGGACGATGCCTTCGGCTGCGTCGGCACGGCCGGCAACGACAAGGACCTCGACGCCCTGTTCAAGAGCATCGCGGTTTCCCTGACGCTGCCGAGGCTGATCCCCAACAACGCAACGTAAACAGCCGCACAGGGTCCGCAAGCCCGAAACGTAAGTTCAACATACACACCGCGTCTGTGTGAATTGCGGTGATGTCACGGCAGACGGCGCTTCCGGCGCTTATCAAATACGGCGCGCCTGCGCATAATCCCCCCATGAAGGGGTATGGGCCTGCAAGTGGTTTGCGGCGGCGGCTCGGCGCGGCCGCGATCTTCAACGGCCGTCCGATCAACTGGCCGCGCGCGGGATCACCGCTGACCTGGGCGGCGGGTCTTGCCGTTCTCGCCGCCGCCATCCTCATCAAGTTGGCTCTGGAGTCCGTGATCGGCGGCGCGCTGCCGCCCTACATCACCTTGTCGCCGGCGGTCGTGGTCGCTGCGCTTCTCGGCGGGCCGCGTGTCGGCATGGTGATCGGTTTCGTCGCCGTGATCACCGCGTCGCTCATATTCCTTCCCGTCTATTACACCTTCCAGCCCGGCAGCGCCGTCACGCTGCTTTCCGTCGGCCTCTATTTGCTGATTTCGCCGTTCGTCGGTTGGATCATCGGCCGGGCGCGGCTTGCGATCGATGCCGCCGCGGAAAACGAAGAACGGCGCCACCGGGCGGCGCGGGAGTCGGTGCATCGCATCAAAAACCTCATCGCAATCGTGCAGGCGCTGGCGTCCAAGATCGCGCGGGAGAGCAGTTCGGTGGAGGATTTCAGATCGGTTCTGTCGAGCAGGCTGGCGGCGCTGGCGACGGCTCAGGACGTCCTGGTCCAGAGCGGCTGGTCGGACGTGGACCTGAACCAGATCGTGGATAACGCGATGGCTCCCTTCCTGCCGAACCCGGGACTGGAGGTCGTTCGCGGCGACCCGCTGCGGGTTCCCGCCCGCCACGTCGGCGGCCTCAGCATGGCGCTCTACGAGTTGTGCACCAATTCGCTCAAGTACGGCGCGCTCGCTGAGGGACAGGGACCGGTGCGCCTGAGTTGGAGGCGGCAGGAAGGCGACGCCGTGCTGGAGTGGACCGAGCAGACGCCCGAGCCTGTCACGCCGGTGGAAGGATTGGGAACGCAACTCGTGCGCTACGCGCTCGGAAAGGATGCCGACACGAGCGTCGATTACCGGATCGACGGCGTGTTCGTGCGCGCCATGTTCCGCTGGCCGGTTCCCTAACCGACGATGGCCTTGTCCTGCAGCCGCGCCAGCAGGTGCTGCGATTGCTCGGCGCCCTGCGCGTAGGGTTTGGCGGCGGCGAAGTCGGAGATTTTGGCCCAGTTGGCGGCGACGTCGTCGGCGCTGGCGGCGTGGCCGAGATGGATGCCATCGGTTTCCACGATCTGCGCCGCCGCGAACACGCCGGCTCCTGCAGTCAGGATGGCGCCGGTGGGCGCTTGCTCGCTCGCCAGGAATACCACGGCGGGGGTCACGTATTCGGGCTGGAGCATTTCGAGCATCGGCGGCGGCAGGATGTTCTGGGTCATGCGCGTGGCCGCCACCGGGCAGATGGCATTGACCTTGATGTTGTCGCGCGCGCCTTCGAGCTTCAGCGTGTTCATGAAGCCGACCAGGCCCAGTTTCGCGGCGCCGTAATTGGTCTGGCCGAAGTTGCCGAACAGGCCGGTGGAGGAGGTGGTGACGACGATGCGTCCGTACTGCTGGTCGCGCATCGTCTGCCACACCGCCTTGACCGGTTTCACCGTGCCCCACAGATGCACCGCGACGACGGCCTCGAAGTCCCTCATCTCCATCTTGCCGAAGCTCTTGTCGCGCAGGATGCCGGCATTCGCGATCAGCACGTCGATGCGGCCGAAGGCATCGATCGTCTGCTTGACGAGATGGGCGACGCCCGCATCGTCGGCGACCGAGGCGCCGTTGGCGATCGCGATGCCGCCCGCCGCTTCGATCTCGGCCACCACCCTTTGCGCCGCTTCGCTCGAGCCGCCCGTGCCGTCCAGCGCGCCGCCGAGATCGTTCACCACAACCTTGGCGCCGCGCCGGGCCAGTTCGAGCGCGTGGGAGCGGCCCAGTCCGCCGCCCGCGCCGGTGACGATTGCGACCTTGCCGTCGAATCGGATGGCCATGCCCGCGTTCTCCCGTTGAGTGACGTTCGTCTCAGTGTTCGCGCGGCGCGGGTTCGCGGTCAAGCCAAACGCCGAGGCGCGAGCCGGAAAACTGGGGACCGGGTTTCCGCGCGTTCGCCCGAGAGCAGAGGATCTAAGGCATGATCCGATTCAACGTGAGGCGATCGCGCTCCGGGGCTTCCCTTGCGCAAACATCCGCCGCAACCGCTTGTTGGCGGGAAGCTCTACGTAGATCGTCAGCAACGCTCCCCATCCGATGCACACTCCCATCAAGAGGAATGGTTCGGCCCACCACATCACGTCGGAGAAGCGCAGGCCCAGCACGACCGTTTCGCCGGGCGGATACCAGCGCTGCTCGAAATAGCGCACCGCCTGCAGCCAGAAGGTCTGGCCCATGTAGATGGCGTACGACCATTCGCCCAGCTTGAGCGGCAGCGGCCGCGCCAGCGCGCGCGCCAGGAAACCGCGATCGAAGGCGAGCACGAAGATCAGAAGGTAGAGCGCGCTCACGAACCACACGTCGCGCGGGCTGAACGCCCAGCCTTGGCAATAGGTGGTCCAGGCGAGGTAGCCGAGCACGACGGCTTGCGCCGCGTCGAACGCCCAATCCGGCAGCTTGTCGGCGCCGCGCAGCTTGGCTTCGCGATAGAGCATCGCCAGGCCTACGCCCGCGGCGAATCCCGCCATGCCGCGGAAGATGCCGTTGTGAAAGGTGATGTCGAGGCCGTGGTGGGAGCCTTGCGCCAGCAGCACCAGCGCGGAAATCCCGACGCCGACGAGCGCCAGCCCGCGCCACCAGCTTCCGCGCGAAAGCAGAACGTAAACGGGAAACAGAAGGCACAGCAGGAACTCGACGCTGACGAACCATGACGCGCCGTTCCAGGTGAGCCAGGGAAAGAGGTTCCACGCCTGCACCAGGAACAGGTTGGCGACGAATGACGGCCAGGTGTTCATGGGATGGTACGGCTGGTGGAAGATCGAGGTGTAGCCGCCGAGATCGGCAAGCGCGTTCAGCACCCACATCAGGTACAGCATGGTGATGAGGGTGAAGAGGTGTACCGGATAGAGCCGCGCCAGCCGCGCCTGGATGAACGGCACATAGGCTTTGCCTTTCCAGAAGTCCCACGCCCGCGCGCCGTAGACGTGCACCAGGATGAAGCCGGACAGGGCGAAGAAGAATTCCACCCACAGATAGCCGCGCGACACCGGAAGATCGAACCACTTCGCGCAAGTGAAGAAATACGCCCACCAGTCGTGGTGGCAGACCGGCTGGTCGACGCCGCGATAGCCGTGGCCCTCGCAGAAGTGGAAGAGCACCAAGATCAGTGGCGGAAACGCGCGCGCGCCCGCGAGTGCCTTGATTTCCTGAGCTCTGTGGACGGGTCGCATGGCGCGTGGTTCGAATCGGCGTAAGAGTTTAGTCCGGGGTCGAGGGGTGGGGGCAAGCGTGGAGCCATATCGGGATTTTGCCCGGGGTGTCATGGGAGAACTGCATCTGCAATCCCTGCTCGGCATCGGCGCGATCCTGCTGCTGGCATGGCTGTTGTCCGAGAACCGCAGGGCCTTTCCGTTGCGCACCGTGGTGGCGGGGCTGGCGATGCAGATCGGGCTGGCGCTGCTGCTGCTCAAGGTGCCGGTGGCGCGCGACGGCCTGTTCGCGCTGAACGGGATCGTCACCGCCATCACGGATGCCACCAAGGCCGGCACGTCGTTCATTTTCGGCTACCTCGGCGGCGGCGAACCGCCTTTCAAGGTGACCAATCCTGCGGGTATGGTGAATTTTGCCTTCGGCGTACTGCCGCTCATCATCGTGATCTCGGCGCTCGCCGCTCTGTTGTGGCATTGGCGCATCCTCAGCGTGATCGTGAAGGGGCTCGCCTTCGTGCTGAAGCGGTTCCTCGGCGTCGGCGGCGCCATCGGCGTGGGCGGGGCCGCGACCGTGTTCGTCGGCAATGTCGAGGGCCTGCTCGTCATCCGGCCTTATCTCGCCAAGCTCAACCGGGCCGAGCTGTTCATCGTCTTCACCATCGGACTGTCGGTCGTCGCGGGAACGGTCTTCGTCCTCTACGCGACGATCCTCAATCCTGTCCTGCCGGGTGCACTCGGACACATCCTGATCGCCTCGGTAATGAGCCTGTTCGGCGCCATCGTGGTCGCCCGAATCATGATTCCGGGCGATGCCGCCACCGACTCCGTCGCCGGCGACGAGATGAAATACCGCTCCAGCATGGATGCGATCTCGCACGGCACCGAGGTGGGCCTGAAGATGTACTGGCAGATCATCGCCATGCTGCTGGTCGTCATTGCGCTCGTGGCGCTCGCCAACATGATCCTGGCGCACCTGCCGGCGGTTTGGGGGGCGCCCATCACCCTGCAACGGGTATTCGGCTGGCTGTTCGCGCCGGTCGTCTGGCTTTACGGCGTGCCGTGGAACGAGGCGGTGACGGCGGGAAGCCTTCTCGGCACCAAGACCATCCTCAATGAACTGATTGCCTATCTGAATCTCGCCGCTTTGCCGGCCGGCACCCTCGACCCGCGCTCGACGCTCATCATGGTCTACGCCATGTGCGGGTTTGCGAACCTGTCGTCGGTCGGCATCGTCATCGCGGGGATGAGCGCGCTCGAACCCGGCCGCCGCGACGAAGTCGTGCCGCTGGTGATGCGGGCCCTGCTGTCGGGAACGATGGCGAGCGGGTTGACGGGCTCGATCATCGGTCTGCTGCCGGTAAGCTGAGATGTTCGTCAACGCCGCCTTAACCAATATGGCCGAGTATTCGGCAAGAACATTGCTGCGGTACGCCTTTCCATGTCCACCAGAGTCGAGAGGACTCCGGAGTCGGGCGAGAGCCTGACCCAGTTCGTTCCGCTCAAGGAAGTGGATAGCCCCGTCCTGCGCGAAGGGCTCACCTTGTGGGGGCGGCTCTGCCGCGGCCGGCGCTTCCCCGCCCGTAGCGATGTCACGGCACGCGAGTTGAAGACCGTCTTGCGCAACACGACCCTTCTGCGGGTGATCGACGGCGGCAAGGACTACGAATACCGCATCGTCGGCGATGCCGACGTGATGGCGCACGGGGTATCGTTCCAGAGCAAGCGGTGGAGCGAAACCGCCAAGATCTCGCTGGGCTACCACGACGCCATCAAGCCGGTCTACGACCTTGTCGTGAAGACCGGCGAACCGGTGGCGACGCGCGGTTGGATCGAGAAGGGCAGAAGCGCAGGCGAGCACATCTACTGCGAATACGTCTTCCTGCCGCTCGGCATGGAACCGCACGGCGTCGACCACATCCTGGTTTTCGCCGTCTACGTCGCCCGTCCGCTGGTCGGCATTTCGCGTCTGTAGCGGCCGCCGCATCGATCTGGAAAAGAGCACGGATTCCGGCGTAAGGAAGGGCGATGACGGCCGAATCCCTGCCGAAGCTGTTGCGCGAGATCCGCGCCTGCCGCATCTGCGCGCCGTATCTGCCGCACGGCGTGCGTCCAGTGATCCATGCCAGCGCGCGCGCACGCATCTGCATCGTCGCCCAGGCGCCGGGCATCCGCGTGCACGAGACCGGTATTTCGTTCAACGATCCGTCGGGCGACCGCCTGCGCGAATGGATGGGCGTCGACCGCGAGACCTTCTACGACGGCAAGCTCATGGCCATCATCGGCATGGGATTCTGCTTTCCGGGATGGGACGAGCACGGCGGCGATCTTCCTCCGCGCAAGGAATGCGCGCCCGCCTGGCAGGACAGGCTGTTCGCCGCGCTGCCGGCCTTCGATCTTACGCTGCTGGTCGGCACCTACTCTTTCGCCTGGCACCTCAGGGACAAGGCAAAATCCAACGTCACGGAGACGGTGAAAGCGTGGCGGGAATACACGCCGCGCATCGTCCCGCTGCCGCATCCGTCCTGGCGCAACAATGCCTGGATCGCCAGGAACCCGTGGTTCGAGGCCGAGTTGCTGCCCTATCTGCGACGCCGGGTGAGGAAAGCGCTCAGGCCGCGGTGATCTCGAAGGTGCAGGCCTTGCCGCCGCGCAGCACCGATTCCTTCAGCACGACCTTCGGCTCCATTTTCAGCACCACGCCCCAGGCGTGCTTGGCCCAGCCGACAGAACAGTCGCACATCGTGCCGGGCGTCTTGGCGCCGACGAACGGGCAGAAGCACTGAGCGCCGGGGCTGTAGGTCTGGGTGTAGACCTTGCGCGTGTCGTCGCGCGCGATCGACATCTGAGGCTGACTTGCCACGAACTTGACGTAGCCGTCCGTGTCGCCCGCAAAAACCTTGATCCTCTCGTCGTTCTGCGAGGCGCAGAACTTGCCCATTTCTTCCAGGCTGGCGGCCAGCTGAGCATCGTCCATTTTCGCCGACAGCGTCTCCAGCAGCTTGGCGAAGCGCTGCTTCACGAAGCCCAGGCGCCAATCCTCCTTCGGCGCGTCGGCGGCCTTTGCGGCGCCGGGCAGCACGACGGCGGCACAAGCGCATAATCCACCTGTGCAAGCTCTCAAGAATTCCTTGCGATCCATGACAGTCCTTCTCCTACGCCTTTTCGACCCGGCGGATTTCGAATATGCAACGCTTGCCGCCGCGCAGCACCGCTTCCTTCAATTCGACGTGCACCTTCTTTCCCAGCACGGTTTCCCAGGTGTGCGTCTGCCACCCGAGCGAGCAGTTGCAGACGACGCCCGGCGTCTTCGCGGCGACGCCGTTGAGCGGGCAGAAGCAGTCGGTACGGTCGGGCGAGGTCATGGTGACGACGCCGGTCTTGGCATCGACCTCGACGAAATCGCCCGACGATGTCTTGCGCATATGCTCGGCGAAGCCCGCCACGTCGCCGCGGAACTTGGCGGTTGCCTCGTCGTATTCGGCCGAGCAATAGGTGCCGAGCTTGAACAGCGTCTCGGCCAGTTTCTTCTCGTCCATCGTTTCAGAGAGCAGGCCGAGCAGCTTGGCATAGCGCCGCTGCAGGAACCCCCAGCGCCAGTCTTCCTTCGCCGGCTCGGCGCCCGCGGGCAGGCATGAGGCCGCGCAGGCACACGCCGCGCCGGTGCAGGCTTGCAGGAATTCCTTGCGGTCCATAATCCCCTCCGAAGCGGAGGGAAGAGGCTACTTCGCCTTGTCGTTCTTGCGAAAATCACGATGCCGTGGCGTGCGACTGAGTTGCGAAATCGGCACCTCGAACGGCCCGGCCGGCAGCGCCTCCGAATTGTAGAGATTGCACATCGGATAGTCGGCCCAGCAGTAGCGCACCGCCGTCGCCTTGGGCTTGGCCGCGGCGTCGAGCACGACGCGATCCTTCTCGATCTTGCCCGGCACATAGGCGCAATCCTCGCCGCTGCACAGTTCGAACCCGATCGCCTGATCCCAGGCGTATCCCGTCAGTCCGCTGTCGACATGCGCAAACGCGACGGTCACGCGCTTGCCCTGGCGCGCCGCGGCGACCGGCGTCGGTCCGCTGTCCTCGATCTTGAGGCCATAGACTCGCGTCTTGGCGAGCTGGGCGAGGCGCCGTCCCACTTCCTGCTTGGCGGCCGGATGGATATTGTCGTGCACGCCGAGATCGATGGTGACCGCGAGGCCCGTATCGGGCACGTCTTCGGCGACGCGGCGCTGGATCTCGCGCAGCTCCGCCCAATCCGATCTCTGCGGCTTGGTGGCGATGTCGCCGAAACCGGGAAGCTGCGTGTTGAAGAACGGTGTATCGGCGCCGAATTTTCCGCGCCAATCGGCGATCAGCGCCGGCAGCAGCCGCGCATATTCCTTCGGCTGGCCGGTGTCGGTTTCGCCCTGGTACCACACGATGCCGCGAATTTGCGTGCCGCCGAGCGGCGCGATCATGCCGTTGTACAGCGTCGAAACCCCGAACTGGTTCAGCCAGGGCTGGTGGGCGATGACCGGCAGGCCGGTGGCGACCGAGGTCTTGAATTTCCACGGGCCGGCGAGCGGCTTTGACGTACCGTTGGCGAGCTTGAGGTTCATCTTGTCGGCGGGGTCGAGAAACGCCCCGCCCATCTTGACGCCGACCGCGATGACGTTTTTGCCCTCGTGCAGCGTTCCCGCCGGAACCGCGTAGGCCCGCACCACGTCATAGCCTTCGCCGGCGCCGACCTCGGTGCCGTTGACGAAAGTGAGATCGACATCGCTGACCTGGCCGAGCGTCAGCGTCGCGGTGCCTTCGGCTTCGGCGGCCGTCAGCTCGACGGTTTTGCGCAACCAGACGATGCCGTTGTATTTGGCGAGTTTCGGCCACGGACGCCAGCCGCCGATGGCGGTCAGTTCATCCCACCCCGTGTCGTCGTACGCCGGTTCGTACCAGCCTTCCTTCATCGCCGGATCGTTGGCGGCGAACCAGCGATGCACGAGCGCGCGGTACTTGCGATCGCCGTCCTTCGGCGAAGCCAGATAGGACTTGACGATGTCGAGCACGTCGTCATAGCCGCCGAGCGCGGCCAGTTTGTCGTTGCTGATCCAGGCCTGGATGGCCGCGCCACCCCAGGCGTCTTCGATCAGGCCGAGGGCAACGCCCGCCGTGGGCTGCAGCTCGCGGCCGAAGTAATAGCAGACCGCCGAGAACTCCTTGGCGGTTTCCGGGCTCGTCACACTCCAGCTTGCGTCAGCGCCGAAGGTCGTGCGCGGCAGCGGGCTGGTGAAGCGCTGGACGTGGAACAGGCGCAGCATCGTGTTGGTGGCGCCGCGCACCTCGCCGTCGTAGTTGGTGGCAAGGCGCAGCGGCAGTTCCATGTTCGATTGGCCGGAGCAGAGATAGACGTCGCCCACCATCAGGTCCTTGACCGCCTGCGACTGCCCGGTGTTGGTCGCCGCCGTCATTTCGTACGGCCCGCCCGCTTTCATCGCAGGCAGTTCGGCGCGCCAGTTGCCGGCCGCGTCGGCGGTGGCGTGCGCGCTTGCGCCCGCGAAGGTCACCGTGACCTCTGCCGACGGGCTCGCCAGGCCCCACACCGGAATCGTCTTGTCGCGCTGGATCACGGCATGATCCTGGAACGTCGTGTAGAGCAGGCCGAGCGGCCGCGGCGGGAATTGCGGCGCCGGCGCCTTCACCACGGCGACCACCGGCGGCGGGGGTGGTGGCATCGTGCTGCATGCCGTCAAAAGTGCGAGTGCCGCAAGGGCGGCGATGCCCGACTTGCCCATTCCTGATGCCTCGATATTCTCTGGTGCGGCGCGCGTGGCGCCGAGGATTCGGGGACCAGTTAACACCGGAGGTGCACGGATGGCCAGAATGGCCGTCGTCCTGATCTGTGTGCTTCTCGCCGCATGTGCGCCGGTGACGGCGCCGCTCGGCGTCGAGAACGTGTCGCCATCGCTTGCCGCGGATCATTTCGTCACCCACGACGGGCTCGACCTGCCGCTGCGCCGTTGGGAGGCCGAAAAGCCGCGCGCGGTGATCGTGGCGCTGCACGGCATGAGCGATTACTCGAGCGCCTTCGACGTGCCCGCGACCTGGTGGGCGGAGCACGGCATCACGACGTATGCGTACGATCAGCGCGGCTTCGGCAAGGCGCCCAATACCGGCTTGTGGCCGGGCGAAAAGGCACTGGACCAGGACTTGAGCGATTGCGTCGCGGCGGTGCGCGCGCGCCATCCGGGCCTGCCGGTCTTCGCGTTGGGAGAGAGCATGGGCGGTGCGGTCGTGCTCTCCGCGCTTGCCGGCCCCGATCCCCCGCGCGTCGACGGCGTGATCCTGGTCGCCCCCGCCGTGTGGGCGCGCGAAGACATGCCCTTGATTTATCGCATGGCGTTGTGGGTAACGGCGCACGCCTTTCCGGGCATGGAGGTCTCGGGCAAGGGTCTGAACATCTGGCCGTCCGACAACATCCCCATGCTGCGCAAGTTCTCGCGCGATCCCCTGGTTCAGAAGCAGACGCGCGTCGATGCCGTCTGGGGCCTGGTCAACCTCATGGACGCCGGCCGTAAGGCGCCCGAAATCCTCGACAAGAAGCACATCCAGACGCCGCCTATCCTGATGCTATACGGCGCCAAGGATCAGGTCATCCCGCGCGAGCCCACCGAAGCTGTGGCGAAGGAACTCGACGGGCGCGCCGAAGTGCGCGTCTACCCCGACGGCTATCACATGCTGCTGCGCGATCTCGACGGACCGCAGATCTGGAAGGACGTCGCCGGCTGGATCGACGCGCGCGAGAAGCGTTAAGGCTTCACCGTGCCTTCCTTCACGTGCACCGTGGCGGTGGCGCTGATCTCGGCGGCGGAAGCGCCGAGCTTCACGATATAGTCGCCTTCCACGATGTGCCACATGTCGGCGTCGCCGTCGAACAGCGCCAGCAGCCGCGGATCGGCCTTGACGGTCACATGCTGTGTCTCGCCGGGCGCCAGGTCCACCTTCTGGAAACCGACCAGGCGCGTGGCGCCGAACGGCGGCTTGACATAGACCTGCGCCACGGTCTTGCCCTGGCGCTTGCCGGTGTTGTGGACGTCGAAACTCGCCGTGATCGTGCCGCCGCCCATGGCGGTCAGTCCGTCATAGGCGAACGTCGTGTAGGACAGTCCGAAGCCGAACGGGAACAGCGGCCAGATCTTCTGGTCCTCGAACCAGCGATAGCCGACCTTCGAACCTTCGGTGTAGATCACGTCGTAGGCCGTGGGCGTGCCGACGGTGCGGATGGTGCGGCCGACCGGATTCTGGCCGGTGATGATCGGACGCGGAAGCTGGCTTTCGGCGAGCGGGAAGGTGATCGGCAGCCGTCCCGACGGATTGACCTCGCCGAACAGGACGTTGGCGAGCGCATTGGCGCCGCGGTTGCCGGGGTACCAGGCTTCCACCACAGCCTCGACCTTGTCGAGCCAGGGCATCAGCACCGGTCCGCCGGTTTCCAGCACCACGATGGTGTGCGGGTTGGCCTCCGCCACGGCCGCGATCAGCGCCTCCTGCTCGGGGTAGAGCGACAGGCTCATGACGTCGCGGCCTTCCGTCATCCACTGAGTGACGAACACGATGGCGACATCCGACTTCTTCGCCAGCGCGGCGGCGAGCGCGGCGTCGTCGCTGGGAGCGAAGCGCACGCGCGTGTTCTTCACCGCCTGCTTGATCGCGGCGAGGGGCGCGGGTGGATCGAATACGATGGTCTGGTGGGGGATTTGCCATTGCGTGCCGTTGACCACCACCACGGCGCCGCCGGTGAGGATTTCGTTCGACTTGCCGAAGCCGATCGGAATCACCTGCGAGGATCCGCCGCCCGAGATGACGCCGACATTGGCATATCCGCCGATCACCGCGATGGTCTGGCGCTTCTTGGGCGCAGGATCGAGCGGCAGCAGGCCGGTGTCGTTCTTGAGCAGGACGATACCTTCTTCGGCGTCGTGCTGGGCGATGGTGAGGTCTTCGTCCTCGTCGATCGGCTGCTTTGCGAGCGGATGATCGAACAGTCCCTTGGCGAACATCGTGCGCAGGATGCGGTGCACCATGTTGTGCAGGCGCGCCTGGGGCACCGTGCCGTCGGCAACCGCCTGCCTCAGCGGCGCACCGAAAAAGTCGGCGGCGTCCGATCCGTTGGAAGATTCCTGGTCGAGTCCGTTGATCGCGGCAGGGCCGGTGGAATGCACTGCCCCCCAGTCGGACATCACGAAGCCCTTGTAGCCCCAGTCGTCCTTCAACACGGTGTTGAGCAGGTAGTCGTTTTCGCAGGCATAGGCGTTTTCGACCCGGTTGTAGGCGCACATCACCGAGCCGGGATCGCCGCGCTCGATGGCCAGTTCGAAGGCGAGCAGATCGCTCTCTCGCGCGTCCGCGTCGCCGATGCTGACGCTGACGACGGTGCGGGCGGTTTCCTGGTCGTTGAGCGCGTAGTGCTTGGTGGTCGAGATGATGTTCTGGCTCTGGATGCCGCGGATGGATTCGCCCACCATGACGCCCGCCAGCCAGGGGTCTTCGCCGGAGTATTCGAAAGTGCGCCCGTTGCGCGGCTCTCGGGCCAGGTTGACGCCCCCCGCCAGCAGCACGTTGAAGCCCTTGCGCCGCGCTTCCTGCCCGATCATCGCGCCTGCGGCGAAGGCAAGATCGGGATTCCACGTCGCCGCCGTCAGCAGCGAGGAAGGCAATGCGGTCGCCGTGTCGCCCGCGCGCATGTGGCCGCCGTTGGCCACGCCCAGGCTGGCGTCGGATTCGGTCAGCGCCGGAATGCCGAGCCTCGCAATGCCGGGCACGTAGCCTGCGCTTCCCGGCAGCACCTTGCGCCAGGCGTCGGTCAGCGGTTCGCGGAAGCTCGGTTGATAGGCCACGCCCAGATAACCGTGGACCAGCGTCAGTTCTTCGTCGCGGGTCATCTGCGCTTGGATGAGTTCGGCGCGGGCGTCGGGCGACAGCGCGGTGTTCATCCACGGGGCGGGCGGCTGTGCCACCGCCGCTGCGGCCGTCAACCACAACCCGGCCGCCGCCGGCCGCAACCATTCACCACGCATGACACTGCCCCAGGTGACACCAACCCCTAACCATATTGCCGGGAGGGTAAATGATTGAAGACCGCCGGTGCGCGACAGAATTGCCGGGTGTTACCGAATGGTTGCACCGCCGCTTGCCGCGATGGGCGCCAGTGAGCCGTACGGTAAGCGCGAAAGAGCGCTGTCCGCAAAGGCGTTTTCGCTCTGGGCGAAGCGGTGCGGGTGCGGCAGCCTAGCCTCTCGGCAACAGGAGACTGCTATGGACGTTCGCGCCGCCGTGGCCTGGGAGAAGGGCAAGCCGCTCACGATCGAAACCGTTCAGCTCGAAGGCCCGAAAGCCGGCGAGGTGATGATCGAAATCAAGGCGACCGGCGTCTGCCACACCAACAAGTACACGCTTTCGGGGGCCGATCCGGAAGGGCTGTTTCCCGCCATTCTCGGCCACGAAGGCGCGGGCGTGGTGGCGGACGTGGGGCCGGGCGTGACAAGCGTCGCGAAGGGTGACCATGTCATTCCGCTCTACACGCCGGAATGCCGCCAGTGCAAAAGCTGCACCTCGCACAAGACCAATCTGTGCAGCGCGATCCGCGCCACGCAAGGGCGGGGAGTGATGCCCGACGGGACGTCGCGGTTCTCCAAGGACGGCAGGCCGATATTCCACTACATGGGTTGCTCGACGTTCTCGAACTTCACGGTGATGCCCGAAATCGCCGTGGCCAAGATCCGCAAGGACGCGCCCTTCGACAAGGTCTGTTACATCGGATGCGGCGTCTCCACCGGCATCGGCGCGGTCATCAACACGGCGAAGGTCGAACCCAACTCGAACTGCATCGTGTTCGGATTGGGCGGTATCGGGCTCAACGTGATCCAGGGATTGAGGCTCGTGGGCGCCGACATGATCGTCGGCGTCGACGTCAATCCGGCGAAGGAGGAGTGGGGCAGGCGCTTCGGCATGACCCATTTCGTCGATCCGAGGCGGATCGAAGGCGGTCTCGTCGCGCATCTCGTGGAGCTCACGAACGGCGGCGCCGACTACACCTTCGATTGCACCGGAAACGTGGAGGTGATGCGCACCGCGCTCGAAAGCTGCCATCGCGGCTGGGGCGAGAGCGTCATCATCGGGGTGGCCGAATCCGGCAAGGAGATTTCGACTCGGCCGTTCCAGCTCGTCACCGGCCGGGTGTGGCGCGGCACCGCCTTCGGCGGCGTTCGCGGGCGCACCGAAGTGCCTCACATCGTCGATTGGTACATGAACGGCCGCATCGAGATCGATCCGATGATCACCCACGTCATGGGGCTCGACCGCATCAACGAGGCGTTCGACCTGATGGCAAAAGGGGAATCGATCCGCAGCGTGATCGTGTACTGAGCGCGGGTCAGCCGCCGGCGGCCGGCTTGAAGATGTCGGGGTACTCGACCCGCCGCCGCGGCCTCTCGTTGCGGCAGGTGCCGCCGCCGAGACAGGCGCACGCCGTGCCGTATTCGAGTTCGATGGCCGCCAGGTACTCGTCGAGCGCCTGGCGCAGCACTTGCTGCCGCGACAGGTTGCGCTTGACCGCGATGATGCCGAGCCGCTCGTATTCGCACGGCGTCAGCCTCAGGCTGCAGCGCCTCACGCCGTCGGGGGTCACCGCCGGATGCGCGATCTCGTCGGTTTCGAGGGGGTCGACGTCGTCGGCCTGCGCCGCCGGGCGGTGACTGCGCAGGAGGGGATCGGTTTGCGGCCACGGCCGCGCTTCGCCTTTGCGGACGACCAGATCGGGAGTGATGGAAGCGAATTTGGCGCTGTTCACGTCCGGCCCTCTTCTAGAATGCAATCCGGGAAAGCGGGCTTCCGCGAGATTGCGAGACAAAACAAAAACGCAGATTCACGGCACCAGCATGCGGCGGCGTCCGAACGCGACCGCGCGGCGCTCGACGCCGGTATAGGGCGTTCCGGGCGGATTGACGCGGCGTTCGGGGCCGGAATAGGTGGAAACCAGCGGCGGCGGCTCGATGATCTGTTTCGGCGGCGGCGGAATGTCCACGGCCTCGTCGTCTTCCTCGTCGTCGGAATCCTCCCCGCCCATCAGCGCGTTGACCGCAAAATGCTGAGGCTGGAAGTCCGGTATCAGGCTGGGGTCGCGCACCAGCCGCGAGAGCTTGGCCTGGATGTACAGCCAAAGCTCCGCGACCTCGCGCGCGGAAGCGGAATTGGGCACGACTTCCTGCACGGTGCGTCCGTCGATCATGCTCGCTGCGAAATCGACGCGGTGGTGGATAGTGACGGGCGCGACGGTTCCGTGCTGCGACAACGCGACGGCGGATTCGCCGGTGATGCGCGCACGCGCGGTGGCCTCGTTCAGCACGAAGATGAGCGGCTTGCCGTGGCGCTCGGCGATGTCGACGGTGGCGCCGACGGCGCGCAGATCGTGCGGGCTGGGCCGCGTCGGCACGATCACCAGATCGGCGAAGGCGACGACCTGCGAGATCGACGAGGTGATCGCCGGCGGCGTGTCGATCACGGTGAGGCGGAAGCCGGAAGCTGCGAGCTTGGCGAGCGTTTGGCCGAGATCGAGCAACCCGGTCTTGACGAAATGCGGTGCCGGCACCTGGCGCGCGTTCCACCACATCGCGAGGCTGCCTTGTGGATCGGTATCGACCAGCGCCACGGGGCCTGCCCCGGCGCGCTCGGCTTCCACCGCCAGATGGCCCGACAGCGTGGTTTTGCCCGAGCCGCCCTTCTGCGAGGCTGTTACGATCGTATACACCGGGAGAATCCTGCGCCTGCTTCCTTATCAGTCTGGGGCAAGACCTCTTTTGCCAACGTGAACGTTCGCGCCGGCGGTTGATTAAATTTGCAGGGAGCGGCCCTTTACCCGGCAAAGTGTTGGGCCGATTTACAGATTGACGCCTCGTCATCGCTTCGCATAGCGGCAAGTCGTTACCTTTCAGGCAGTTAGCCGCTGGCGTGGATATTGCTTTTCGTTCCGGCAGCGCAGTGCCGGGGGCGATGGGGCCGGTGCCGCTGGAATGGAGCGCTCGACCCGCAGCCGAGCGTTTCTACTGCTCCCCGGGGCCCGCCCGGTCTCGGGGAGCGACCTGCGGCCAATCTCGTTCATCTTTAGACCCACGCGGGGAGGG
>DATKOE010000161.1:0-6663 GCA_035524815.1 Rhizomicrobium sp.
TGGGTGCCGTCCTCGGTCAGAAGGTCGACGTCGTCGGCGAACCAGCCGTTCTGCTTGGCCTGGTTGTACAGGAAGGTGCCGGGATAGGGCGCGGCCAGCGATACCTGCAAGGTGCGCGGGTTGACCTGCTTGGCGAACTCCAGCGTCTCCCGGATGGTCTCGCGGGTTTCGCCCGGCAGCCCGAGGATGAAGGTGCCGTGCACCAGGATGCCGAGCTCGTGGCAGTCCTTGGCGAACTTGCGCGCCACGTCGACGAGCAGACCCTTCTTGATGTTGTGCAGGATCTTCTGGTTGCCGCTTTCGTAGCCCACCAGCAGCAGCCTGAGCCCGTTGTCCTTGAGCACCTCCAGCGTCTTCCTCGGCACGTTGGCTTTGGCGTTGCACGACCACACCACGCCGAGCTTGCCCAGCTCCTTGGCGAGTTCCTCCACGCGCGGCGCGTTGTCGGTGAGCGTGTCGTCGTCGAAGAAGATTTCCTTCACTTCGGGGAAATTCTCCTTCAGGTACATCACCTCGTCGATCACGTAGCCGATCGAATGGAAGCGGTATTTGTGCCCGCTGATGGTCTGCGGCCACAGGCAGAAGGTGCAGCGCGATTTGCAGCCGCGCCCCGTATACCACGACATGTACGGGTGCTTGAGATAGCCGCCGAAATACATCTTGGTGTCGAGGCTGCGCTTGTATACCGGCAGGACGGAAGGCAGCTTGTCCATGTCCATGAGGATTTCGCGTTCCTCGTTGTGGACGACGGCGCCTAGGCTGTTGCGGTAGCTGATGCCCTTGACCTGCGACCAGTCGCGGCCCGCCGCCATTTCCTGGACGGTGAATTCGTATTCGCTGCGCGCCACGAAATCGAGCGCCTCGCAGGCTTCGAGGCTCTCTTGCGGCTGCACCGCGACCTTGGCGCCGATGAAGCCGACGACCGCCTTCGGGTTGATCTCCTTGATCATCCGCGCCGTCTTGCAGTCGGACTTGAACGAGGGCGTCGAGGTATGGATGACGATGAAGTCGTGCGCCCTGAGGTCGGCCTCGATGTCCTTGAACCTAAGGCCGTGGGGCGGAGCGTCGATCATTTTCGCGCCGTCCACCATCGCGGCCGCCTGGGCGAGCCAGGTGGGATACCAGAACGACTTGACCTCGCGCTTCATCTGATAGCGCGCGCCGGCCCCGCCGTCGTAGCCGTCGAAGGACGGCGCCTGGAGAAACAAAGACCTCATCACCACCTCACCCTATCAACGCTCCGCCGCCGCCTACGCGCAGATGCTCGTCCTGCCAGACCACGGCCCTGCCGAACAGCGACATCAGGAAGATGCCGAACGATAGCACGTCCCGCACCGGCAAAAGCCAAAGCGGGCCCCCGCTCGCCCCGAATGTGCGGTCGATTTGCCATTTCAGCAACGCCCGCGCAACCACGGCGGCGGCGAGGGCCGCCAGGGAAAACACCGTGAATCCCGCCAGGATTGTCCCCAGCAGGGCTAGGGGAAAGGCGTATGTGACCACGCTTCCCCAGTGTCCCGCCGGATCGACGGTGCGGATCGTGCGCATCCAGCGCAATTCGTGGCGGAACCAGTCGCCGAGGCTCGCCTCGCCACAGGCGTGGCGGACGGCGAATCCGGGAATGACCACCCTGTAACCTTTCGCGCGCACCGCATCGCCGATGGCGTAATCGTCCGCCAGGACCGCAGCGAACGCCTGGAAGCCGCCGATCTCCGTCAACACCGACGCCTTGATCGCGATGGTGGAACCGAAGCAGGGCCGCGCCAGCCCGAGCGTCACGCCGGTGATCACATTGGCAAGGAACTGATAGGTCACGCCCATGGCCGTCAGGCGGGAGGCGAATCCGGCCGCCGCCCATCCGGTGTAAGCGCAGGTGACCGCGCCGACATCGGCCGGCTCCAGAGCCGCCATCAGCTTGCGCAGATAGTCGGGGGCCACGGCGATGTCGCTGTCGCTGAGCACGAGCACGTCATGCTTGGCCGCGGCCGCCATGCCCATCAGGTTCGAGATCTTGGGATTGGAGCCGTGCCGGCGCGCCTCGCACACCAGCACCGCGTCGGCATGGGGGTGGCGCTTGCGCAGGTCCTCGACGACCGCGACCGCGGGATCGGCCTTGTCCTGTACCCCGAACACGAATTGCACCGGCCCGCGATAGTCCTGGAGGAAGAAGGTCTCGAGCGACCAGGCGAGCGCCGGCTCGGCGCCGTGCAGAGGCTTCATCACGGTGACGGATGGAAAGGACGCCGCCGTTCCTGCCGTCCGCCGCGCGAACCCTCCGGTGAAATATGCCGCCAGCAGCGTGTACAGCGTGCCGCACACGCCGAGCAGCGTCACTCCAACGCCGAGGACTTCGGCCGTCGTCATTGTGCGGCTCCGAGCGTTGCCGGTTCCCACGATCCGGGATCGTGGCTCGACGGCCGTTCTACGGGTGAGCTGCGCGCGCTTCCCGCAATACGGCCGAGGTCGCGCGAGGTTTCAAGACCCTCACGTACTCGCGCCTGTTCTTGTCGAGCGGGAGAATCTCCGGATTCTGCGCTCCCATGTTGATAATGGCGACGCGCACCAAAAAGGCAACATTGTTCTCGGGCGCGAGGTAGCGCGAGATGCGCTTCAACCCCCGCGGCGAAGTGACGACTTCCGCGGCCCCCTCGACCCCCCACATCGACGCGCCGCACAGCATGAGGCACCAGCGCGGAGGCACTTTTGAGATTTGGGCCCGGATCACGAGAGCGTAGTCCGTTCCGGAATCGCCGTCGAAGTGAGGCTCGTACACGTTGCCCGACGCCGTATCCACGATCTGAATGGTGGATTCGTCGTGCTTGATCTCGAAGCCGAGGTCCATCGAATCGGCCAGCGAACGAAATACCGAGGCGGAGTACTTGTTCGTCACCGGCGAACCGATGAGCAGGAGATTGTCTTTCAAGTCGTGCCGGATCGTCTTGTCGCCGTGACTCGTGCAGTCGTACTTCCTGAATTCCTTCGCCAGGAAAGAGATGGTCACGGCGACCGCATGCGCCACACCCTTCGATATCAGGTGATTGACGCCAATGTTGCGCACCAGCTTCACCTGCGGGTCTGCCGCGGCCGGCGCATTCGAGAATTCCGACATTACGATGTCGATGTGTTGGGTCAGCAGCGGGGCCCACAGGCGGTTGGCGGAGCGCAGGCGCATCCGGTTGCCGAACTGGTTCAACGCAAACCGTCCGACTTCGGTGATGGTGCCGCCGACGACAGCCGCACCCACTTCGGGCATGAACACCATGATTTCCCCCGGCCCCGGAATATCCGCCCAACGACGCCCGGCACGGACAAGCCACACCGGCAGCTTCGCAGTTTGACTCCGTCTTCCACAGCCAACAACCGGTTAAGACACCTGCGACCATCGCGCCGCCGCCGATCTTCGGCTTTGAAAACGCCTGGAATAACAGAACGCTAGGCGGACGATCGATCGGCTTGACGCCACGGCACAGTGTCGCTGAGCGGCAAAATCAGCGCACAGTGCGCGCGCCTTTGCCTCTCATCACCGCTTCGACTTCCGAAGCGTCGACCATCGACGTGTCGCTGGGCGTCGTCATGGCGAGCGCTCCGTGAGCGGCGCCGTAGTCGACCGCATCCTGCGGACTTTTGCCTTCGAGGAATCCGTAGATCAGGCCCGACGCAAAACCGTCGCCGCCGCCGACGCGATCGTAGATCTCCAGGTCCTCGCGCAAGGGCGCTTCGTAAAAGGCGCCCCTTGCGCAGACCACCGCACCCCAATCGTTGAACGTCGCGGTTTTCGCGTTTCGCAGGGTCGCTCCGGCGACTTTGAAATTCGGAAACTCCTTGCACGCAGCGGCCAGGACCTGCTTCGCCAGTCCGGTATCGAACAGCGCGCTGTTCTCGGCGATGCCTTCGACAACCAGTTCGAGCCGGGCTGTGAAATCCTCCTGATTGCCGATCATCACATCGACGTGGCCGGCGATCTCGCGGTTGATCTTGCGCGCCGCCGCCTCGCCGCCTCGGCTCCTCCACAGCGACGCGCGATAATTGAGGTCGTAGGAGACGATCGTGCCGTGTTTTCTGGCCGCCCGGACGGCCTCGATCGCGGTTCGCGCTGTATCGTCCGACAGTGCAGCGAATATGCCGCCGGTATGAAACCAGCGCACGCCCTCCTCGCCGAACAGCCTGTCCCAGTCCACTTCGCCTGGTTTGAGCTGCGAAGCGGCCGAGTTGGCGCGGTCGGAGCAGCCCAGCGCGGCACGGATGCCGAAGCCCTTCTCGGTGAAGTTGAGGCCGACGCGGGTGTTGGCGCCGATGCCGTCGAACTCGCGCCAGATGATGTGCGAGGTGTCGACGCCGCCCTGCATGATGAAGTCTTCCACCAGCCAGCCGAGGTCGTTTTTCGGCAGGGCTGTGACGACGGATGCGCGCTTGCCCCAGCATTTGCGCATGGCGCGGGCCACGTTGTACTCGCCGCCGCCTTCCCACACCTGGAATTGGCGCGACGTGCGCACGCGCCCGAAACCGGGATCGAAGCGCAGCATGACTTCGCCCAGCGCCACGCAATCCCATCTGCACTCGCCGGCGGGACGGATGTTCAGGGCTTCGGTGGCCATGTCACTTTCCCCGGATCGATCTGACGATGGCGACGGTCTCGGCGACCTTCTTCTCGATGCCCCGGTAGTCCTTGGCGGCGAGCAGTTCCTTGGTGATCAGCTTGGAGCCGATCCCGGCCGCCGCGATGCCGGCGCCGAACCACGCCTTGAGCGATTCCGCGGTGGGATCGACGCCGCCCGTCGGCATGATCTTGGACCACGGCATGGGACCCAGCACCGCCCTGACGAACTCCGGGCCGCCCACTTGGGTTCCGGGGAAGATCTTGACGATCTCCGCGCCCATCTCCTCGGCCTCGCCGATCTCGGTGGTCGTCGCGCAACCGGGGATATAGGCGATCTTGCGGCGGTTGCAGACTTTGGCGATGTCCGGGTTCAACGCCGGCCCGACCACGAAGTCGGCGCCGCCGGCGATAAAGAGGCCGGCAGTCGGAGCCTCGACGACCGAGCCCACGCCCAAGATCACGCCCGGCTCGGCCTCGGCAAAGTGGCGCGTCACTTCGAGAAAGACGTGTGCGGCGAAGTCGCCCCGGTTGGTGAATTCGATGCATTTGGCCCCGGCGTCGGCGCAGGCCTGGATCACGTTGATGCACACCTCCGCTTCAGGGTGAGAGAATACCGGGATCACCCCCTGCCCGATCAGCGCCGAGAGTACGCTCAGCCGGTCCTTTGCCATCTGTTTTTCATCCTCTGCGCGATTCGAGGGCGTTCCGGGAGCCAAGCAACATCACCGGCGAAAAGTCGTGTCAACGGCGACGATGTCGTTGCGCGGCAGCCGGTGTGGACAATCGCGGCAAGGTTTCGTCAATCACCTTTGTTTAGCCGAGTTTAAGGGCATTCCTTCAAGCTCTGAACCGAGGAGATGACCCGTGACCGGTTCGGAATTGAAGCGGGCGCCGAAGGGCTTAGGCCCGCAAGAGGCGCTGGGCCTGTTGGAGGAGCGTCTGAAGATCGCCCAGCACGAGCTCGCCTCGCGCGACGACGCGGGCGAGGACGTCCTGCATTACCTGGCGCAGAACGGCGCGCCCGCCACCCGCCGCGCGGTCGCCGCCAATCCGGCCGCCTCCGCCAGATCCAATCGCCTTCTGGCTGACGACATCGAGAGCGGCGTGCGTGTCGAACTGGCCCGCAAGATCGGCCGGCTGTTCCCCGGACTGTTGGAGGTCGAGCAGAAGCAATTGCGCGAGCTCGCCATCGCCACGCTCGAGCGGCTGGCGCGCGACGAAGAAGTCGCCGTGCGCGCGATGCTGGCGTCCGAGATCAAGAGCCATGCCTGCGTGCCAAAGCGCGTCGCCAGGCGGCTGGCGAAGGACAGAGAGGAATGCGTCTGCCTTCCCATCATCGAGTTCTCGCCCGTCCTCGACGACAGGGACCTGATCGAACTCGTCGCGACGGCGCGCGCCGGCGCGGTCCTGACTGCGGTGGCCCGGCGCAAGCATGTTTCGGAGAACGTCTCCGACGCCGTCGCCGCGCGTCTCGACATCCCCGCGATCTCGGCGCTGCTTGCCAACACCGACGCGTCCATCCGCACCAAGACGCTCGACCGCATCATCTCGCAGGCGGCCGACGTGGCCGAGTGGCATGCCCCGCTCGTGGTGCGCGCCGAATTGAGCCGCGGGGCGATCCGCCGGCTGGCCTCGTTCGTCGGCAGCGCCCTGATCGACGCGCTCGCCAGGCACGAGGGGCTGGACGACGGCACCCGCAATCATCTGAAGCGCAAGTTCGTGGAGCGCAAACGTCGGGAAACTCCGCAGGCGGCCGGCGAGGCGGCCGAGGACGCGTCGGACGCCGACGCTGCGCTCGGCGCGGGCACGCTCGACGAGACGTTCGTGGCCGAGGCTGTCGACGAATGCCACAAGGAGACGGTGGTGCGCGCGCTGGCGCTGCTCGCGAAGACCGACGAGGCCGCGGTGAGGCGCATCCTCGATTCCCGCTCGGCCAGGGCCGCCACGGCGCTCGCCTGGCGCGCCGGGCTGTCGATGCGCATCGCGCTCAAGATCCAGACCGGCGTGATGCGGCTTTCGGGCGGGACCTTGTTGCCCGCCCGCGACGGCGGCGAATTCCCGATGAACGA
>DATKOE010000162.1:0-8469 GCA_035524815.1 Rhizomicrobium sp.
TGCACGGCGGTGTTGGTGACGTGATCCTCGCCGCGGACGATGTGACTGATGCGGAAATCGACATCGTCCACCACCGACGGCAGGGTGTAGAGGAAGCGGCCGTCCTCGCGGATCAGCACGGGATCGGAGAGATTGGCAGTGTCGATCTCGACCTCGCCGCGGATGAGATCTCGCCATTTCACCTTCGCCTGCGACAGCTTGAAACGCCAGTGCGGGCGCTTGCCCTGGGCTTCCAGCCTGGCGCGGTCTTCGGCGGAAAGGTCCAAGGCGGCGCGGTCGTAGACCGGCGGCTTGCCGGAGGCGATCTGGCGCTGGCGGCGGCGGTCCAATTCCAGCTGGGATTCGTAGCAGGGATAAAGCCGGCCGGTCCTCTTCAAAAGCTCGGCCGCGGCCTGATGCAGGGGCGCGCGTTCGGACTGGCGGGCGAAGAGGTCGTGGGCCACGCCGAGCCAGCCGAGGTCTTCGACGATCTGGGCTTCATATTCCGGCTTGGACCGCTCCGCATCGGTGTCGTCGATGCGCAACAGGAATTTCCCGCCGGTCTTCTTGGCGAAGAGGAAGTTGAGGATCGCCGTGCGCGCATTGCCGACGTGCAGCAAGCCGGTGGGCGAAGGGGCGAAGCGGACGGTGGTGGTCATCTCGCATCCCGGAACGCATTGGTGATTGGATATCTCCGGTCGCGGCCGAAGTTGCGGGGGCCGATCTTGACCCCCGGCGGTGCCTGGCGGCGTTTGTATTCGGACAGATAAAGCAAGTGCTCGACCCGCTTCACAGTAACCGGATCATAGCCCTTGGCCACCACATCCTCGAACGACATCTCCTTTTCCACCAGGCATTCGAGGATGCCGTCGAGAATGGCGTAGGGCGGCAGCGAATCCTGGTCGGTCTGGTTGGCCTTGAGCTCGGCCGACGGCGGCTTGACGATGATGCGCTCGGGAATGACGCGGCCGGACGGGCCCAGCGCGCCCGCGGGCACCCGCTGATTGCGCCAGTTCGCCAGCCGGAACACCTCCATCTTGTAGATGTCCTTGAGCACGTTGTAGCCGCCGCACATGTCGCCGTAGAGCGTGGCGTAGCCGACGCTCATCTCGGACTTGTTGCCGGTCGTCAGCACCATCGGCCCGAACTTGTTGGAAATCGCCATCAGGATGAGCCCGCGGATGCGCGACTGGATGTTCTCTTCCGTGGTGTCGGGCTTTCGTCCTGCAAATACCGGCGCCAGCGTGGCGCCGAAGGTCTCGACCGCGGCTTCGATCGGGATGGTCTCGTAGGAAACGCCCAGCAGCTTGGCGCATTCCTCGGCGTCGTCGAGGCTGTCCTGCGAGGTGTAGCGCGAGGGCATCATCACGCAGCGCACCCGCGCCGGACCCAACGCATCCACCGCGGCGGCGGCCGAAAGCGCGCTGTCGATGCCGCCGGAAAGCCCCAGCACCACGCCGGGGAACCGGTTCTTGTTCACGTAGTCGCGCAAGCCGAGCATCATGGCGTGATAGACCGACTGCGAGCGCTCCTCGGACGGCGCCAGGTCGCCCGGCGCGCAGATCCAGACGCCCGCTTCGCGCCGCCAATCGGTGACAATGGTCCTCTCCTCCCACGACGGCAGCGCCCAGGCCACGCTTCTGTCCGCGTTCAGCACCAGCGAGGCGCCGTCGAAGACGAGTTCGTCCTGCCCGCCCACCTGGTTCAGGTAGACAAGCGGCAAACGGCTTTCCGTCACCCGGGCGGCGACGAGGTTGAGGCGGACGTCCTCCTTGCCCGCCTCGTAAGGCGAGCCGTTGGGGACCAACAGGATTTCGCCGCCGGTTTCGGCCAGGCACTCGACCACTTCCGGCGTCCAGATGTCCTCGCAGATCGGCACGCCCAGGCGCACGCCGCGCACCGACAGCGGCCCGGTCAAAGGACCCGGCGCGAATACGCGCTTCTCGTCGAACACGCCGTAATTCGGCAGGTCGTGCTTGAACACCCGCGCGGCGATGCGCCCCTCGTCCAGAAGCGCCACCGCGTTGTGGAGCTTGCCGCCCTCGCGCCAGGGCGTGCCCATGAGCACCGCCGGGCCGCCGTTCGCCGTGTCGGCCGCGAATTGCCTGACGGCGTCGCGCGCGTCGTCCTGCAGGGCGCGTTTGAGCACCAGGTCCTCCGGCGGATAGCCGGTGATGTAGAGCTCGGGATAGAGGATCACGTCGGCCTCGGGCACGGCGGCGCGGGCGGCGCGCGCCTTGGCGAGGTTGCCGGCGATGTCGCCCATGACCGGATTGAGCTGGGCCAGCGCGATACGGATGCGGTCTGTCACGGGCGCTGTTTAGCGCGGAACGGGGGCGAGGCGATACAGCCGCGTGTGCATTCCGATTCGCCCCAAAAAAAGGGCGGCCCGGAGACCGCCCCTCGAGGCATGCAGGCTTTGGAGTGAATCAGTTGGCCGCGATGTAGGCCGCCGCTTCCCTGCGGGCGCGGGTGCGCGTGGAGCGTTCCCAGGCCTCGTCGATCAGGAGCGCGGAACCGAGCGCATTGCGGGCTTCGTCCGGGCGCACCAGCGGCGCCTTGCCGCCGCGCACCGCGTCCACGAAGCTGGCGACCGACTCGCCAAGCGGATCGCCGACTTCCAGCGCGTTGAGCGCTCGCGGCGTGGTGTTGGTGACCTTGCGGGTGAGAAAATCGATCTCGACCACGCCGTCGGCATAGACCGCCTTCATGCCGCGGCTGCGCTCTTCGGAGATGCGGCTGGTTTCGAGACGGGCGACGGCGCCGTTTTCGAAGATCATCGCGGCCTTCACGTCGTCGGCCAGGAGCGACTTCTCGCAGCGGCCGCGCGCCTGAACGCTGCGGACCTTGCCCGGGATCAACTGATGGACGAGATCGAGGTCGTGGATCATGAGGTCGAGAACCACGCTCACGTCCGTGCCGCGGCCCGACCAGGGGCCCTTGCGCCAGCAGGAAACTTCCAGCGGCGTCTCGTCGTAGGCGAGCAGCCCGGTGTGGGCGAATACAAAGCGTTCCTGATGACCCACGGTCAGGATGCGGCCGGTCTTTTCGGCCAGCGAAATCAGCGCGTCGGCTTCTTCGAGCGAGGTCGCGATCGGCTTCTCCAGCAGCACGTGCGCCCCGGCGTTGAGGAAAGCGCGGCAGATGGCGCTGTGGGTGGTGGCCGGAGAGGCCACGCTGACGAGGTCGACGGTGCCCAGAAGCTCGCGCCAGTCGGCGATGCCCGGCACGCCGTGCGTGGCGGGCGCGCTGCGGCGCACCTCGGCGGAAGGATCGGCGACAGCCACCAGCTCGACGCCTTTCAAGGCGCGGTACTTGGAGGCATGGTGACGGCCGAAGGCGCCCGCCCCCACGACGGCAGCCTTCAGAGCTTCGTTCTCATGCACAATCCGGATGGGCGACACGGGATTCCCCCTGAAATCACAGGCAGATAAATGCCCCTGACGCCCCTACAGGCGAGTCATATAATGTTTCCTTCTGTTACACCCCTTCGTTCCGCTTGGTTTACGGTGGGTAAGAAACCGGCAATTTCATGGTTAAGGAGCCAGGATGAGCGCACCCAAGAATCGTGACGTCAGGCTGATCCGCCGTCCCTCCGGTCTGCCCGGCCCGGCCGATTTCGAGCTGGCCGAGAGCCCGATCCCCTCCCCCCTGCCGGGCCAGGTCCTGGTCAGAAACCTGTTCATGTCGGTCGACCCCTACATGCGCGGGCGCATGTCGGATCGGAAGAGCTATGCCGCGCCCTACCAGCTGGGCGAGACCATGACGGGCGGCGCGGTGGGCCGGGTGGTATCCGGCAATGACCGATTCGCGGCCGGGGACCACGTGGTGAGCCAGAATGGATGGCGGGAGTGGTTCGTTTCGGACGGAGACGATCTGCGCAAGGTGGACGTCTCGCTCGCTCCGGCGGAAGCCTATCTCGGCGTGCTCGGCATGACCGGGCTGACCGCCTATGCCGGGCTGACGCGGATCGGCGGGCTGAAACCGGAAGACCGGGTGTTCGTCTCGGCGGCGGCGGGCGCCGTAGGCAGCGTGGCCTGCCAGATCGCGCTGGCCATGGGCTGCGAGATCGTCGCCGGCTCGGCCGGCACCGACGAGAAATGCGCCTGGCTCAAGCAGCTGGGTGTCCGAGACGCCATCAATTATCGCGAAACGGACGATCTCGCTGCCGCCGTCGCGGAGGCCATGCCCAGCGGCATCGATCTCGCTTTCGAGAACGTCGGAGGGGCGCACCTCGAAGCCGCGCTCGCCAACATGCGCGAGCAGGGGCGGATGCTGATTTGCGGGCTGATCGATCAGTACAACTCGCCGGCGCCGCCGCCCGGTCCGCGCAATCTCGTGCTGGTGCTGGCCCGCCGGCTGACGGTGCGCGGCTTCCTCGTTCTCGATCACTTCGACCTGATGGAACGCTTCCAGGAAGACATGAGCCGCTGGCTGGCGGAGGGAAAGATCAAGACCCGCCAGACCGTGGTGGGAGGGATAGAGAACGCGACCGCCGCGTTCACCGGCCTGTTCCACGGCAACAACATCGGCAAGATGCTGGTGAAGCTGTCGGACGACGGTTAGCGCTGCGGGGGTTCAGCGGCGAGCCGCCCGTTTGTCGGCGCGGAAGACGACGGCGGCATAGGCGGCGATGGCGGCAAAGCCGAGTGCGGGCAGGATCATCACATACTGCGCGCCGCCGGGGCCGACCACGAACTTCGTCAGCGCCAGCACGAGCGCGCCGGTGCCCGCCGCCAGCATCAGGAATGCCGAGCCGGACTTGGTCTGCGCACCGATGTCGCGAATGGCGCTACCGAAAATGGTGGGAAACACGACGGACAGGAAGAAGCTGGCGGCGAGGATGCACCAGACGCCCGCCGTGCCGCCCGCGATGGCCGCTGCGGCTGCCGAAGCCGCGCCGCCGGCGGCGAACAGAGCCAGGACCTTCGAGGGATCGACGAAATACATGAGCGCGGTGCCGGCCACGCGGCCGAACATGAACGCGTAGAAGGCCCATAACAGGACGCCGGTCCCAGCGAGGCCCGGCGCCTGCGTCCGGGCGTAGGAAATCGTGAACCCCCACATCACCACTTGGGTGATCGAGCAAACCGCCAACGCGACTGCGCCCAGCAGGTACATCCGGCGCGAGAACAGTTTCCTGAAATCCGCAATCGTACTGTCGTCCCTCGCCACGCGCTCCCGCGCCAGCGGCGGAAACTCGACGTTGTCGACAAGGAAGGCAAAGAACAGCACGCACGCGCCGATGACGAAGAAGGGCGCCACGAGAGTGTGTGCCAGTTCCGCCGCCGGATGCCGGCGTACTCCTTCGATGATCTGCTGGCCGAGATACAAGCCCAGCACCGCGCCGATACCGTTGAGGGTCTGCGCCAGATTGAGCCGGCGAACCGCCGTCTCGGCAGAGCCCAGACGTACGATCAGCGGATCGGCCGCGATCTCGAGCGTCGCCAAACCACAGCCGATCGCCAGCGATGCCGCGAGCAGGAAGAAATACTCGTGCTGCTCGGCCGCGGGATAGAACAGGAACATCCCCACGGCAAAACCGCCGAGCCCGAACATCACGCCCGACTTGTAGCCGAAGTTGCGGGTCAGCATGGCGGCCGGAACGGCCATCAGCGGATAACCGAGGCTCAGAATCCATCCTGCCAGGTTGGTTTGGTAGGCGTTCAGCGACAGCGCGGCGCTGAACTCCGGCTGCAGGAAATCGTAAAGCCGGTGCGCCATGCCCCAGATCGCAAACATGGCGACGGTCAGAAGGACGGCGATGCGATGGCTCTTCACTGACGTAAGACTCGCGGCGCCCGACATGGCAAACCCCCCGGGATGCAGCGGAGCAGCCTAATCATCGACTGTTAACAGGTGCTTGGTAAGCGCTGTCGTTTGACGGTAATGATAACGTTAACACAGCGAGAACAACAGGTTAGCCCGCGGCAGCCTGACGCACCCAGACTTACGGCTCGCCGATGGCGAGCAGCGCCGCCAGCGCGGCGAAGATCAGATAGGACACCAGGAGCGGAGCCAGTCCGACAATCAGCGCTCCGGGCACACCTTCGAAAGCGCGGCACGGCAAGAGCTGGAATACCGAGCCCACGAAGAAGCACTGAATCGCCAGCACCGCGGCGATGCCTATCACCGTGGCGATCGTGGTGGCTCCCAGCGACGGTGGATGCGAGGCGCGTTCCAGCCGGATGATCCCGGCCGCCAGCTTCAGGCGCGAGATGGCGGAACCCGCGAAGATGATGGCGAGGAGCCAGGTGAAGGCCGAAGCGAACGCCCGCCCGCCGTCGAGCTTGCAGGCGTGCATGGCGTCGACGATCGCGCGCTGGCCCGGAATGGCGAAGTACAATGCCCCTTCCAGCGCATCGCTGAGGCCGCCCGAGATGTGCGCCGGCGCGTAGGCGACCTGATCGACGAAACTGAGCCCGACGAACATCAGGAACACGGCTCCGTCGAAGCCCGGCAGCAGGGGCGGCAGCTTCAGACCGGAGAGGCTGAGCTGCTGAAGCCGGGTGCCTCCGCCCGACGCGCCGTATCCGCCGACGAACAGCAGTCCCATCGCCGCGAACAAAAGGACGCTGACCGCAATCTGGAATACGATCGCCAAGGGATCGCCGCCGCCTCGCAAGGCGAGATTGAGCGCATGGGCGCCCGCGAACACGCAGATCAGCACCCAGGCTTTCGCAAGAAGTCGAGCCGGCCCCATGCCCTACCCGTCCGTCACGCCGCAAAGCCCGCGTTCTTCATCCGCTCGGCGCGGATGTTCTCCGCCATCAGGAACGACAGCTCCAGTGCCTGGCTGGCGTTGAGACGCGGATCGCAATGGGTGTGATAGCGCTTCTCCAGATCCTCCTCGACGATCGCCTGGGCGCCGCCGATGCACTCGGTGACGTTCTGGCCCGTCATCTCGAAATGGACGCCGCCCGCGTGCGTGCCCTCGCCGCGGTGGACGTCGAAGAAGGCTTTCGCCTCGCTCAGGATGCGGTCGAACGGCCTGGTCTTGTAGCCCGAGGCGGTCTTCACGGTGTTGCCGTGCATCGGATCGCAGGACCACACCACCTCGGCCCCCTCGCGGCGAACTGCCCGGATCAGGCGTGGCAGGGTATCGCCCACCTTGTCCGCGCCGAAGCGGCAGATCAACGTGAGGCGGCCCGGCTTGTTTTCGGGATTCAGGATCTCGCACAGCCGCGCCAGATCGTCGTTGGTTATGCCGGGCCCGCATTTGAGGCCGATGGGGTTCTTGATACCGCGGCAGAATTCGACGTGGGCACCGTCGAGCTGACGCGTGCGGTCGCCAATCCAGAGCATGTGCGCCGAGGTGTCGTACCAGTCGCCGCTGGTGGAATCGATGCGGGTGAGCGCCTGCTCGTAGCCGAGGAAAAGCGCCTCATGGCTGGTGTAGAAATCGGTCGAGCGCAGTTGCGGCACCGATTCCGGCGTGATGCCGCAGGCCCGCATGAAATCGAGCGCTTCCGAAACGCGCAGCGCGAGACCCTTGAATTGTTCGCCGGCCGGCGAGTCCGCGATGAAGCCCAGCATCCATCTGTGGACGTTGTGCAGGTCCGCATAGCCGCCGGAGGCGAAGGCCCTGAGCAGGTTCAGCGTCGCCGCCGATTGCGCGTATCCCTCCATCAGGCGCTGCGGATCGGGCGTGCGCGCCACGGACGTGAAATCGATCGCGTTGATGTTGTCGCCGCGGTAGGACGGCAGCGTGACGCCGTCCCGCGTCTCGGTTTCGTCGCTCCTAGGCTTGGCGAACTGACCGGCGATGCGGCCCACCTTCACCACCGGCACCCCGGCCGCGAAGGTCAGCACGACCGACATCTGCAACAGGACGCGGAAGGTGTCGCGGATGTTGTCGGCGTGGAATTCGGCGAAACTCTCGGCGCAGTCGCCGCCCTGGAGCAGGAAGGCCTTGCCCTCGGCGACCTGTGCCAGCCCCGCCTTTAGGTTGCGCGCCTCGCCCGCGAAGACCAGTGGCGGGTGCGTACGCAGCCGGTTCTCGACCGCCGCGAGCGCATCCGTGTCCGGGTACTGCGGGACCTGGCAGATCGGCTTCTCGCGCCAGCTTTGCGGCGACCAGGACGGGGCCACGCCATGCCTCCTTTTTCAGGCGACCGGGTATAGGGGAACGGGAACTCGTTTACCAGCCGCAGCACCGGCCGTGGTGAATGAGAGGAAAGCTGTGGAAAACAACAGCTTACCCGAAGGGGGCACGCTCGATCGCGCGCGTTCTCGGACGCGGTTGACGAGCCTGTGTTCGATTTCTTTACAGTCGGAACGCAGCGGAATCTGGCGACTCCGTCACATCCGTTTACACCTTTCCGCGGACGTTTGGACCGCTTTCGGTCCAAGTCGTTGAGGGCTTTTGCATTTTTTGTCTGGCGCAAAAGTTGCGGAGGACCTGCCCGAACGGGATCGGAGCCGGCTCATCCGGCACTGGCTGTCGCAAAGGGGAGATCTTTCGTGAAATCATCCGGATTGCTTTTCGGC
>DATKOE010000163.1:0-3350 GCA_035524815.1 Rhizomicrobium sp.
CTTCGGCCGCTGCTGAGCTTCTTCGGTGCGCTCATCGTGCCCACAGCCCTGTACGCGACGCATGCCGACTTCCAGGACCATGTCCTGGCATGCCCCGCCCTCGAAGAGCGCATCGCTCGCGCCGTTGACGCCTCGGTGCGCCTGCTTCCTGGCACCGGCGCCAACGCAATGGCGCGCGCCCTCGCCGAAATCTGAACCGGATCCCCCAGAAAGGAACCCGCCATGCCGTCTGCAAGCTTTGCCCGCGATCCGGTCAAGTTCGCCTACTGGGTGCCGAACGTCTCCGGCGGCCTGGTAATCTCCAGCATTGAGCAGCGCACGAGTTGGACGATCGAGTACAATCGCGAATTGGCGCGCATCGCCGAACGGAGCGGCTTCGATTACGCGCTGAGCCAGATCCGCTTCACCGCCGGCTATGGCGCGGAATTCCAGCACGAATCCGTCTCGTTCAGCCACGCGCTGCTCGAGGCGACAACGCGGCTGAAGGTGATCGCCGCGATCCTGCCCGGACCGTGGACTCCGGCGCTCGCGGCCAAGCAGATCGCCACGATCAATCACCTCACGGGCGGCCGCGTTGCGGTCAACATCGTCTCCGGGTGGTTCCGCGGCGAATTTACGGCGATCGGCGAACCCTGGCTCGACCACGACGAACGGTATCGCCGTTCCGAGGAATTCATCCGCGCCCTGCGCGGCATCTGGACGCAGGACGAATTCACATTCCGCGGCGATTTCTACCGCTTCACAAACTACAGCCTGAAGCCGAAACCCATCGATCCGCAACCCGAAATCTTCCAGGGCGGATCCTCGCGCGCCGCGCGCGACATGGCGGCCCGCGTGTCCGACTGGTACTTCACCAACGGCAATACGCCCGAGGAGATCGCCAAGCAGGTGCAGGACATCCGCACCAAGGCGGCGTCCAACAACCACATAGTGCGCGTCGGCGTAAATGCCTTCGCGATCGCACGCGAGACGGAAGCGGAAGCTAGGAGCGTTCTTGCCGAGATCATCGCCAAGGCCAACCCCGAGGCGGTGAAAGCCTTCGGCCACGAGGTGAAGAACGCCGGAGCGGCTTCGCCGGAAAAGGAAGGCAATTGGGCCAAGTCCAGCTTCGAGGATCTGGTGCAGTATAACGACGGCTTCCGCTCCAACCTGATCGGCACGCCGCGACAGATCGCCGAACGCATCCTGGCGCTCAAGCACGCCGGCGCCGACCTGATCTTGCTCGGGTTTCTGCATTTCAAGGAAGAGGTCGAGTATTTCGGCAAGCGTGTCCTGCCGATCGTGCGCGAACTGGAAGCCGAGGAAGCCCTGACGCGGGTAGCCGCCGAATAGCAGGTTCCCCGCGGCGGCCAGACCTGCCGCCCCCGACAACCTGGAGACAACAATGACCGGACTCCCGAGCGGGATCACCGACACGGCGACACTTGCCCGGCCGCTGGCCTGCGGCTGGTCGCCATATGCAATACCGCCTGCGCCTCTCGGCGCCGACGGTGCACCGCTCGGGGTGCGTCCGGTACTGGCGCTGGCCGGCATCACCCTGGCGTTCGGCGGCGTCGCCGCGCTGTCGGGGATCGACCTGGAAGTGGCACCCGGTGAGATTCGCGCCATCATCGGGCCGAACGGCGCGGGCAAGAGCTCGCTCATCAACGTCATCTGCGGCCTCTATCGTCCGGATCGCGGGCACGTGCGGATCGGAAACTCGGCCTTCGCCCATGTCCCGACGCAGCGCCTGGCGCGACTCGGCGTCGCGCGGACATTCCAGAATCTCGCTCTGTTCAGGGGCATGAGCGTGCTCGACAACGTCGTCGTCGGCAACGCTGCCGGCGTGCGCAGCAGCTTCCTTGAGCAGATCGCGGGGATCGGGCGGGCGCGCGGCGAGGATGCGGCGATCCGCGCCCGTGCCGCCGAGGTCATCCAGTTCCTGCACCTTACTGCCGTGATCCACCGCCCGGTCGCGACGCTCCCGTATGGGCTGCAGAAGCGGGTGGAACTGGCGCGCGCACTTGTCGCGCGCCCGAGGCTGTTGCTCCTTGACGAGCCGATGGCGGGGATGACCCCGGCAGACAAACAGGACATGGCCCGCTTCATCCGCGCCGCGCGCGACGATCTCGGCACGGCCGTGGTGCTGATCGAACACGACGTCGGGGTCGTCATGGGCCTGTCCGACCGCGTCGCAGTGCTCGACTACGGCCGAAAGATCGCTGACGGCACCCCCGCCGAGGTGCGGCGGGACCAGACGGTGATCGACGCCTATCTCGGCGTCGCGCACGCGGACGATCCGGCCGATGCCGCGGTGCCGACCGATGCCTGATTTCGATTGGCTGTTCCTGATCGAGGTGCTCGTTGGCGGGCTGCTGTCCGGCGTCATGTACAGCCTGGTCGCGATCGGCTTCGTGCTGATCTACAAGACGTCGGGCGTGCTGAACTTCGCGCAAGGCTCGCTCTTGCTGTTCGCGGCCCTGACCTTCGTGAGCCTGCACGAGAGCGGCTTTCCGTTCCTGATCGCGCTGGTCGTCACGCTCGTGACGATGGCGCTGCTCGGCATCGTCATCGAGCGTGCGGTGCTGCGGCCACTGGTGAACAAGCCTCCGATCACGCTGTTCATGGCGACCCTCGGCCTTGCCTACGTCATCGAGGGCGCGGCGCAACTGCTGTGGGGCACGCAGGTCCACGCACTCGATCTCGGCATCGAGGACGTTCCCTACGACGTCGGCGGCGTGATGATCTCGCAGTTCGACCTGTTCGCCGCCGCGGTCGCCGCGGTGATGGTGGCCTCCCTCACGGCCTTCTTCCGCTGGACGCGCGCGGGCCTGAGTTTCCGCGCCGTTGCCGACGACCAGTTCGCGGCGCTCGCGGTCGGGCTGCGTCTGCCGCGGACCTGGGCGACGGTGTGGACGGCGGCGGGCGTGGTGGCGCTGGTCGCAGGGCTGCTGTGGGGCGCGCGGCTCGGCGTTCAGTTCTCGCTCTCCCTCGTCGTACTGAAGGCGTTGCCGGTGCTGGTGCTGGGCGGCTTCGACTCGATCCTCGGCGCCATCATCGGCGGACTTCTTGTCGGCGCCACGGAGAAACTCGCCGAGGTTTATCTGGGGCCGATCATCGGCAGCGGGATCGAAGGCTGGTTCGCCTATGTCGCGGCGCTCGGCTTTCTGCTCGTGCGCCCCTCCGGTCTGTTCGGCCAGAAACTCATCGAGAGGGTGTGACGCCATGTCCGCGACATACGCCGACGCGCTGCCTCGTCCGCGCCTCCTGCCGTCCTGGCTCGCTCCGATGCTGGTGCTGGTCGCGGCTTACGGCGTCGTCCCGCTGATCGGCACGCAATATCTATACGAAGGGATCCTGCTGCCGTTCCT
>DATKOE010000164.1:0-20916 GCA_035524815.1 Rhizomicrobium sp.
ATGCCATTGCGGACAACGTGACGATGGTCGCCGCAAGGACAATCGATGTCCTACAGAGCATCGGTTCCTCCCTTGAAGGGTGCCTTCAATCCACTTTGCAGAAACATACTCCGTCCATGACGATGCGGCGACCCGCACTTACTCCCGAAATCAAATCGCACGCGCAATCCAACGACCCGGCTCTCGCTATAGCAAATTCTCGCGCATCCTCCCTTTTGAGCGAAGGTCCGCTTCTGATCCCACACTTACCGTTTAGAACAGGTCGCAAAAGCGCCATGTACGGACATTCGTTTGTAGCGAGAGTTTAAGTAATGAGGTCGTTCAGTCCGCGCGAGTGCCAGAGTGAGGCTCCATATTCGACGTTGGCATGCGGTGCGGTTTGAAGCCACCTTGCAGTACGACGAGGCGTCGATCCTGCCAAACTGAGTATCGGAACTTCAGAGAAACAGGATACCGGCGTGCGGCCGCCTCCACTGCAATCTGATCGTTTGCAGCCTCGACTGCATCAGTTTCCAGAGGCTTTCCTTGGTCGTCCAAGAAGCGCAATTCGTAACGCACACTCGGCTCCCGCCCAGTGAATGTGACAGTAGCACGACAGCGCTAGATGGTCGAATCAGTCCGAAGCATTTCTTGGCAACTGGCACTTCTGTGATCTGTCTTGAAAGAAAAGCACAGAGCGAGGCGCCGGCAATGATCGGGTCGCGCCAGATACGAACCCTCGAATCCGCCGCGGTTGCGTTACACTTTCACATTGTATGCGGCATCAATGATAGCCTGCGCCGAATGCTCAGGGCTTGCCGACCGCGCCGAGCCCAGGTGATGGGGGCATCAACATGGCGTCCAGACGGGCCATCATTGCCGGCGGTGCCGGTGCGCTCGCGATGCTGAGTTATTTCGCCTGGGACAGAGGCCTTTTCTCGGGTCCAGCTGGTGCACCCAAAGGGAAATGCTCGAAGCACACCGACAGCTTGCGAGCAGCCGAAGCAGCCACTCTCCAGTTTTCGCCCAAGGACATCGTCACCAGAGACGGCACCCGTCTGCGCACCGGCGTGTTCGAGGCAGCCGCGCCGTGCAAAGTGTGTGCACTGCTTTCCGGCCAAGGCGAGTTCATCGAGAAATACGTCGAAGTCATCGGCGAACTGAACACGCGCGGCTACACGGTGGCGACCTTCGACTGGCGTGGTCAGGGCGGCAGCTCCAGGCCGCTGGCTGATCCATTGAAGGCGCATGTGCGCGACTTTGCCGAGTACGACGACGATCTCGCCAGCTTCTTCGACCAGATAGTGAAGCCGATTTCCTCCGAACCGCCTTTGGTTCTGGCACACTCGTTGGGCGCGCACCTCCTCCTGCGCACACTGCATGCCAAGACCGGCATCTTCCGCGCGGCAGCGCTGACGGCGCCGATGATTGCCCTGTCTACGCGTGGCTATCCGCTGTGGATGGTGCGCACCGTTCCGGCTGTCTATGACGCGTTGGGCGAATCAGACGATTTCGCCTGGGGCATGGCCGACAAGGACCCGCTCAAGGTCGATTTCGATCACCAGATTTGTACGGGCGACCGCGGACGCTACGCGCGCACTCAAACCATCATTGCGCATAAACCCTGGCTGCGGCTGGCCGGGCCAACGTGGGGCTGGATCGCGGCAGTTAATCGATCCATGGCAGAGGTCACCGCGCCTGGATACGCAGAGGCGATCTCCACGCCGATCCTGTTCGCCGCCGCGGGCCATGATCGTGTCGCCGTTACCGAGGTCGGCCGCCGCTTCGCCAAGCGTCTGCCTCACTGCGCCTATACCGAGCTAAAGGATGCGCAACACGAAATCCTGATGGAGCGGGATTTCATTCGTGCGCAGTACTGGCAAGCGTTCGATGGATTTGTGGCGCGAACTGGGGGATGAAGCCGGAGACGGTCACATTACCTGCGCGCGGCGAAACTGATGTCGAAATGATCACGAAGGAGACTTTAATATGTCGAACTTCTTTTCAGCTTTCTTGCGGTGGCTCCCGCGGCTGCTCAGCTTGCTGATCCTCACTTTCTTTTGGCTCATGGCTGTGGGCGAGGCATTCCTAGCACACGCAAAGGGATTTGTGTTCGATTGGACGGGTCTTCTTCCCTTCCTGTTCCTCGTACCCTTCAGTGTCGTGGTGGCGCTCGCCTGGCGACGGGCCTGGGTCGGGACGGCGGCTTTCGGCGGTTTGGCCCTTATTTTGGCGAGCCTGCCCTTTTTACAGCATTACGTTTCTGTTGCTCACCGCTCGCCGCATCCCATTCCTCATCATCCAGGAACACTGATCGCCGCTGGCGTGTTGCCCGCCACACTGATCGTCATTGCCCTACTGTTCCAGTGGTCCTGGAACAGACGCGTACGCACCGCGGCGTGAGCATTCCTTCCCAGCAAGTTAGGATTTGTTCGCGCGCTCAGAATGACCAATGTTGGCGCGAGTTGGACTTAATCCGAACGGCAAAAGTCGGGAGTCATTCGGACATCGGCGCTTCGGCGGAAAGGCGCCACAACACGACATTCAGCGCGAAGCACATCAGGGCTACAATTGACTGCGTTGAGGGCGACATCAGGTTTGCGCCGGTCCCTCTCACATCGGCACATATCGGGCTTCGGTCCCCGCTGCGAGATGGCCCCATGTTCCACGTTCCAGTGCTCAGCGCGCCACTTTATGCCCTTGTCGCATTTGGTCTGTTTGCCATTGCCCTGGGAGTCTTCTCAATCGCCCAACGCGATTATTTGAAGTACCGGACGCTTCCCTGGCCGACGGTGCTGCTCCTGTTGGCACTGTTCGTCGTCGTATGCCCCGTGATGGGCTACCTCGGCGGCCTTGCTCCGTGGCCTAGGCCGAAGGAACCGCTGGTCCTCTATTGGATCGGCACGATTGTTGGCGCGCTTGGCATACTGGCCTTTCTCGTCGCGTGGCTGAATCTCGGACTGAAGCGAACTTTCTGCCGCCAAATCGATGCTGTCGTGCAGTCGGGGATGTACCGCTTTTCGCGCAATCCACAGCTACTGTTCGGAATACTCGCCTTTTCCGGGATTGGTCTGGCTTCCCTGAGCTGGAACGGTTTGATCTTCGCTGTGCAATTCGCGGCGGTGGGGCACGCGATGGTGCTGTTTGAAGAAGAACATCTCCGCCATGCCCTCGGCGCAACCTATGTCGCCTACTGCAAGAAGACGCCGCGTTACTTCGGGATCAGGTCATTCCGCAATCACTGATGGCTTACGAGGAATCGGTCTCCACCTGTCGTTCCCGCTCGAAATCGGCGTCTCGTGAATGGCCGGTTATGGCGCGAAGTCGCCGGAGCGTTGATGTCCGGAGTCGCACCCAAACTCACCGTTCGGAATTGGTCGCAAAAGCCGCCATTCGGCGCCCGCTCATCGCGCGATCATCTTCGTGTGTTGAAAGGGACGGAAACGGACCGGTTGTCCGTTGAACATGCGATTGCCTGGGGATGCCGCCATGAACGGTTGGCTGCGGAGATACGCGACACCTTTGAGTTTCGTCACATTCGTCGGCGCGGGGCTGACCGGAATGCTGATGTTCTTCGGCGTGCGCGGCGGTCCCTTGAGCGAGATTCACGAATGGACGGGCGTGGTGTTCGTCGTCGCGCTGGCGCTGCACCTGGCGCGCAACTGGCGGGGCGTGCTGGCGATGCTGAAGACGCCGCCCGGAATGGCGATCGCGGGCGGGCTGGGCGTCGTGACTGCCACGCTGATCCTGCTCGCGGCCCCCTTTGGCGGCGCGGGCTTCCACGGCGGCCATCAGGGCCACGGGCCGTGGCGCGTGGCGAGCGCGGTGGCGAGCGCTCCGATCGAGAAGATGGCCCCGGCACTCGGCCTCACCAAGGAGGAAGCCGTGGCGCGGCTCAAGGCGGGCGGCGTTCCGGTCGACGGCACCTACGAGACCCTGAACGGAATATCCCGCGATCACGGCGTGCCGGTGCCGCGGATGCTTAGCATCCTGCTCGCGTCCGACCAGGGCGCGGCGGACGTCGATTAGGCAGCGGTCTCGGCCTGCCGGGCCGCCGCTTCGCGCGCTTTGTAGCGCGGCTTGGTCAGCACCCAGAATGCGAACAGCGCCAGCGTGCCCAGCACGGGTATGAACGCTTCCGCAAGCAGCATCATGGTCGAGCCCTCGAACGGCAGCCACGACGGTGCGTGCCAGACATGCGCCTTGCCGTCGAGATAGGCCATGTAGATGATCGGGATGTTCGCGATGCCGGCCAGCACGTTGTACTTCGTGGCAGCGGCGCCCTTGCCGATCGCCTCCAGCACGACCGAGCCCCAGGAGGCGTAACAGAACCCCGTCAGCAGCATGTAGAGGCCGACGAACACGATGTACATCGCCTGTGTGCGCGGCAGAAACGCCATCGCCAGCGCGCAGGCGCAGGTCATCAGGCTCGCCAGATTGAAGGCCACCATGCGGTTCATGCGATCGCAGATCCACCCCCCCACGATGCAGCCGAACATGGTGATCACCCCGCCCAGCATGCCGTTGATCAGCGCCACCCAGTCGGCGGAGGCGTGCCAATCCTGCGCCACCGCGGACCACAGTTGCGTCATGGCGGCGGTCGAGATCGGCAGCCACATCGCCACGAAGGCCAACAGGCCCCGGCGCGACTTGAGCAGGCTCCACAAGTCCTTGGCGACGATGACGAGGTTCTTGCCGAAGCCGTTGCCGCGGTGTTCGGCCGGAGGCTCGTGCACGAAAATCAGCGCGAAGGAGGTGACGACGCACAGCAGGCCGACCGCGCATCCGGCCACCAGCGCCGCATCGACGTGGGCGCCGAGCCACACGCCCGCATCCGTGAACCACGACACGGACGTGTGCAGCGTCAGCCAATGGCCGGCCGCCTGATCGCCCGAAGCCGTGAGGTTCTGCGACAGCCACAGGCCGAGCCCGCCGCCGATCGCCGATCCGCCGAGATTACCGGCCTGGCTCCATCCGCCGGCGCGCCCCTTTTCCTCGGGGCTCGAGGCATGCGCCATGATGCTGTCGGCGGCCAACGCCGAGAAAGCGGAGGCTACGCTGATGAAGAACACGAGCGCCGTGATCGGAGTCAGATAAGCGGGCGTCGCCGGAACGAACGCCGTCGCCGCAATCAGAAGGCCCGTGACGACCGCCGAGACCAGATACCAGAACTTGCTCGACAGGGTGGTATCGACCAGCGGCCCAGCGAAAACCTTCAGGACCTGGGGAAACAGCGACCAGTTGCCCAGGATGGCGATGGCATCGACGGTCACACCAGCGGTTGCGAGCAGGTAGGCGAGCGTGACGACGACATAGCCGTTGGAGATGCCCAAGGGCACGAACATCAACAGGAACAGGACGGGATGGGCCGAGCGCTCGGGAGTGACGCGTTCCGGCACGGCAGACCTCGCCAGTTTGGGGCGGCGCGACACTATAGAGCGCAGGGACTTTTCGATAGTGCGGCAGAAAGGGCGGCTGCCCCTTGCCAACCCCGGCTTTCGGCGCTTTGGTTTCCTCTACAGAAGTGGGGCGCGTGACGCGGCCCGATCGATCGGGATGAGCGCCCGCCGCGACCCCCCCGGACCCTGCCCAGGGGTCCGAAGGAGGCAATGAATGTCCGCAAATGGAGGAAAAGGGCCACGCACTGTGGCCCTGGTAGGACCCTACGGCTCCGGCAAGACCACGCTGCTCGAAGCCGTTCTCTTCGCCAACGGGACGACCCAGCGCAAGGGTTCGGTCTCCCAGGGCAACACGGTGGGCGACTCCAGCCCCGAAGCGCGTGCCCGCCAGATGAGCGTGGAGATGAATTGCGCCACGACCACTTTCCTCGACCAGAGTTTCACGTTCCTCGATTGCCCGGGATCCATCGAATTCCTGCAGGACACGCTCTACGCGGTCCAGGGCGCGGACGCGGCCATCGTCGTGATCGAGCCGGAACCCGCCAAGGTGCAGATGCTCAAACCGTACATGAAGCGGCTTGCCGATCTCAAGATTCCCCATCTCCTGTTCGTCAACAAAATCGACAAGGCGACCGGATCGCTGCGCGAAATCCTGGGCACGCTCCAGGAAGCCAGCGACAAGCCGCTGCTGCTCCGCCAGATTCCGATCTGGGAAAACGAGCAGGTGACGGGATTCGTCGACCTCGCGCTCGAACGCGCCTTCGCCTATCGCGACGGCAGTCATTCCGAACAGGTCGATCTGAAGGATCCCGATCGCGAGAAGGAAGCGCGCTACGCGATGCTGGAGAAGCTCGCGGACTACGACGAGAGGCTGATGGAGGAGTTGCTCTCCGACCAGGAGCCGCCGCGCGAGGAAGTGTTCGGCGACCTGAAGCGCGAATTCGCGGAATGCCAGGTCGTGCCGGTGTTCATCGGCTCGGCCGAACGCAACCAGGGCATCACCCGGCTCCTGAAACAGCTGCGCCACGAATGCCCGGACGTGTCGGCCGCCGCCAGGCGCATCGGCATTCCGGAAGGCACGGACACCTTCGTGCAGGTCTTGAAGACCGTCTACTCCGAGCGCGGCGGCAAGCTCTCCATCGCGCGCGTGATGCAGAACAGTCTCAAGGACGGCTCGGTGCTGCACACCGCCGACGGCGAGGAAAGCCGCGTCGGCGGCATCTTCCAGCTCGTGGGCACGGGCCAGACAAAGTTCTCCGAGGCCAACGCGGGCGACACCGTCGCGCTGGCCCGCCTCGAAGGCATTCCCACCGGTGCCACGCTTTCGACCGGCAAGGCGCCGCCGCCGAAACAGGGCATCGAACGGCTGGTGCCGGTCTACAAGCTCGCCATCCAGGCGGCCAACCGCGCCGACGAGGTGAAGCTGACCGCGGCGCTGGGAAAGCTGATCGAGGAAGATCCCTCGGTCCACTTCCACCAGGACGCCGAATTGCACGAAATGACGCTGGGCGGTCAGGGCGAAATGCACCTGCGCGTGGCCATCGACAAGATGATGAGCCGCTACGGCCTCAAGCTGAACACGCGGCCGGCCTCGATTCCGTACAAGGAGACCATCCGCAAGCCGGTCACCGTGCGCGGCCGCCACAAGCGGCAATCGGGCGGCCACGGCCAGTTCGGCGACTGCGTGCTCGAGATCAAGCCGCAGCCGCGCGGTGCGGGATTCACGTTCATCGACGAGATCGTGGGCGGCGTGGTGCCCAAGCAGTTCATCCCGTCGGTCGAAAAGGGCGTCATCGCCTTCCTCGACGAAGGCCCGCTCGGCTTCCCCGTCGTTGACCTGTCGGTGACGCTGAACGACGGCTCGTACCATACCGTCGATTCCTCCGACGCCGCGTTCCAGACCGCCGCGCGCATCGGCATGCAGGAAGGCATGCCCCAATGCTCGCCCGTGCTGCTGGAGCCGATCATGAAGGTGAAAATCCACGTGCCCAACGACGCCACCTCGAAAATCAACGCGGTGGTGAGCGGACGGCGCGGCCAGCTTCTGGGCTATGACGCACGCCCCGGCTGGAACGGCTGGGACACGGTGGTTGCGGAAATGCCGCAATCGGAGATCGGAAACCTGATCATCGAACTTCGCTCGCTGACGCAGGGTGTCGGCACCTTCGAACTGGAGTTCGATCACCTGCAGGAGCTTTCCGGCAAGATCGCCGACCAGGTTGTCGCGGCGCGCAAGGCGGCCAAGGAAGAAGCCAAGGCGTCGTAGGGACGGCGGACTGCGATTTTGGGGGGGCGGCGAGCGGGAAATCTCCCTTCGCCGCCCCTTTTTTGCGCGGTGCGCCTTCGCAGCGCGGCTTTTCCCTGCGAAACAGACCGCCTGCGGCTTGGAACCTTTCAAACCAATCCGGTCAATTCCAAGAACCGGGAAAACCAAGTAGGATCGGACAAAACGGGTAAGCGGGGGTGGTAGGGTGCGTGTTCTGTTGGCGGGCGCGGTAGCGCTGTTGCTCTTGAGTGCGTCGCAAGCGGCGACCGAAGAGGCGGTTTCGGTTTCCATCAATCTGCAGACGAACGACATCGACGTCGCCTCCGACGGCACCTCGGTCCAGAAGGTCCATGCCGAGCTTCATGCCGACAACGACGCCGGGGCGATGCGCCTGAATCAGGTGCAACTCGAATTCAACTCCGCCACGCAGCAGCTCGACATCCTCGAGGCCTACACGCTGAAGCCGGACGGCACCAAGATCCCGATCGACATGAACGCGGTTTTCGTGCGCCTGCCGCAGGACGACAGCCAGAACGCGTCGATCACCGACCGCCGGGTGAAGGTCATCATCTTCCCGCAACTCGAATCCGGCGACGTTGCGGTCTACACGGTCGTCTACAAGAACACCGCCGAAGTCTTCCCGGGCGTCTATACGTTCGGCATCGCCTTCAAGCCGTCGGCGCCGCTCAAGGAAGAACGCGACACGATCGTCGCGCCGAAAAGCCTGGGCCTGCGCACCGAAACCCACGGCGTCGAATTCACAAGCGAGGATCGCGGCGACAAGGTGGTCTACCGCTGGCACTACGCCATGCCCAGTCCCACGGCGGAAAAGTCCGTGGTGATCTCGCCGATGGACGAGCTGCCGCGCTATTTCGTTTCCAACGTGAAGGACTATGCGGAACTGGGCCGCGCCTACGGCGCCAAGCTCGCGTCCAAGCTCACCGTCACGCCGAAGGTGGCGGCCTTGGCCGACAAGCTGACCGCGGGCGAGAGCGACAAGCGCGAACAGATCCGCAAACTGTACGAGTGGGTGGATTCGAACATCCGCTACATCGCGATCGAACTGGGCGAAGGCACGCTGGTGCCGCACGACGTCGACGCCATCCTCACCTACGGCTACGGCGACTGCAAAGACCACGACCTGCTGCTGCGGGCGCTCCTGAAGGCGAAGGGCATCGAGACTCAGAGCGTGCTGCTCAACGGCTCAAACGCCTACACGCTGACGCAGGTGCCGACGCTGGTGCAGCTCGACCACGTCATCACCTACGTGCCGGAGATGAAGCTCTTTCTCGACAGCAGCGCCCTGGTGGCTCCGTTCGGCGTGCTGCCGTTTGCGGAATACGGCAAACCCGCCATCTTCGTGTCCGAACAGGGCGCGAGCCTCGGCACCATGCCGGTGCTGGCGTCCGGAACGGCCAGCGAAAGCACGACGACCACCATGCAGCTCAGCGCGGCGGGCGTGCTGACCGGCAAGACCACGGCCACCGCGACCGGCTCGTCGCAGATGCTCCTGCGGATCGTCGCGCTCGCCATGCAGGCCGTCAGTCCCGACAAGATCGTCTCCCAGCTCCTGGAGACGCGCGGCTACCGCAACGCCACCGGCACGCTCAAGGCGGCCTCGCCGCTGGTGCGCACCGCGACCTACTCGATCAACGGGGACTTCACCATCCGGGGCTGGTCCGAATGGCTGACCGGCACCAAGGTGACCTACATGCCGCTCGGCCTGCGCATCCTGGGCGTGGCGGGCGACGGGCCGATGGGGACCATCGCCTCGCTCAAGAGCAATGCGGCGGATCCGACGCCCTGCTTCAGCGTGCACCAGACCGAGGACTTCTCGCTGGAGATTCCGGCCGGCACGCGCTTTGCCATGATTCCCGCCGATACCCGCGTCACGACGGAAAACATCGAGTTCACCGCGCATTGGACGACGTCGGGCAACACGGTCTCGGTGCATCGCGACTTCCGTAGCACCATCGACCAGCCATTATGCACCGGAAGCCTGCGGGCGAAGACGGCCCGTGCGGTGTTCGCCATCGCGGCCAGCTACCTCGAGCCGATCAGGATCGTTCCGGATCATCCCGAAGGGGCGCTGGTATCGCAAAACGAGGCGCAGCCGCTCATCGCACAGGATCCATTCGGCAGAGCCGCCGGCACGGAATCGAAGAACGCCGTCGCGCTGGCGCAGCTGGGCGAGACCGACCGGGCCATGCGCCTGATCAACTCCGCGACGCCGGCCGGCGCGCCCGAGGGCTCCTATTCCCGTCACTTGGCGCAAGGCCTCAGTTTCCTCAACGCGAGCCAGCTTCCCCAGGCGGTGGCCGAATTGACGGAAGCCATCCGCATCAATCCCGAGGCCGGCCCGGAACCCTACGGCGCGCGCGCCTCGGCCTATTCGAAGATGAACAAGACGAGGCTGGCGCTTGCCGATCTCGACACCGCGCTGAAGACCTCGCCCGGCGACACGCGGCTGCGGCAAATGCATGCCGATCTTCTGGTCCAGGAGCGCGACTATGACGGGGCGGCGGCGGACTACAACGCGATCGTCCGTGCCGAACCCGACGACCGCGCGGTGGTGCTGCGCCGGGCGGACATCCGCTACCACGCCGACAAATACGAAGAGGCCGCCGCCGACTACCGCCGCGCCTTGAAGCTCGGCGCGGTCGAAGCCGACGTCGAGCCCGGGCTCTGCCGCGCGCTGGCCCGCAGCGAGGACGAGTTCGCCGAGGCCGTCGGTCCCTGCTCCAAGGCGCTTGCGGCGGAGAAGGAACCGTCGCTTCTGGAGTCGCGCGGCGTTGCCTATTTCCGGCAAGGCAAGTTCCGCGAGGCACTCGGCGACTTCGACGCCGCGTGGAAAGCCTCGCCCGACAGCGCGCGGCTGCTCTACGAACGCGGGATCGCACAGGTGAAGCTGGGCATCGCTGCGGGCAGCAAGGACATCGACGAGGCCGCCCGGCGCCAGCCCAATATCGCGCACAGGCTGCCGGCGGGAATGTAAGGCGGCGTCCGCGGGCATAGAACGCGTCTGCCCCCGGCGGAGGCGATCTCGATGACGGCAATGCCGTCATCACGAATGCTTCTTTGCGCCGTTGGTTTCCGCTACCTTCGACAACATCCGTAAGCGTTGGCGACATTGCGTGTGGAAGGCGATGCGGACTCGCCTCGGGAGGTGTGCAATGACCGGACGTCGTGAATTCCTGATCGGGGCAGGTGCGGCAATGGGCGAGATGGCAATCTCGGTCCCGCCCGCCCACGCGCAAACCGGATACAGCACGAGCGTCAAGGTGTGGAACCTGGAAGGCGGCAGCGCGGTCGCCGTCACCGCGCGGCTGTGGATGCTGTGGACGGTGCTCGGCACCGGCAGCGGAAGCGGCCCACAGCAGATGGACCAAGGCGACGATCCCCATACCGGCGTCCTCAGTTCGCTTACGATCTCCTTCGCGGAAGGGCCGTCGTTCCAGAACGTCAGCCCCGATCGGGGCATCGGCGTGAGCCTGCAGGATACGGCGCTCATGGGAATGGACACGGGCTGGTGGTTCCGTTCGGGCCGCTTCGATCCTTCGCTGCCCACCGATTCCATCGAGGTGATCCTGGCCCCTGCCACCAACATCACACCCGCACAAATCGCCACGATGCTCCCGACCACGCCGTTCATGGCCGACAGCGGCACCAGCACGAACATCGCGGCATTGACCGTCGCGCTGTCCGATCCCGCGGCCGGCAGCGGTTTCAACGGCGGTTTCATCACCCTCACCGCGACGGGCACGACCCAGCCGTCGCCGCTGCCGACGCCGGTGGGCTTCACCTACAGGCTCGCGTTTCAGGTCGTACCTTCGGACAGCATCGCGTCGGCGGCGACGGAATCTCTGGTCATCGCCTCGCCCAACCTCGGCACGATCACCTTCACCGGCACGGGAAACATCGTTTCCGCCGTGGAGGCGACCATCCTGAACGTCTTGAACCGGGTCGCGTTGAACCAGGTGTTTCCGGTATTCCGCGACCGCCTCACGTCATCGATCAATGCGGGCGCGATCGCGAGCGCCGCCAGCGTCCTCGGCTCGCAGTCGGGCACCTTGCCTGCGGGCGTCATCCTCTCGGTGCGCACGGTGCAGACGCGGCTGACCGCCAGCTCGACGCTCCAGCCGGGCATCACCGTTCGTGCGGCGCTCGGCGCCTATGGCGGCGTGGTTTCGAAATTCCCCAAGCCCATCGTTTCGGGGCCCACGAGCTGCTTCATCGCAACGGCCGCAACAGGGGCGCACTCACGCGAGGTCGCCGTGTTGCAGCGGCTGCGCGACGAGCATCTGGTACGCTTCGCCCTGGGCCGCCGCTTCGTTGCGTTCTATCGCCGCCGGTCGCCTCCCATCGCCGAAGTAGTTCGGCACAACACAGTTCTGCGCTTCCTTGTGCGGTGGCTGATCGTGGCGCCCGCGGCGGCAATTGCGGGCTTCGTGGTGCGTTGAGCGATCCTTCAAAGCCGGCAATCGCCGAGGCTCGTCAGGCCGCCGCGGCCGCCATCGCCTTGTCGCGCGGGAGCATCTTGCCGGTCTTAAGGTAGTGCTCGAGCATGATGAGGAGCGGCTTGAAGTGCTCTTCGCTGGTGCCGGCATGGCAGGCGCCGACCATTGCGTCTCCGGCATCGTCGAGCGCGCTCATCACGTGAGTCACGGTCAGGCGCGTGCCCGCCCCCGCCGGTTCCAGGCGCAGTTCCAGGCGCACCACCCGGTGCGCCGACATGCGCACGTAGTCGATGCGCGACGGCGGCTCGTAGCGGCTGCAGGTCCAGGTTTCCGGTCCGCTCGTCCCGTCGCCCTCGGTCATGAACACGCAATCGCCTTCGGCAATGCCCGAATCCGAATGGACGAGATTGCAGCGCCAGACCTCGATCCAGTCGTATTCCCTGGTCGGGCACAGCTGCGGGAAGACCTTTACCGGCGGCGCCGCGAGAAAGCGCGTGTAGCTGCTGATGTTCCGTTTCCGTTGACCCATGTTCTGCTCCTGTCGTTTTTAGCTGCTATACACAAAATCCAAACCAAGTACTCCCGACAGGACGGCCGGCGTCCTAGTCGTCTTCGGGCAGCGTGGCCTCGATCTGATTGAGGAAGCGGCGCACCGTCGCCGCCTCGGTATCGGTCAGCGAAGCAAGATAGGCGTCGACGCGCTTGTTGACCGACGCGCGCCGCGCCAGGAAGTCGTCGAGCGCCGCACGGCCCAGGCGGGTGAACGTGACCGTCACCTCGTTCTTCTGGGTGGGATCGCTGCGCTTGACGATGACGCGCTTGCCTTCAAGGCGCTTGAGCACCTGCGAGACGGCGCCCTTGGTGATTCCCAGGCGCATGGCGAGCTTGGTGGCATTGGCATCCGGCTCGTGGAGGACGGCGAGCAGCACATGCAGCTCGGAGGGATGCAGTTCCAGCCCGCCATGCCGGAATACATAGCGCTTCTCCAGGAACACCAGACGGTTGGTGAGGCGGGACCACAGTTCGCCGATGTCGCCGATGGATGTCATGGTTTGTGTTTAGTAGCTATACTCTACGGTGTCAAGAGCCCCCGCGCGGAAGGTGTGGGCGGGCAGCCGCCGCCGGCGAAGGGACAGCGGGACTATCTGGGGGGATAGTGCTGTTCGAGCACCTTGGTACAGCTTTCGACCGCCGTCAGAAGCGCGTGCGCCGTGCGGCCTTGCCTGGCGTGCGCAAGAAACTCCGCGACGATCGCGTCCCAGGCGGCTTGCGGTACGCGCGAGTTCACCTCGCGGTCGGCCACGACTTCCACGTAGCGCTCGCCGAACGAGACAAACAGCACGATGCCCGGTTTGCGTTCGGCCTGCGCCAGGATGTGCGCGGCAAAGGCGCGGCGCGCCAATTCCCAGCATTCCCAGCTCTTGGCGTGGCGCGGAACGGTCATGAGCCGCAGCGGCATCCATTCGAGCATGAACATCACGTAGGCGGCCGCCGCCGCGGTGATGACAAACGCCGCCCGCACCGGCAGATGCGGCAGCAACAACGCCAGCAAGACGAACACGGTCACTGCAGCGATGCCGCCGTAGACGAACGGATAAAGCCTGTAATGATCGCTGACCGGCACCGTCACCAGCGCCAACCGGGCGCCGGTGCGCGCTTCGGCGGCGCTGCAGGCCTGGCTGAGCTTCTTGTGCTCTTCAAGCGTGAGTTTCGTCACCAATGTCCCGATGCGCCTCCCCCGCCAAACGAGCCGCCGCCGCCGGAAAAGCCGCCGCCGCCGAATCCGCCGCCGCCAAAGCCTCCGCCGCCCGACCATCCGCCGCCGCCGAATCCTCCGCCACCCCAGCCGCCGCGCCCGATGCCGCCAAGGAACAACAGCGGCCAGAACCAGCGGCCGAACACCAGGAAGAGCACGATGATGATGAAGACGACCGGGATGCCCCCGGACGACGAATCGTCCTGGGCCTGGGGCTGAGGGATGTTCTCGGCACCGGAGGGCTTGCCGCCCAGGGTGCGCAGCACGTCCACCGTGCCTTCGAGCACACCCTTGTCGTAGTCGCCCTTCCGGAACGCGGGCAGCATCACGTTTTCGATGATGAGCTTGGACTGCGCGTCGGTGAGATCGCCCTCCAGGCCGTAGCCAACTTCGATGCGCACGTCGTGCGTGTTGGGCGAGACGATGATCAGCGCACCGTTGTTCTTGCCCTTCCGGCCGATGCCCCAGGCGCGGCCGAGCTGGTAGCCGTAGTCGGCGATGTCGGTGCCGCCCAGATCCTTGAGCGTGGCCACGACGACCTGATTGCCCGTCTGCTGCTCGTGCTCCGCGAGCAATGCGGTGAGCTGCTGCTGCGTTCCGGCCGACAGGATGCCGGCATCGTCGACCACGCGGCCGGTGAGCGCCGGGAAGTGCAGCGCGGCATGGGCGCCGGCCGTCACGAACAAGGCGATCAGCGCAGCGAAGAACGCGAACGTGAAGGTCCGCGAGTGCATCAGAACTGGACCGTGGGCGCCGACTGGTTCTTCTCGCTGGTCGCAAACGTCTGGTACGGCTTCAGCTCGGGATAGAAGATCGAAGCCGTCCAGCGGTAGGGAATCGTCCGCAGCGTGGTGTTGAAGTCCTGCACCGCCTGGATGTAGTCGCGCCGCGCCACCGTGATGCGGTTTTCGGTGCCCTCAAGCTGCGCCTGCAGTGCGATGAAGTTCTGGTTCGACTTCAGATCGGGATAGTTCTCGCTGACCGCCAGCAGCCGGCCCAGCGCGCCGGAAAGCTGCGCCTGGCTCTTCTCGTAGGCCTGGAAGGCTTGCGGGTTGGTCAGATCGTTGACCGACACGACGGTCTGGGTGGCGTGCGCGCGGGCCTCGGTGACCTGCGTCAGCACGGTCTGCTCCTGCTTCGCGTAACCCTTCACGGTCGCGACCAGATTGGGCACGAGGTCGGCGCGCCGCTGGTATTCGTTCTGCACCTGGCTCCAGGCGGCTTTGACCTGCTCGTCCTGGGCGGGAATCTTGTTGACGCCGCATCCGGCGAGTGCCGCACCAACGGCCGCGACCGCCGCAAAACGCCCGAAAACCTTCAAAAAAGACATCGGAGGACCTCCCAGCGAACGCCCCCGCAAATCACGGGGGCTTCCATCATTAGCAAAAAAACGCCGGAGCGGGGACCGCTCCGGCGAGTGCGCTTGGGATCTGCCCGCGTGGTTGGGGACGCGAGCCGAGCCGGGCGGCGAAAACCCGCCGCCCAGGGCTCCGCGGAGGGGGATCCGCGCCCGGCGAACCCTGGGGGGAAGGCGCGCCGGTACTTTGTAAATGGGGTGCCGATTGCGGGATTCAAGAGGGCGGCAACGTTACGTTTTCCGCAAGGCTGGCCTGCCGGGAGCGCGACCCTCTCCCCTCGAGACCGCAGTTGAGCCGGATACGCAGCCGCAATTTGTCCAGGCGAGTGACGGCAACGCGCCGAAAGCCCGGTTCAGTAGTGCCAGTCCTTGGCTTCCCGCACCAGGAAATCGCGGAACGCCGCCACGCGTTTCGACTGGCGCAGGGAATCCGCGTAGACCAGATGCACGTCGAAGCTGGGGCCCTGCACATCCGGCAATACGCGAATCAACTCGGGATGCTGAACCGCCACGTAGTCCGGGACCGAGGCCAGCCCCAGGCCGCACAGCGCACCGGAAAGCACGCCGCTGACGTTGTTGATGCGCACGAAGCGGCAGGTCGAATCCGGCTGCACGACGCGCCTGGCGTGATCGATCAGCCAGTTCACTTCGCGCACTTCCGAGGGCGCCGTCTCGCCGTAGGAGATGATGGTATGGCGGCCGAGATCCTCGAACTTCTCAGGCGTGCCGCAAGCGTCCAAATATTCCCGGGTGGCGTAGACGTGATAGTGCACGGTGAAGAGCTTGCGCTGAATCAGGTCGGCCTGCACCGGCGCGCGCATGCGGATGGCGACGTCGGCTTCGCGCTGCGACAGATCCAGCTCGCGGTCTTCCATGACCAGATGCAACTCGAGCTCGGGACATTCCTTCAACAGCGCGTGCAGCCGCGGCACCAGCCAGTAGGCGCCGATGCCGTGCGTCGTCGTGACCTTGAGCGAGCCGCGCGGCGCATCGTGGACGTTCTTCAGCGCCTCCTCGGCCTGGGCCAGACGCGCCAGCACATCGCTCACCGCGGCATAAAGCATCTCGCCTTCATCGGTGAGGGTCAGACCGCGCGCGTGCCGCTGGAACAGGGGCGTGGTGATTTCATCTTCCAGCGCACTGATCTGCCGACTGACGGCCGACTGGCTGAGGCTCAGCATCTGGCCGGCATGCGTGAAGCTTCCCGCCGACGCGACCGCGTGGAAAATGCGCAGCTTGTCCCAATCCATGCGTACCCCTCCGAGCTACGCCGCTATGTATGTGCCGCCGCCAGGAACCGCTCGGCTTCAAGCGCAGCCATGCAACCCATGCCCGCGGCCGTCACCGCCTGACGGAAAACGCGATCCTTCACGTCGCCGGCCGCGAACACACCCGCCACGCTGGTATGCGTGGAATCGGGCGCCGTCTTGATATAACCGAATTCGTCCATGTCGAGTTGGCCTTTGAACAAGGCCGTTGCCGGCGAATGGCCGATGGCGATGAAAACTCCATGCACGTTGATCTCATGCGTGGTGCCGGTGATCGTGTTCCTCAGACGCACACCAGTGACACCTTTGGGATCCTCGGTGCCGAGAATCTCCTCGATCGTGGTGTCGTAGACGATGTCGATCTTCGGATTGCCTTCCAGGCGCGAAATGTTGGTCTTGTCGCAGCGGAGCTGGTCGCGGCGATGGATGAGCGTGACGTGGTCGGCGAAATTCGTGAGGAAGAGCGCCTCTTCCGCCGCCGTGTTGCCGCCGCCAACCACTGCGACCTTCTTGCCGCGATAGAAGAAGCCGTCGCAGGTGGCGCAGGCCGAAACGCCGAAGCCCTGGAACTTCGCCTCGGAGGGCAGCCCCAGCCAATTGGCCTGAGCGCCCGTGGCGATGACGAGCGTGTCCGCCGTGTAGCGCTCGCCCGAATCGCCGACTAGCGTGAACGGGCGGCGCGCCAGATCGACGGAGGTGACGGTGTCGTTGACGAGAGCCGTGCCCAGCCGCCTGGCCTGCTCCTCCATCTGCTCCATCAGCCAGGGGCCCTGAATGGCCTCGGCGAAACCGGGGAAGTTCTCGATCTCGGTCGTGATCGTGAGCTGCCCACCCGGCTGAAGCCCCGAAATCAGCATGGGTTCCAGCATGGCGCGGCAGGCGTAAATGGCGGCGGTGCAGCCCGCCGGCCCGCTTCCGAGGATCACGACTTTGGAGTGGGAAGACACTGGGATTTCGCTTTCGTTTTCCGCCGAAGCCCGGCGCCTGATATCGGAACCGCGCCGCCAAAGGTCAAGCCGCCCAATAGTACAGCGATTCCGGCCGTTTCCGACGCGCCCTGCCGTCGGGGCGATACTGTCCACAGCGACTTCCCGCCGCTCCGTCGAAATATTATTGCTGCCATCTGGGCTCCGGAGTAAAAAGCGCACCGAAAGATTATTTTACAGGGGCCCTCCCTTGGAGCATCACAAGCTCGATTCGATCGACCTCAAGATCCTCGCGGAATTGCAGGCCGACGGCCGCATCACCAACGTCGAGTTGTCCCGCCGCGCCAAGATCACCGCGCCGCCGTGTTTACGGCGCATGCGGGCCCTGGAAAAGGCCGGTTACATCCAGGGCTATCACGCCGATCTCGACGCCAAGTCGCTGGGATTCGAAGTCACCGGGTTCGCCTTCGTCGGGCTGGCGAGCCAGCACGATCACGACCTCAAGCAGTTCGAGGAGCACGTGCGCTCGTGGCCGAACGTGCGCGAGTGCTACATGCTGTCGGGCGAAGTCGACTTCATCCTGAAGATCGTGGCGAAAGACTTGTCGGGCTTCCAGAACTTCGTGACCGACACGCTTACCGCCGAACGCAACGTCGCCAGCGTGAAGACGGCGCTCGTGATCCACGCCTCGAAGATCGCACCGGGCGTGCCGATCGAAGCGAAGTTCTAGGACGGATCGATTGGGAAGGACGGACGACTTCCGCCGGCTGCGCCGCGCGGGGTTGGCCGATCAAGCGCGACGGACGGTAGCAGGCCGGTCGCGGCCGCCGCACACGCCAGCGTGCTAGGGTTTCATGGCAATTCTCCGGAGTACAGTCATGACGCGCGCCCTTGGTTTCCTCTTTGCCGCGCTGGTCGCCGTCGCGGCGGCATCGTTCACTTCGGGCGCCAGTTTCGCTCAGGCGCCTGCGGCGCAGGTGCCGCTGATGGAGCCGGCGACTTTGCATGGCCTCATGACCGCCGGGGTACGCCTGACCATCGTGGACGTCCGCCAGCCGGAGGAATTCGGCCAGGGCCACATCCAGGGTGCGATCCTGATGCCGCTCGAAAATCTCTCCGCCAGTTATTCGACGCTGCCCAGGAAAGGAAAACTCGTCGTCTACTGCCGGTCGGGGCACCGGAGCGCGCAAGCCGTCCAGTTTCTCCGGCAGAGCGGCTACACCAATGCCGTCAGCCTGAACGGCGGCTACACGGCCTGGACGGCGGCAGGGTTCAAGTAAAATCGCCTGAAAGACAGGCCGCCCGGCGGCTCACGCCGCCGGAGCGCTTTCTATTCGTGGCAGTCGCAGGCTTCGGCGTCCCGGGCCGGATGCAGCAATCCGGCAACGTACGCCGCCACGGCCTCACGCGGGTGCAGCCCGCCGGCGACAACGGTCACGATGCCGCGTTCCCGCATCCGGTCGATGAAGCACTGGCCCGCGCTCCCGGCGATCAGCACCCCGACGCCATCGAGCGGATGCGCGCCGCCCTTGAAATTGTGGATGGACTGCTCGTCGCTGAGATCGAGCCTGCCGGTCTCCACGGGTTCGCCCGCAGCGTCGGTTTCGAACAGCAGAAAGCGCGTGCTCTTTCCGGCATGGCCCGTGATGGTAAGAAAATCCTGGCTCGTTACCGCGAACTTCACTGCGATGCCTCCTGTGGTTTTTTCGTTCGGCCCGGACAGTGCAATCCGCCTGCTGCATCGCCCGTTGACACATGGCGTGTCTAGAACGATTATGAACGTACGTTCAATTGCACAAAATGTCCTATCCTGCGATGAGACCAAAAAAGCGCCGCCTCGTGCGCAACAGCCCCGCGGTGCGGTTCTTCAAGCCGAGGGGAATCCCGCTCAGCGAACTCGAGATCGTTGCGCTCAAGGACGAGGAGTGGGAGGCCATTCTCCTGGCCGACTACAGCCGCCTCGACCAGGAGGAAGCGGCTCGGAACATGGGGATATCGCGGCCCACGTTTTCGCGCGTTCTGGCGAGCGCGCGCGCGGCGGTGGCAAAGGCGCTCGCCGAAGGCGGGGCGCTCAAGATCGGCGGCGGCGACTTCCGGCTCGTCGGTTGCGCGGGTTCGGGAACGAGAGCAGGACGGGCCGGATAGGCCGCTCCGCGCGCGATGTGCGGAAACGTGCCTACGGCGGGGCCGCCTGCGCCAACCTGCTCTTGCGCACGCCATAGAGGGCGTAGACGGCTATGCCGATCGCGTTCCAAACGAAGAACAGGTGCTGGGTCAGGCCCGGCAGATTCCAGAACAGGTAGAGGCACCCCGCGATCGCGGCGGGACCGACGAGCCACCATAGCGGCGTACGGAACACGCGCAGACGTCTGGGATCGCGCAAACGCAGGATGATCATCGACAGCGCCACCGCAATAAAGGCGCACAGCGTTCCGGCATTTGCGAGTTCCGCGATCAGTTTCAGCGGCGCCAGACCCGCAATGACCGCGGCGACGATCCCGGTGAAGATCGTCACCGCCACGGGTGTTCCGGTGCGCGCATTCACCCTGGCAAGCCGGCCGGGCAAGAGGCGGTCGCGCGCCATGACGAAGAAGATTCGGCTTTGGCCGTACATGAAGACCATGATCACGGTCGGAAATGCCAGGATCGCCGCGCCGCCGATCACCGCCGACCAGCCCGGCTGATGCAACTCACGCAGGATCAGCGCCAGCGGCTCGGCGCTCTTGGCGAATTCGCCGGTCGGCACCGCGCCGACCGCCGTGGCAGCCACCGCCATGTAAATGAACGTGCACAGCAGCATCGAGCCGACGATGCCGATGGAAAGATCGCGGGCCGGGCGCTTGGCCTCCTCCGCCGCGGTCGAGATGGTGTCGAAGCCGTAGAAGGCGAAGAAGATGAGCGAAGCGGCCGGCAGCACGCCGAGCTTCAAGCCGTCGGGCGACGCGCTCGCCCAGCCGTAAGGCATGAAGGGCGCGAAGTGCTTCGGATCGAAAGCCGGCAGCGCGATGGCGATGAAGGCGGCGAGCGCGGCGAGCTTGACGAGGACCAGGATGAAATTGACCGTCGCGCTTTCGCGCGTGCCCGCCGCGAGCAAAGCGGCAACCGCCAAAGCGACGACAATCGCGGGCACGTTGATGAAGCCGCCTGCCTGCGGGCCCGCAAGAATCGCGGCAGGAACCGGCGCGTGAAACCACGCGATCAGGCCCGCGGCGTGCGCCGACCAGCCGACCGCCACCGCGGCGCACACGACGGTGTATTCGAGGATCAGGCTCCAGCCCACGAACCAGGCAATCGGCTCGCCCATCACCACGTAGCTGTATGTGTACGCGCTGCCGGCGGCGGCCATCATGGTCGCCATCTCGGCGTAGGCGAGCGCGGCGCAGGCACTGACCAGGCCCGCGATCACGAACGAGACGATCATGCCGGGGCCGGCCAGCCCCGCGGCGATGCCGATCAGGGTGTAGATGCCCGTACCGACGATGCCGCCCACTCCGAGCGCGACCAGATG
>DATKOE010000165.1:0-2335 GCA_035524815.1 Rhizomicrobium sp.
AACGGGCTCGGCGCGGCGCTATCGGCCGGCTGGGCCCGCCCCGCTAGGAAGCGGGCCAAATCCGCTGGTAACAGGGGTGCGCCGGGAGACCGGCAAGGAGTAGGAGGTGAAAGTCCTTTACGGTGAAGGTCACGCGCACCACACCGGCCCTGAGCCGTGCGGCGTCGATCGCGAGGTCGGCGGCGAAGCGTCGGCAGGGGGAGGCGCAGGCCAGCCATCGAGCCGCGAAAGACGCTTATCCCGGGCGCCGACGACGTCCCTGTGTCGGAAGGCGAAACGGACCGTCGCAAACCACCAGCGCGTGGACGGCCCGGCCCGGCGTGGTCTTAGACCCTGGCATGCGCCCAAGCTCCTTGCGCGGGAACCGGGAGATCTCTTGCCCATCCGGGGCGGCTGCGCCGCCGGATCGCGTCGGGAAGGCGAGGAGCCGTAGCCGGCGATGAACGGACGGGAGAAGTCATACTCCGCCATAGTAGCTGGGAAGCCGGCGAACGAAGCGCAGCAATGCGCCTCGGAGTCGGGGGAGCCAAGGGCGGAGGCCGAGGGAAATGCGGTCCAGCAAAGCACGCGCCGGGCGCAGGACTGGGGAAGCGTGTCACAGGCGCTGGAGCGCATACGGCAAGCCGCAAGGCAGAGGAAAGAGGAGCAGTTCACTGCGCTCTTCCACCATCTCAGCACCGACCTGCTTGGGGACGCCTTCGACGAACTCAGACAGGACGCCTCTGCGGGCGTGGATGGCCTAACATGGAAGGAGTACGATGCGAACCGCGAGCGCAACCTCGCGGACCTGCACGCACGGCTCCACCGAGGAGCGTACCGGGCGCTGCCCAGCCGGCGGGCGTACATCCCCAAGCCGGACGGACGACAGCGACCGCTCGCGATCGCCGCTCTCGAAGACAAGATCGTCCAAAGAGCGACAGTCGCGGTGCTGAACGCGATCTACGAGGAGGATTTCCTCGGGTTCTCGTATGGATTCCGGCCCGGACGCGGCGCGCACGATGCGCTCGACGCGTTGGCCGTCGGGATCACCAGCAGGAAAGTGAACTACATACTGGACGCCGACATCCGCTCGTTCTTCGATCAAGTCAGCCGAGATTGGCTGACTCGCTTCGTCGAGCACCGGGTCGGCGACCCGCGCATCATCCGCCTGATCAAGAAGTGGCTCGAGGCGGGTGTTCTTGAAGACGAGGTCGTGACGGACAGCGGCAGGGGAACCGGGCAGGGGTCGGCGATTTCGCCGCTGCTCGGCAACATCTACCTGCACTACGGCTTCGACCTCTGGGCCGAGAGCTGGCGACGGCGCGAGGCCGCGGGCGACATGATCATCGTGCGCTACGCCGACGATATTATCGTCGGTTTCGAACGCGAGGATGACGCCCGGCGCTTCCTGGATGTGATGCGCGAGCGATTGGGCAAGTTTGCGTTGTCGCTTCATCCGGACAAGACCCGACTGATCGAGTTCGGCCGCCATGCGGCGGATCGGCGCGCTCAGCGCGGGCTCGGCAAACCGGAGACGTTCCAGTTCCTGGGCTTCACCCACATCTGCGCCAAATCCCGCCAGGGCCGCTTCCTGCTCAAACGGAAGTCCCGGCGCGATCGCATGCAGGCGAAGCTGAAAGCCATCAAGCAGGAGCTGAAACGGCGCATGCACCAGCCGATCCCCGTTCAGGGGAAATGGCTGGGGCAGGTCGTCAAAGGATGGTTCAACTACCATGCCGTTCCGACCAACAGTCGCGCGCTGAACGCCTTCCGCTTCTTCGTCACCGACATCTGGCGGCAAACGCTTCGGCGACGCAGCCAGAAGGGCGACATCACCTGGAAGCGGATCACGCGTCTGGCCAACGACTGGCTTCCCCACGCGAAAATCCTCCACCCTTGGCCCCAACAGCGTTTCGCCGTCCGACACCCGAGGTGGGAACCGTATGCGGGAAACCCGCCCGTACGGTTCTGTGCGGGGGGCGCTCAGCAATGAGCGTCCCTACCGCGATAATTAAATGCGGGGAGCGGGCCGCCTCGGGCCCATGCTGACGCAAACACTCCGGATGTAGCTGCATATATCTGAAAACATGAAGCTTCATGGCTTTGTGAACCTCCTTTTTTTGGAAGCGGCCAAGCGCCCAGGCAGCACCGGCGGCGTGACAGCTGTAAATAATCTGCTTCATCGGCGGCGGACGCGCCGACGTGCGCAGCGCCCTCTTCATGGGGTCGCGCTAATCGCCGTGGCGCGCAAGCGCCTTGCGGCGCGACCCGGCGCGACCCCTCATCCGCCTCGCTTCGCTAGAACCTTCCCCCCGCGAGGGGGGAAGGAGCACAACCCACTTGAGATGTGTCAACG
>DATKOE010000166.1:0-9569 GCA_035524815.1 Rhizomicrobium sp.
GCCCGGGCACACGACCCTGCCGTCCGGCACCTTCACGTGCTCGAACAGGTGATATTCATGCTCATGGCGAGGATTGGCGCCTTCGAAGCTGAACTGCCCGGCCTTGACCTTGAGGACATAGCGGATGATGTCGGCAAGTGCCGCTTCGTGGATGCGCGGGCCTTCGTTGATGCCATAGCAGGTGTGGAACCGCACCTGTTCCTGCGGAATGCCCTTGAGCCCGGCGTTGGTCGCTTCGACGTAGATCTCGGCCCGCCGCTTCATCTGCTTCCCGTCCAGGTGCGGGTCGACGAAGATGTCGGGCAGGAACGGATCGTCGATCTGGACCAGCAGCCCCGCGTCGGCGATCGCCCGGTATTCCTTGGCGAGCTCGGCCGCCAGCGCGTGGAAATACTCCTCGTCGGTCTTGTAGTACTCGTTCTTGCCCACGCCCGAGGGGGCCGTCGCCGGCAGGAAGATGTGATCGTCGGCGATGCCCGCCGCCTTCGCCGCCGCCTTCAAATTGGCGATGTCGGCCTTCAGCAGGGACTCACCGCGATACTTGACCGGCCCGACACAGACCATCGGCACCATCTTGACCGCGGCTCCGCCGAGCATGGCCTCCTTGAAGTACTGCTCGTAGTACTCCGGAAAGGCGGCGACCTCCGCTTCGAACAGGGCGAATTTCTGGTTGGGACGCGGCTCGAAGCCTTCGAGCCGCGCCTGGATGTAGGAGAAGAAGCCCGGCTTCGAGAACTCGCCGTCGGTCACGTAGTCGATGCCGCACTCCGCCTGCTTCTTGACGAGGTCCGCGACCGACCGCGCCAGCACGGCATCGAAGCGGGACTGGTCGTAGGACTGGCCGGTGTATTTCGCCTTGATCTGGTCGAGCAGATCGTGCGGGCGCGGCAGGCTGCCGATATGCGTGATCTGGATGCGGTCGGTGTTCTGCTGGGTCATGCGTCTCCCCCGTGGCGCTCGCAAGATCGAGCTTTTGCGCGAGTGTAGGCGCAATCGGGGCGCGAATGGGAGGCCTTGCTTGGTGTGGGCCCCTCGATGGTCCTGTACGCGTGGGAATTTGAAAAGGCGGGCCACGAGCTGAGGGCGCGCGAAGGCTTGGCGCAATCCCACATCGGCAAGAATCGGCTCAAGCGCGTGCCCGCCGGCTGGTGCCCGCCGTTTTCGGGATATCACCTCTGGTATCCGAGCCGACGGGAATCGTCCGCGGCATTTGCCTTGCTGGTGGAAGCCTTGCGCTACCGCGGGTGTGGCTAGCTGCTATGGGTCATCCCGCCATCGCAGGCGATCGTCTGGCCGGTCATGAAGCTCGCCGCCGGCGTCGACAGGAACATGGCAAGTCCCACCAGGTCCGGTGGCACCATTCCTCTCGGTATGCATTGTTCGGCGACCTGCGCGATGCGGCGCTCGATGGTCGGGTTGACCGCCCGCTCCACTTCGGTCGCCACGGCGCCCGGCCGAATGCAATTCACGGTGATTCCGTCCGCTCCAAGTTCGCGGGCCATTGCGTTGGTCATCCCGATGATCGCCGATTTCGACGTCACGTAATGGAGATAGTTCGGAACTCCCTTGCGCACGGAATTCGACGAGATGTTGATGATCCGTCCCCATTTTGCTGCGCGCATCGCCGGCAAGACCGCCCGCACGCTGAGGAATGTGCCCGTGATGTTGACGTGCAAGACCTGGTTCCACTCGTCGAGCGGAATTTGGTCGAAGGGCCGCTTCCTCAGTGTCGCAAATATTGCCGCACCGTTGATGAGTACGTCGGTGCGCCCGTACTTCGCCAGGACGGTCGAGACCATTGCTTCGAGCGACTCCTCGTTCCCGATATCGACGGTCGCCGCCATGGCGTCACCGTCCGCTCGGGCGATCTCATTCTGCACGCGATCTGCGTTTGCAGCGTTCACGTCAGCCACGACGACCCTGGCGCCGGCGGCGGCGAACTGCCGCGCGAGCTCCCGTCCAATTCCCTGACCGGCGCCGGAGATGATCACGACCCGGTCTTTGACGCTCATGTCGCGGGCGTCAAAAGGTACGCCCGAATCGCGTGGGGCGTGCGTTGCGGTCGCAGGGATGCCGTCAGCAAAACTCACAGGAGATGCGCCGTGGGATGAATCCGCGTTCAGTTGCCGAGGGTGATCTTGTTCTTCTCGATCACGTGCTTCCAACGCGTCGTCTCATCGTCCATCATCTTGCTCAGCTCGTCGGGCCCCCGGATTTCCACGCTGAAGCCGAGCTTGTCGAGCTGGTTCGGCGTGGAAGGATCCTTTCCGGCTTCGGCGAACGCGGCGTACAACCGCATCACGCGGTCGGTGGGCGTCTGCTTCGGCGCCAGAAATGCGTACCAGAGCTTCGGATTGAAGTCCGGGTGGCCGAGCTCCGCCATGGTGGGCACGTTTTCGAGCATTTTTGCCCGGCGATTGGACGTCACAGCCAGTACCGTTATCTCACCCCCGCTTTCGGCCGTCGTCGCATCGGCAACCGATCCGAAAAAGAAATCCACCTGGCCGCCGGCAACGGCCATCATAACGTCGGGGTTGCCGCGGTATGGAACGTGCGTGGCCGTCGCACCAATCTCGTTCAGCAACGCCGCAGCGGAGAGGTGGCCCAGCGTCCCTGTGCCCGCCGAGCCGTAATTGAGCCCGCCCTTCCGAGCCAAGGCCGTAAAGTCGTTCAGGGTTCGAACGTTCAAACTTGACCGCACGACCAGTGCCAGCGGCACGGAGCCGAGGCCGATAATCGGTCGGAGGTCTTCCCTCAATTTGTAGGGAACATTCTTCTCGAGCAACGTCGCCGTCAGGCCTGACGACGGAAACCCGAGAATCGTGTAGCCGTCCGGCTTGGATCTCACCACCATATTCGTGCCCAGCGTCGTCGTCGCACCCGGCTTGTATTCAAACACCAGGGTCTGTCCGAGAATTTTCGTCGCCCTCTCGGCGAAAGCGCGCGCGATGATATCGCCCGGGCCGGCGGGCGGATTGGGTATGATCACCTTGACAGGTTTTGACGGAAACTCTTCGGCTGACGCGCCCATGGCCAGCGCCGACGCGCCCAGCACGGACGCCAGGGCAAGATAAAACGTCCTACGATTCATCCTCTTTCTCCTGCGGGCGCGCATGTCCCGCAACCGTGACGCTGATTGTTCGCCGCCGGGCTGCGGCATTCGCTTCACCGAGGTGCCGCCCGCCGAAATCGCCGCGGAGATTTTAAAACCTGGGCAGGACAATGGAGAGAAACTCCGTTGCCTCCTTTGCCTCGATCTCGATCGGGCCTTCATTGGCAAGAAACTCGAACGCCGCGTAAGGGCCGTAATCACGACCGCTCAGTGAGACCGCGCCCTTGCTCAGGAACAGCAGCTCGGTCGACGCCTGAAGGCCCGCGGAAAATGAGGATCCCGCGTCGACACGGATCAGCCCGAGTTGCGTATCTCGTTCGGTGAAGGTGCCAAGCCGCTTTGTGTGGACACCTGGCGCGTTTGCCGGGATCCACTCGTATGCCGCCGGATCCATCACAATGAAGTTTTCGTATCGCGGCTTGCCATACGCCGTCTTCTTGCCGGTGGCCTCTTGATAGCAGGCCTCGGATCCATCGATGTTATGGCGCTGGCCGTTTTCATCGAAGTACGTGTAGACGCCGTCCTTGAACTGCCCCTTCTTTTCGAGAGCGGCGTTCGCGGCCTCGCGGCGCTGCGGGCTGAGAAAGCCTTGTCCGCTTGCGCCGCCGAACTGACACACCATCATCTCGAGACCTTCCGGCCGGTCTTGGGGGCCGTAGTAAACGCCCTCCGGGAAATAGCCCACCGAGCCTTCTTCCATCACCACGCCTTTGGCGATGGGATAGCGGCCTTTGAGAACATAGCGGACCTGATCGAACGGGTGCCGATGCCGGGGAGTCGACCATCCGCCACCACCCGTGCGTCCGACATTGAGGAGGTAGTTGCTCGGCGAATCGTCGCGCCCCTGGAGAAGATATCTCTGCTCCAGGATGCCTTCGCGCATGGTTCCGACGCGGTTTTCGGGTGCAGTGTGGGCTTCGCCAACGCGCATCTGTTTCCTCCTGCGACTTGTCCGGGTCGTCGAAAACGGCCCTTCTTATCCGATGCCGGCGGGACTGACACGCGCGACTTGGAGTGGGATATAACACGACGTTATCGCCCGGGCCGATAAGTCGTTATGGCGCCTCATATCGGGGGTCGGGGCGCTCGGCGTTTCCGCGCACCCTGGGCGCTGGGATTGTCGGGGACCAGGTGCCGGACGAGCGGTGCCGCGTGGCCTAAGCAGCAAAACTTCGGCCGACGGCCCTTATTCGTCTGATCAGATCGCGGCCGGCTTCGTCCGGCGCCGAGCGGTCGCGGAAGACGGCCGTGATGTTGCGGCGAAACGCCTCATCGACGAGCGGCAGCGCGCGTATCTGTCTGTCGCCCGTGCCACCGGGCGCCGCGTGTTCCGGAAGAAGCCCGAGATAGTCGGTCGCGGACAGCAGAGTTCGCGTGAAGTCGATTGCACCGCACTCGATCATCTGTTCCGGCATCTGCACGCCGTGCATCGCGACAATTCGTTCGAGTAGACTCCTCTGCCTCCCTCCGACGATCGGGCAGACCCACGGGTACTTCGCGACGTCGCCCCATGTCACGTTCTGCTTGCGGAAGAGCCGGTGGCTTGGCTTCGCAAAGATCCTCAGGCGGTCGCGAAACAGGACGGTCTGTTTCAGGCCGTCGACCAGGTCGTAGTGCTCAGTCTGGCCTATGACGAAGTCGAAATTGCCCCGCTGTAGCTCGGCGAGAAGCGTAATGCCCACGGCCTCGATGATTCGCAGCAGGACGTCCGGGTATTTCTTTTTCCAGATTGCGACTGCGTGCGGCACGATTGTCGTCGCCAAAGTCGGCAGGACCCCGACCGTGATGACGCGCGTATCGCCGGGGGCTTCACCTTTGAGCTGAGCCTCGACGTAGGCCATTTCGTTCTTGATGAGCTGTGCGTGACGGCAGAGCAGCTCGCCGAACTCGGTCGGCACCACACCGGTGGGGCTGCGCTGAAGCAGCTTCGTCCCCACCGCCTTCTCAAGTCGCATCATCGCCATCGAGAGTGCGGGCTGGGAGATCGACAGTTGCTTGGCCGCCTTCTTCAACGAGCCTAATTCGACGGTCGTTGCGAAATAGAAAAGTTTCCTTGAATCAAGATTGGGCTGCATTCCCGCAAACCTGTATGACCGGTGGCAACCGTCTCAGAATGTGACGCGCGAGCGCGCTGGGGCTGGTTCGAAACCGGCTGCAGGTCTCATCCCACGCCGCCGAGATATAACTGGCTATTATACCTCAACGAGGGATCCGCGTCGTTCCGCATTGACGGTGCTCCGCCCCCTGCGATGATGTCGCGGCACCCAACCGTCAGAGCGCCCGCCGCGCACCACCCCTTCTGGTAAAAACGAGGCCATGACAAGCCCCCCGCGAGATCTCGTGCGTAACGCCGTCAGGGACAAACTGGCGCGTGACGAAGTCGTTCTGTCGATGAGCATCCGCCTGGTTCGCACGATGGAGATCGCTGCCCTGGCGCAGAGCGCCGGATTCGATTCCATCTATATCGACGTCGAACACAGCAGCTTTTCACTCGATACGACCAGCCAGATCTGCATGGCAGGATTGGCGTCGGGGATTACGCCCTTCGTCCGCGTGCCCAGCATCGACGTCATTCCGCGTGTATTGGACGGCGGTGCCCTCGGTGTCATCGCGCCGCATGTTCAGTCCGCACAGGACGCGGCGCGAGTCGTCCGCGCCGCGAAGTATCCACCGCTCGGCGACCGCTCTTTCACCGGCGCGTTGCCGCAGCTGGGCTTCCGTCCCTTTTCCGCCGCGGAGGCGCTGCCAGCGCTGAACGACGCGACGACGGTGGTCGCGATGATCGAATCCGCCGAAGCGCTCGGAGCCGTCGATGAGATCGCTGCGGTCGACGGTGTTGACCTTCTGTTCATCGGCACGAACGATCTTTGCCTGTCGCTGGGCATCCCTGGACAGTTTGACCACGCGCTGGTCCGGGATAGCTACACGAGGACGATGGGGGCGTGCCGCAGGCATGGGAAGCATCTGGGCATCGGCGGCCTTGCCGGGCAGCCGAAGCTCGTCGCGGAATTCATCAAGCTCGGCGCGCGCTACGTCTCGACCGGCACCGATTTGTCCTTCCTGCTTGGCGCAGCCACCGCCCGGGTCAAGCAGATGCGCGCCCTCTGAGCGCCGGTTCGGCGTCGGCACCCGCGAACGTCCGATCACCAGCTCCTGGCTTCCCGGTCTCATGCGCGAGACGTCTATTGGTTTGCGCCGCCCCCGATAGTCTGCCCGCTTCCGCCCATGCTAGGGTGGGCCAACGATCGCGGACGGGCCTGAAGGCCCGCCGGATCGAAAAATTCCGCCGGGAGGAACGTTGTGTCCGCGATCGACGTCGCCGACATCATCGACCAGCAGAAGATCAGCGCCTTCCAGGCGCGGATCGTGGTCATGGCGTGGTTCACCTTGTTCCTCGACGGCATCGACAACCAGGCCATCGCCTATGTGGCCCCGGCACTCTCGGCCTCCTGGCATCTGCCGCGCGGCGCCCTCGGGCCGGTGTTCGCCGCGGGCGTGGTCGGCGTGGCGCTGGGCGCCCTCATCATCGGCCCGCTCGCCGACCGCTACGGCCGCAAGCGCGTGCTCGTGTCGACGGTGCTCTATTTCGCCGCGATGTCGCTCGCCATCACCCAGGCGCGCGACCTCACGCAGCTCCTGGTGTTGCGCTTTTTGATCGGCCTCGGTCTGGGGGCCGTCGTGCCGCTCGCGGTCGTGCTGGTGAACGAGTTCGCGCCGCGCCGGAGGCGCGCGGCGATGGTGACCCTCACCACCTGCGGCTATGCGATGGGCGCTGCTTCGGGCGGCCTGCTGGCAGCGCAGCTGGTGCCGATCTTCGGGTGGACCTCGATGTTCTATGTCGGCTGCGCCATTCCGGTGCTGCTGGCGCTGGCCTTGGTGGCGTGGGTGCCGGAATCGATCCGGCTCCTGACCTTGCGCGGGGACGGCGAGGCCATTCGCGGGATCCTGCGGAAGATCAACCCCGTGCTGGCGTTGCCCGCCGATGCGCAGTTCACGTTGCGCCAGGAAGGGGCCGAGGCGCATGCCGGCAGCTGGCGCGTCGTCCGCCTGTTCAAGGAAGGGCGCAGCGCGACCACGCTCCTGATCTGGTTCTGCTTCTTCATGAACCTGCTGGTGCTCAACGTGCTCAACAACTGGCTGCCGACCCTGGTCACGCACACCGGCATCCCGCAGGAGCAGGCGGTGCGCGCCGCCACGGCGCTGCAGTTCGGCGGCATGACGGGCGTGATCGCCATGGGCTTCCTCGCCGACCGCTTCGGCTTCTTCAAGGTGCTGCCGTTCTCGTTCGGCGTCGGGGCGGTGTTCATCGCCCTGATCGGCGTGGCGGGTGCCGACCTCGTGATGCTGGTCGCGATGATCTTCGTCGCCGGGTTCTGCAACATCGGCTCGCAGATGACCCTGGCCGCACTCACCGCCACGCAATACCCGACCGACATCCGCTCGACCGGTGTCCGCTGGGCGCACGGGGTTGCGCGCCTGTTGTCAATCGCGGGCCTGCTGCTCGCGGGCGTGCTGTTGTCGATGAACTGGCCGCTGGCCGGCCTCTACGATCTGGTCGCGGTGCCGATGGTGTGCGGCAGCGTCGCCGTGCTGGTCCTGGCCGGCGTCCGCCGCGCGCGGCAACCCGCCACGGCCCTCGCGTCATCCGTATCGTGAGCGCGCACAGAAGGGACTGAACATGTTTGCGCAGATCAATCACATGGCGATGATCAGCTCGAACTACACCTTGCTCAGCAAGTTCTACGAGGGCGTCTTCGGCTTGAAATCGTCCGGACGGACGTCGCCGCTCCGCGCCACCGTATACGGCGACGGCTATGTCGGCCTCAACATCATCCCGCGCCGCGACGGCTATGTCGGCGGCCTCGATCATTTCGGCATGGTGGTGGACAACGTCGAGACGGTGCTGGAGCGCATGCGCAAGAAGCATCCGCAGGCCAACATCGTGAAGCGTCCATCGGCCCGGCCCTTTGCCGCCTATAGCGGCCACGATCCCGACGGCAACGTGTTCGATTTGGCGGAGAAGAAGGGCGACAACCGCAAGGACATCTACGCCGACCAGGCGGCCGAGGGCTGGAACCAGGACCGCTATCTCAACAAGTTCGCGATCCGCACGCCCAACGCCGAGCGCTGCGCGGACTTCTACATGGACGTGTTCGAGCTGACCCCGCTCAACCGCAAGGTCGACGCCCCCGGCTATCACCTGACCGACGGCCGCGTCACCCTCTCGATCCTGCCGTGGTCGATCCAGGTGTTCGAAGGCATGTCGATCAAGCGTCCGGGCCCCGACCATTTCGGCTTCAAGGTCGAGAATCTCGAGGCGTTCAAGGCGCATGTCGCGTCCGTCGCGGGCGAGAATCCGTACCTGGCCCCGGTGCCGCTCGGCGGCAGCCGCGAGTCCGACGTGCGCAAGCGGCTGTTCCAAAGCAGTGCGACCGGCAAGTACCAGATGAGCGATCCGGACGGCACCTGGATCGACGTGACCGACGAATAGCCTGGATGACGAGCATGGACGGCGACCGCCAGGCGCAAGACAGATACGTCACCGTCGACGGCCTGCACCTGCGCGTCATCGAGGCGGGGCAGGGGCCGGCGGTGCTGTTCCTGCATGGCGCTTCCTTGGGCTCGTCCGCCGACGTATTCCGCCGCAACCTGCCCGCGTTCGCCCGAGCCGGCTTCCGCGCCATCGCCTTTGATGCGCCGGGCTTCGGCCGCTCGGACGTGCCGGCCGACCATTCGCTCGCCTATCGCCGGGCAGTCGTGCCGAAATTGATGGATGCGCTCGGCACGAAAAAGGCGGCCCTCGTCGGCCATTCGCAGGCAGGAACGGTCGCGGTGGCGCTGGCGCTGCAGCAGCCCAGCCGGATCTCGCACGTGATCGTGCTCGGCACCGGCAGCCTCCTGCCGCCGTTGCCCGGAAGCCCGCCACGGCCGGAGCGCAACGTCCCCGACCGCGAGCCCTCCTTTGCCGACACCCGCGCCGCCCTCGAGGCGACGCTCGTCCATCGCGAGCTCGCGACCGACGAAGACGTGGCGCTGCGCCACGGCTTCTGCACCGGCGCGCAGTTTGCCGCCGCCGTCGCGCGCGCTGCTGCCAAGGAACCGCCGGAGGGTCCTCCTCTATGGCAGCGCCTGACCACGCTCTCGGTGCCGCTCCTCATGATCTACGGCCGCCAGGACCGCGCGCAGGCCGCCGAACGCGCGGCCCTACTCAAAGAGACCTATCCGCAGCTCGACCTGCGCCTGGTCGACAAGTGTCACCACCTCGTACCCTGGGACGCCGCCGACGAGTTCGCGCGGCTGGCGGTGGAGTTCCTCAATAGGTCGTCGCCATTGCGAGGAGCGTAGCGACGAAGCAATCCAGGACTGGACTGCTTCGCTTCGCTCGCAGTGACGCAGAAACCTATTCCGCCACGTCGAGATAGACGCCTTCGATGTCGGTGAGGTGGTAGGTGCCGAT
>DATKOE010000167.1:0-21142 GCA_035524815.1 Rhizomicrobium sp.
AGACAGGAAAACGGCCACCACCGGGATGCCCTGTGCCTGGAGACTCTGCAGCAGCTTCAGATCGCGCTTGTCGCCCGGCTGATATTCGAGCGTCTTGATGTCGCCCGCGCCTTCGGCATAGGGGTTCTCGCCGAACACCACGATGGCCACGTCCGGCCGCTCGCTGAAGCTGCCGTCTCCGCTGTAGGTCACCGTGCCGCCGTTCGACTCGACGTTGGCCTTGATCCCTTCGTACACCGTGGCGGCGTGGGGGAAGTCCGCGCGCGTGGTGCCCGTGCCCTGCCAGGTGATGGTCCAGCCGCCGGTCTGCTTGCCCATGTTCTGCGCGCCGTCGCCGGCGACGAGCACGTGCGAGCGCGGCGACAACGGCAAAAGGCCGCCGTCGTTCTTGAGCAGCACGAGGGATTCGCGCACGGCCTGGCGCGCGACTTCGCGATGTTCGGGCGAGCCAAGCAGTTCGTAATGGCCGGCGAACGGCCGCGACGACGGCTTGCCTTCGCTCAACAAGCCGGCGCGCAACTTGACGCGCAGGATGCGCGCCACCGCCTCGTCGATGCGCGCCATGGGAATCCGGCCGGACCTGGCCTCATCGATCAGGTTCGCGTAGAGCTGCTTCCAGTTCGTACCGGTCATGACCATATCGATGCCGTCGTCGACCGACTGCGGGCAGTCCCACGCGGTACATCCCGGATCGAACGCGATGCCGTCGTAATCGCTGATGACGAAACCGTCGAAGCCCAGGCGGCCGAACAGAACGTCGCTGACGAGCCCCCTGCGCGCGTGCATGTGTATGCCGCGCCAACTCGAGTACGACACCATCACGTTCTGGGCCCCGGCCTTGATCGCCGCCTCGTATGGCGGCGCGAGGAGGTCCCTGAGACCCGTCTCGCTGTAGGTCGAATTGCCGGCGTTGACGCCGCCGTCCGTCGCGCCGTCGCCGATATAGTGCTTGATGGATGCGAGCACATGCCCGTTGCGCAGAAAATCCGGGGTTCCGGGTGTACCCTGGAGCCCTTCCACCATCGCCGCCGCATTCTCGCTGACGAGATCCGTATCTTCCGAATAGCCCTCGTAGGTGCGGCCCCAGCGGTCGTCGCGCACGACCGCGATGGTGGGCGCGAAGGTCCAGTCCTGGCCGGTGACGCGGATTTCCTGCGCGGTGATTTCGCCGATGCGCCTGACCAGATCGGGATCGCGCATGGCCCCCAGGCCGATGTTCTGCGGGAACAGCGTGGCGCCGACGATATGGCCGTGGCCGTGGACCGCGTCGATGCCCCACATGATCGGGATGGCCGGACTGCCCGGCGCCACCGCCATCGAGGCGGAATAGAATTGATCCGCCAGCGCGAGCCAATCCTGAGGCGGGGCGCGCAGGTCCATGTTTGGGGCCGAGCTGCCTCCGTTCAGGATCGAGCCGAGGTGGTATTGCGTGACGTCCGCCAGCGTCACCGCCTTCATGTCGGGCTGCAGCATCTGCCCGACCTTCTCTTCGAGCGTCATCTGACTGAGAAGCCGGTTCACCTCGGCTTCCACGGCAGGATCGCGGGGGGCCGGCGCGATCAGCGGCCAGATCTCGGGATGGACATCGTCCGACGAGGCGATGTCGGCCGGCGATGCCGAGACAAGAGAAGCAGGAAGCGACGGCGTATTGAGCGCGACCGGCTTGGACTTGCCTGCCGGCTTGGAAGCGGCGGCGGGCTTGAGCCCGTCGATCGAAGGCATCGCCGAACAGGCGCCGAGTGCCAATGCGGCGACCACAACGGCGATGGCGCCGCGCGAGGCGCGAGGCGCGCTCAAAGCATGGATTCGCATCCGCCAACCTTTCATCCGTGACGGCGAAACTTATAGATCAAAGATCGCGGACCGCGATGGCCATTTCGACCGACAGGCCGGCTGCCGGGGAGAGAATCCGCGCGCCCGTGACGCCAGCCGCCTCCGGACGATTGAAGGCATTCGGCATCGCCGTGGTAGGCTCGGCGCAGAAATAATCCGTCCCGTTCGGAATGAAAACGTGGAAGTACGGGCACTGGGCCGAGGCCTTGAGCGCGATCTCCAATCCGAACTCCGGCTGCTCGATCCTCGCAGGCGGATGGAAGCCGGTGAAGCAATTGTCGACGAACGGCGCCTTTGCAATCACGACTCCGTGAGGCAGGTCGATCCGCGGTTCGCCGAGGACGGTCGGTATCTCCGTCGAATCGGACAACCACATCCTGTCGATTTGCGCCGTCAGGCGGCTTCCCGGATTGCGCGGGAAGTAAGGATGGAAGCCCAGGCTGAGCGGCATCGGCTTGTCGTCGCGGCTGCGCATGGTCAGACGCATCCGCAATCCGCCGTCGGCGAGCACAAACTCCTGCTCGGCCGCATAGGCCCACGGCCAGGCATCGGGGGCGTGATCGAAGGCGATGACCGCACGGTCGCGGGAAACGGTTTCCACCCGCCACGAGGTCTGCCAGCCGTGCCCGTGAAGCGAATGGGGGTGGTCGCCGAAATTGAGGGGCAGCGGGTATTCGCGTCCCTCAAACTCCAGCTTGCCGTTCTCGATCCGGTTGGCGAAGGGCACCAGGGGAAACGAACAGCAGTCGAGCGGATTGGTGACGCCTTGAGGCGCCGGCCGCATCACCGGCCGGCCTTTCCAGTCGAAGCGTGTGATGGCGCCCCCGACCTCCGGAACGATCTCGAGGACGAACCCGTTCTGCTCCAGCGTGATCATTTCGCCGCCACTTCCGCGTGAGGCGCGGTTTGACGGCGGTGCCAGAGGTGCTCGATGGCCTCGAGGCTGCGCCCCTTGGTTTCGGGCACGAACTTCATGACAAACAGCGCGGCCAGAACCGCACCCACGCCGTACAGCCAGTAGGCGAAGCCGTGGTTGAAGTGGGCGTTGAGGTACGAGCTGCCGTCCATCATCGGGAAGGTCTGCGACACGATGTAGTTCATGATCCATTGCGCCGCGACGCCGATCGACATGGCCTTGCCCTTGATCGAGTTGGGATAGATCTCGGACAGCATCACCCAGACCACCGGCCCCCACGAGAACGAGAAGCCGATGATGTAAACGACCACAGCCGCAATGGCGACGTAGGAGGAACCGCCGCCGCCGCCCGCCGCCGGACCCGTGGCGTTGACGAGGTGCGCGTCGAACAGGCAGCCCAGCGTGATCATGGCGACGGCCATGATCAGCGCGCCGACGATCAGGAGAGGCTTGCGCCCGAGCCTGTCGACGGTGAACGTCGCGCCAAGGGTGAAAACGGTCATGGTGACGCCGACGAACCACGCCGACTGCGAATAGGCCTCGCTCGGCGTTGATCCCATGTTCTCGAACATGTGCGGCGCGAAATACAGAACCGCGTTGATGCCCACCACCTGCTGGAAGATCGAGAGCATGACGCCCACGAACAGGACCAGCCAGCCGTAGGTAAGCAGCGGCCGCGTATGCTCGACGAGCGTTTCCTTGATCTCATTGAGCGTGCTTTGGGCGGCGGCGGGGCCGACCAGACGGTTGAGGAGGTTCAACGCCTCCTTGTGCCTGTCCTTCAACACCAGGAAGCGCGGCGTTTCCGGCACCAGCAGCATGCAGACGATCAGCAGCGTCGCCGGGATGGCGGCGGAGGCGAGCATGTAGCGCCAGCCGACCGTCATGTTGAACATGTGGTCGCCCATGCTCTGGATGAAGTAGTTGACGAAGTAGACGAGGTTGATGCCGACGACGATGGCGATCTGCTGGAAGGTGACGAGCATGCCGCGGGTCGACGGCGGCGCGACTTCGGCGATGTACATGGGCGCCAGCATCGAGGCCATGCCGATCGCCATGCCGCCCATCAGCCGGTAGAAGAAGAATGCGGGAAGCGCCTTGTAGCCGACCGCTCCGAAGACGCTCCAGAACACTTCCGGAAATCCCGCGCCGAGCGACGACACGAAGAACAGGACGCCGGCGATGATCAGTCCGCCCTTGCGGCCGATTCTGGTCGAGATGGGGCCGGCGAGCATCGCGCCAAGCGCGCAGCCCAGAAGGGCAAATGCGATCGCCAATCCGGAGAGGAAGTTCGCGTCCGCCTCGGCCAGGTGACGCGGGGTGACGAAATTGTAGGTGATGGCGTCGGTGACGCCCGAGATCACGGCGGTGTCGTAACCGAACAGCAGCCCGCCCAGCGTCGCCGCAATCGTCAGCAGCGCTATAAGACCGTAATTGGCTTTGGCCATAGAAAACCCTTTCCCCGGACCGTTCGGCCCAAACATCTCCCCGCTGCGGAGTCTGATGCTCCGTGCGACCTGCGAAACTAACGTAACTGCCTGCCGGACCGTAGTGTTAGCGTTATCCCGCCACAAGCGGCATAAGGTCCGATTCGCTGCCGGCGTTGAAAGTAGGCATTGTTATCATTCAGTGGTTGTGGCGCGGCGTCTTGGCGGCGATGCCGCGGTACTTCACGGCGAGTTCCATCACCGCTCCGCTGTCGAGCTGCCCCGTGGTCGAGCGGAACAGCTCCTGCCAAGGGCTCTGACTTTCCGGAATCGCGGGCGGAGTCTGAAGCCTGCGCCGGGCAATCTCCGCATCCGGTACCAAAGCGTCGCAGCGGCCCTTGTCGAGATCGATGCGGATGATGTCGCCGGTGCAAAGCCAGGAGAGCCCGCCCCCGGCCGCGCTTTCCGGAGATGCGTTGAGGATCGAAGGGCTGTCGGACGTCCCCGACTGACGCCCGTCGCCGATGGTGGGAAGGCTCGCAATTCCCTTCTTCAGGAGGGCGTCCGGCGGCTGCATGTTGACGACCTCTGCCGAACCGGGCCAGCCGATGGGACCGGCTCCGCGCATCACCAGGATGCAATGCTCGTCGATGTCGAGCGCGGGATCGTTGATGCGCGCGTGGTAGTCCTCGCCGCCGTCGAAGACGATCGCCCGCCCCTCGAATACGCCCTCGCGGCCCGGCTCGCTCAGGTACCGCCGCCGGAAGTCGTCCGAGATCACGCTCGTCTTCATGATCGCGAAATCGAACAGGTTTCCGGTCATCACTTTGAAGCCGGCGTCCTCTTGAAGAGGATATTCATACGCCGCGATCATCTCGCGATCGGACGACGCGCGGCCGGCGATGTTCTCAGCCACAACCCTGCCCGTGCAGGTGAGCGCCGAGCCGTCGATGCGCCCGGCCCGCAGCAACTCGTACATCACGGCCGGCACGCCTCCGGCGCGGTGGAACCGCTCGCCGAGGAACTTGCCCGCCGGCATCATGTTCACGAGCAGCGGGATGTCGTGCGCCATCTGCCAGTCGCGCGGCGTCATCTCGACGCCCGCATGGCGAGCGATGGCGTTGACATGCGGCTGCGCATTGGTCGAACCGCCGATCGCCGCAATCACGGCGATGGCGTTCAGGAAAGCCCCGCGATTGAGGATTTTTGACGGCGTGAGGTCCGCATAGGCCATGTCGACGATACGCCTGCCGGTCTCGTAGGCGTATTGCGAGCGCTCGCGATACGGCGCCGGAATCGCCGCGCATCCGGGCAGCGACATGCCGAGCGCTTCCGCCACCGCGTTCATCGTCGAGGCCGTGCCCATGGTGTTGCAGTGGCCGAGCGACGGCGCCGTGGTGGCGGCGATATCGATGAATTCCTCGTTGGTGATCTCCCCGGCGGCGAGTCTCTTGCGGCTGCGCCAGATCACCGTGCCGGAGCCGGCAAGCTCGCCTTCATAATGGCCGTCGAGCATCGGTCCGCCGGAAAGCACGATGGCGGGAATGTCCACGGTGGCGGCCGCCATCAGCCCCGAAGGGGTCGTCTTGTCGCAACCGGTCGTCAGCACCACCGCATCAAGGAAATAGCCGTGCAGAATCTCCACCAGCGACAGATAGGCGAGATTGCGGTCCAGCGCCGCCGTCGGCCGCCGGCAGTTCTCGAACAGGGGATGGGTGGAGAATTCGATCGGAATGCCGCCGGCGTCGCGGATCCCTTCCTTGATGCGATGCGACAGCTGCACGTGGATGAGGTTGCAAGGATTGAGATCGCTGCCCGACTGCGCGATGCCGATGAATGGCCGGCCCGCGCGGAATTCCGCCGGCGTGAAACCCGAGTTCATGTAACGTTCGAGATAAAGCGCGGCCATGTCGACGCGCCCGGCATCATCGAACCAGTCGCGCGAGCGGAAGCGTTTTTTCGGTCTATCCATCTTCAAGCCCAGGTGTAGGAGGTCTTCATCACCGTGTAGAACTCGATCGCGGCCGCGCCCTGCTCGCGCGGACCAAGGCTCGACTTGCGCGTGCCGCCGAACGGCACGTGGTAGTCTATTCCGGCGGTCGGCAGGTTGGTCATGACGACGCCTGCGCGCACGTTGCGCACGAAATGGCGGGCGTGTTTGAGCGAGGTCGTGCAAATGCCGGCCGACAGTCCGAACTCCCCGGCATTGGCGATCGCCAGCGCCTCCTCGTAGTCCTTGACCCTGATCACGCCCGCCACCGGTCCGAACACCTCTTCGCAGTTGATGCGCATGTCCTGTTTCGTGCCGGTCAGGAGTGCGGGCGAGAGGTAGTAGCCGGGCTTTTCGAGCTTGAGCGCCTTGCCCCCGGTTGCGAGTTGCGCACCTTCTCTTTCGGCGATTTCCACGTATTCGAGCGAAGTCCTGAGCTGGCTTTCGCTCGAGACCGGACCGATATCGGTGGAGGGATCGAGAGCGTCGCCGACCTTCAGAGATTGCAGCTTTTGCGTCATGGCGGCGACGAACCGGTCGTGGATGCCTTCGGTGACGATGATGCGGCTCGAAGCGGTGCAGCGCTGGCCGCTGGCGAAGAACGCGCCGTCGACGGCGCAGGTCACCGCGCGGTCGAATTCGGCGTCGTCGAGCACGACGAGAGGATTCTTGCCGCCCATTTCGAGCTGGACGCGCGCGTTGCGCTCCATCGCGCGCCGGCCGATGCCGAACCCAACCGTCTGCGATCCCGTGAAGGAAATGCCCGCGACACGGGGATCGGTCACCAGCGCATCGCCCGCTTTGGCGCCACCGAAGACGAGGTTGAAGACGCCTTTCGGCACGCCCGATTCAACCAGGATCGCGGCCATCGCGGCGGCGATCGCGGGCGTGAGCGAGGCCGGTTTCAGCACGACCGTGTTGCCGAAGGCCAGCGCCGGCGCCGATTTCCATGCCGGAATGGCGATCGGGAAGTTCCAGGGCGAGATGAGGCCCACCACGCCGAGCGGCTCGCGATAGGTGGCGCACTCGACGCCGGGCCGCGTGGAATCGACGGTGATGCCGCCGCGCCGCAGCGCCTCGCCCGCGAAGAACTTGAAGATGCGTCCCGCCCGCGTGACCTCGCCGATGCCTTCGGGAACGGTCTTTCCTTCCTCCCGTGCCAACAGGCGGCCGAGTTCTTCGCGGCGCGCCAGGATCGCCGTGCCGGCGCGATCGAGTATGTCGGAGCGGAACTCCGGACTCGCGTTGCGCCAGGTGGGCCAGGCCTGCCCGGCAGCAGCGACCGCCTCCCGCATGACTTCGCCGTCGTCGGACGGCGCGCGCGCAACCAGATCGCGGGTGTCGGACGGATTGAGGCTTTCGATCACGAAGGACCCGCCGATCCATTCGCCTGCAACGAGATGCCTGAGGTCCTGCGTGCCGTTCATTGACGGACCTTTTCGGGCGCAAGCAATCCCCGCGCCGCCAAGTTACACATCAGATCACCCAGCCCGAATTCCCACGCGGGCGCCAGATCGCAGCGCGTGACCTTGTTTTCCAGCACTCCCAGCTTCGCCGTGGAAATGCGCACGATATCGCCCGGATGATGGGTGAAGCCCCGCCCCGTGGCGTCGCGGTCCTCGACCGGCGCGAACATGGTTCCAAGGAAGAGCGCGACGCCGTCGGGATAGTGGTGGTGGACGCCCATAGTCTGGGCGACCAGCTCCAGCGGATCGCGGCTGATGAGGCTCATCGAACTGGAACCCGTCAGCTCGAAGCCGTCCTCGCCTTCGACATGAAGCGAAATGTCCGCGCGGCGGACGTCGTCGATCCCGAAGGTCTCGTCGAACAAGCGGATGAACGGACCGATCGCGCAGCTCGCGTTGTTGTCCTTTGCCTTGCCCAGGAGCAAGGCGCTGCGCCCTTCGAAGCAGCGCAGATTGACGTCGTTTCCGAGCGCGGCGCCGAGCGCGCGCCCGTTGCGGTCGCAGACGAGGACGATCTCGGGTTCCGAATTGGTCCAGACCGAATCGGAACGCACGCCGACGAAGTCGCCCCAGCCGACCGAGGACAGACACGGCGCCTTGGTGAACACTTCCGCATCGGCGCCGATCGCGACTTCAAGGTATTGCGACCAGAGCCCGTCCGAAGTCAGAACCTGCTTGAGCTTTTCGGCCTCCGGCGAGCCCGGCTTGACCGAGCGCAGTTCGGCGCCGACGCGGTCGCACAGCGCCTGCCGGATCGCCTCGGCTCTGCCCGCCTCGCCGTGCGCACGCTCCTCGATCACCCGCTCCACGGCCGACACGGCGAAGGTCACGCCGCAGGCCTTGATGCATTGCAGGTCGACGGGCGCCAGCAGCCTGACACCGCCGCCGCCCTCCCACCTGCGTCTGAACTCGAAATTCTCCAGCGGACCCAGATCGCGGCCTTGGGGAAGCGTTCCGTCCCATGCCGAGAGGAAAAATGACGTGGTTGGCGCGATGACGGAAACGTCGATGAGACGGCCGTCCAGAACCAGAACGGGGGTCGGACCCTCCCGGCTCATGAGGCGACCGAGAAGCTTCGCCTTCCGCCAGTCCGAGGGCAGGTGTTCGATCATGGGGCGGCCTCGCGCCGCCAATAGAGCGCATCGGTAGCGCTAACGCAAACGCCCGTCAGGGAGTTTTGGGAGCGGCCGCCGAGCTTCGCTTGACAAGCGAATAGGTGACGAGGTGATCGACCGGCTTCATCGGCGTGTTGCCGTTGCGACGGCTCGAACGGATCTCGCGCAGGATGAGATCGAGGGCGATTTCCGCCATCGCCGTGATCGGCTGGCGGATGGTCGTCAGTTCCGGCCAGATGGTCGTGGCGATGGAGGTATCGTCGAAGCCCACGACGGAAAGATCCCCCGGCACGTCCAAGCCTTTGCGGTGGGCGACGGACACCACGGCGGCAGCCATGTCGTCGTTGCTGGCGAAGATCGCTGTCGGCAGCACCCGGCGCGTCAACAGCGTCTCCGCTGCGTCAAGGCCAGAGCGATAGCTGAAGTAGCCTTGAACGGTGAGGCCCGGATCGTTGCGAACGCCTGCATCCGCCAGCGCCGCGGTGAAGCCGCGCTCGCGTTCGGCGCTGCCGGTTTGGTTCGGGTGGCCGAGAATGGAGCCGATCCTGCGGTGCCCGAGATCGAGCAGGTAGTTGGTCATCTCGTAAGCCGCCGCGTAGTCGTTTATCCGCACGCAGGAGATTTCCGCGTTGAACCTGCCGCTGGCCACGGCGACCGTCGGCAGGCCGGCTTGCTTCAGTTCCGCCAGCACGTCCTCCGATTCGCACAGCGGCGGCGGCAGAATGACGCCTGCTGCGCCGGACGCGACCAGCTTGCGCACGGCGGCCCGCTCGGCCGCGCCGCTGGTGGCTTCGCTTTTCTCCAGCATGATCTGCACGCTGGTGCGGCTGGCTTCGTCGAGAGCGCCGACGAGAAATTCCGAGAGATAGGCTGCGCTCGGGTTGGAGTAGAGAAGGCCGACGCGGGCGGCTTCAGCCCCCGCCAGCGTGCGGGCGGCCGGATTGGGCGCATAATTGAGCGCCTTGACCGCGCTCATCACGGCGGCGCGGGTCGACGGACGAACGTTCTTCTCGCCGTTGACCACGCGTGAAACCGTCATGGGCGACACGCCCGCGCGGCGGGCGACGTCGAGGATGGTCGTCACGCCACGCTGCTTGCGCGCCGACGGCGTCTTTCCATCAGGCGTTTCGCTACGAGTCATGCTGGAGATCACAAACCGCTGCGCGGTCCCTTCCCGCTCTTTCGTGCCGCCCGGAGCCGGACGACAAGCGACTCCATATTCTACCTTTGCCCGCTTGTCTAAAGCATGCGGATTGGCCGCCCAGGTAAGCGCTGCCGTTTACCAAGCGGCGGGAATCGTTCGTCTTTTCCGGCAGCAACGGAATGTCGCGCGGTTCACACGCCCGCCGAGGCGCTTTCGCTGAGCAACCGCCGGATGCGGCTTGCCCTTCCCGGTGCCTGGGCGATGTCGCCAAGCGAGGTGCCGTCGAGCACGGCAAGGAACGCGGCCACGGCCTCGTCCAGCGGCTTGCGCAGCCCGCAGGCGGCCATCACCACGCAGGTGCAGCGGCGCTTGTCGAAACACTCGACGAGCGAGAATCCGTCTTCCGTTGCGCGAACGACCGCGCCGACCTTGATCTGGGCCGGATCCATGCCGAGCCTCAAGCCGCCGTGGCGGCCTCGCACGCTCTCCACGAATCCCGCCTGGATGAGGGTCTGTGCCACCTTCATCAGGTGATTGCGCGAGATGCGATAGCGCTGCGCAACGCTGGCAATCGTGTGAAGCTCATCGGGCTCGAGCGCCAAGAGCATCAACATGCGGAGCGCGTAGTCGGTATGAAGCGTCAGGCGCACGACGGTTCCTCCTGCGGAGCGGAAACGGGATCATAGCGGAACCCGCGACACGAGAAGTATTCCTCCTACATCATTTGACCCTATGACATCCTGACGCGGCTGCGCACACGGCGGCTTGAGTTGAGGTCGCACCCGGCCGGGGCCAAAGTGTCCGTTTCGCAACCCCTCCAGGTGCAATCATGCAGCGGCGCACTTTTCTGCTAGCTTCGGCGGCTCTGACGGCGATTTCGGCGATGGGGCTCATGCAGGCGGCGGTTCGTAAGCATTTTCCACTACTCGATCCCTGGAAGGGCCCCTACGGGGGCGTTCCCGATTTTCGCGCGGTCAGAATCGGAGATTTCAAGCCGGCCCTGATGCGCGCCATCGGGATGAACCGCGCGGAGATCGCCAGGATCGCCGCGAACAAAGCCAAGCCCACCTTCGCCAACACCATCGTGGCGCTGGAAGACGCCGGCCGGCCGCTCAACCGCGCCGGTTCGATCTTCAGCATCTATACCTCCACGATGAACTCGAAGCAGATGCAGTCCATCCAGAAGGAGATGACCCCGGTCCTGGCCGCCTTCAACGACGAGGTCGTGCAGAACGAGGCGCTCTTCCGGCGCATCAAGACCGTCTACGACGCGCGCGAATCGAGCGGGCTGACGCCCGAGCAGCAGCGCCTGGCGTGGGTCGTCTATCGCCGCTTCGCCCGCCAGGGCGCAGCACTTGCCCCCTCCGACAAGGCGAAGCTTGCCGCCATCAACCAGGAACTGGCGGGACTCTACACCGCGTTCAGCCAGAACGAACTGGCCGACGAAGAGGACCACTGGCTGGCGCTGGACAAGACCGAACTCGACGGTCTTCCGGACTGGCTCGTGTCCGCCGCCGAAACGGCCGCCAAGGAAAAGAAGCTGGACGGCAAGTACGTTTTCGCCAACACGCGATCGGCGATGGAGCCGTTTCTCACCTACTCGACGCGGCGGGATCTGCGCGAAAAGGCGTTCGGGATGTGGACCTCGCGCGGCGACAACAACGACGCCCACGACAACAACGCGATCATTACCAAGATCCTGGGCCTGCGGGCCGAAAAGGCCAAGCTGCTCGGCTACCCCACCTTCGCCCACTGGGTGACCGACTATCAGATGGCCAAGACGCCCGAAAACGTCATGGACCTGCTCGAGAAGGTGTGGGCGCCGGCGGTGGCGCGCGTCGCCGAAGAAGTGGCCGACATGCAGAAGATCGCCGACGCCGAAGGCGCCGGGATCAGAATCGCACCCTGGGACTACCGCTTCTATGCCGAGAAGGTGCGCAAGGCGAAGTACGACCTCGACGAGAGCGCGATCAAGCCGTACCTGCAATTCGACAAGATCCGCGAAGGCATGTTCTGGGCCGCCGGCCAGCTTTACGGACTGGAATTCAAGGAAGTGCACGGCGTGCCGGTGGTCAAGAAGGACGTGCGCGTTTTCGACGTGCGCAGGAACGCCAAGCACGTGGCGCTGTATTATCTCGATCCCTACGCGCGCGCGGGCAAGAACTCCGGCGCCTGGATGAGCGAATACCGCACGCAGGAGCGGTTCAAGCACAACGTCGCGCCGGTCGTGTCCAACAACTGCAATTTCGTGCCGGCGGAGGCGGGCAAGCCGATCCTGATTTCGTGGGACGACGCCTCGACCATGTTCCACGAGTTCGGGCACGCGCTGCACGGCATGAACTCGAACGTGACCTATCCCACGCTGGCGGGCACCAACGTCGTGACCGATTTCGTGGAGTTCCCCAGTCAGCTGAACGAGCACTGGCTGCCCACGAACGAAGTGCTGTCGCGTTTTGCCCTGCATGCCGAAACCGGCGAACCCATCCCCGCCGGGCTGGTGGCGAAGATCAAGCAGACCAAGACCTTCAATCAGGGCTTCATCACGGTCGAGTACCTGGCTTCGGCCATCGTCGACATGAAGGTCCACCTCGCAGGCGCCACGCCGATCGACGCGCGCGCGTTCGAAAAGCAGGCGCTGGCGGAGATCGGCATGCCGCAAGAGATCGTGATGCGCCACCGCCTGCCGCATTTCGGGCACATCTTCGCCGACGAGGGATACGCCTCCGGCTACTACGACTACATCTGGGCCGACGTTCTGGTGGCCGACGCGGCCGAAGCCTTCGAGGCGGCGCCCGGCGGCTTCTACGACAAGGCGCTCGCCAAGAAGCTGTATGGCGAGATCATCAGCCGCGGCAATTCGGTGGACGCCGCCGAAGCCTACCGCCGGTTCCGCGGACGCGATGCGACGGTCGACGCCCTGATGCGCGACCGCGGTTTCCCGGCGCCGGCAAAGGCCTGATCCCGGGCTGGGTCCCTCCGTGAAGACGGGCCGCGGAACGTATCCGCGGCCCTTGGCGTGCCCGGCCGCGGCAGCGGCGCGGTTCCGCGCCCGGATGATGTCTTTCCCCCGCCTGAAGTTCCTCTTTTCCGGCAAAGAGTTATCCAGTGTCCAGTCGTTAAAGAAGGGTTAGTTTGTAGCAGTTACATTCGTCGTCGAGACCGGCGGGGAATGAGGATGTCGGAGCGTTCGCGTCGCTGCGGACTCTTGTCGCGCTACACGTTCGACCTTGGTCAATGCATGTCGCGCAAGCGCGCCGAACGGGCGCTGCGCGCGGCCGCGGTCGAACAGGCGCTGGCCAGCCGTGCGAAATCCGAGTTCCTCGCCAACATGAGCCACGAGCTGCGCACGCCGCTCAACGCCATCATCGGCTTTTCCGACCTGATCGGCTGCCAGGCGTCGATCCCCCAGCCCAAGGTGGTCGAGTACGCCGGCCTGATCAACAACGCGGGCAAGCACCTGCTCGACATCATCACCGACATCCTCGACGTCTCGAAGATCGAAAGCGGGACGTTCGAACTCGACCGGACGGTCCACCCGTTGCGGGACCTGATCAACGCGGCGGTCTCGCTGGTGGAGCCGCGCATGGCCGAGAAGCACCAGACGTTCTGGCTTCAGATGCCCGAGACGCTGCCTTTGGTCAGCGCCGACGCGCGCAGGGTGAAGCAGGTCGTCATCAACCTCCTCAGCAACGCGCACAAGTTCACGCCCGAAGGCGGACGCATCACGCTCACCGCGCTCGCCGACCGCGACACGATCAAGGTGTCGGTGCGCGACACCGGCATCGGCATGACGCCCGAGGACATCCTCGTGGCCCTCAAGCCGTTCGGACAAACCAACACCAGCCGCTCGCGCCACCACGAAGGCACCGGCCTGGGCCTGCCGATCGCCAAGGCGCTGGTCGAACAGCACGGCGGCGACTTCTGGATCGAAAGCGCCGAAGGCCGCGGCACCACCGTGAGCTTCACCCTTCCCGTCGGAGCCACAGACTCCAAGGAGCATGCATCATGAGCAGCGCCGGAAGAGAAGTCTCGTTCAGGGACAGGCCGACCCCGTTGACTGGATGCTCGCCCCACGTCGGGCACATCGTTTCGGTATCGGGCGCGCAGGCCGTGGCCGTGGTGGACAAGGCGCCCGCCGGCCTGAGCCTCCACCGCGTCGAGATCGGATCCACCATGACGATACCGACGCCGCACACCACGGTCGTCGGCATCGTTTCCGCGGTCAGCGTGCCAATGCCGGAAGCCGCCACGGGCGCCGAGGAGATCCATCTGCTGGAATTGAACCTGGCCGGAGAGATCATCGCCGACCAGCAGACCGGACGGCCGGCGTTCCGCCGCGGCGTCACCGGCCTGCCCGCCATCGGCGACTCGGTGCATCTGGCCGATCGCGAAGCGCTGACGCTGGCCTATTCGCAGCCCGATTCCGCCACCATAGAAATCGGCGCGCTCTACGATCATGCCGAGGTTCCGGCGCGGCTTTTGGTCGACGACCTGTTCGGCAAGCACTTCCTGATCGTCGGCACGACGGGATGCGGCAAGTCTTCCGCGCTGACCTGCATCCTGCGCTCGCTGCTGCCCGAGTACCGGCAGGCGCGCGTGGTCGTGCTCGACATCCACGGCGAATACGCCGCCGCCTTCGGCGATCAGGCCGAGGTGATCGATCCCTCCACCCTGAACCTGCCGTTCTGGCTGCTCAACTTCCACGAACTGACCTATGCGTTCACGAATCCGGACGAGCACCGCGACGCCGAGATGGAGGTGCTGTCGGACGCGGTGAACTGGGCCAAGCGCCGCTACTCCGAGGCGTTCGCCGGGCGCGTGCGCCGCACGGCGGAAACGCAGTGCATCACCGTCGACACGCCGGTGCCCTTCCGCCTCGCCGACCTCGTCTTCTACATCGACGAGCAGCTCGGCCGCCTGGACCGCACCCACAACACCCTGCCCTACAAGCGCCTGAAGAACCGCATCGAGACGCTGGTCAGCGACAGCCGCTACAGCTTCATGTTCGGCAGCCTGATGATCGAGGACACGATGGCCGACGTGCTGGGCCGGCTGTTCCGCGTGCCGGTCGGCGACCGCCCGATCACCGTGCTCGACCTTTCCACCGTGCCGCCGGAGATCATGGATGTGGTGATCTCGGTGATCTCGCGGCTGGCCTTCGATCTGGCGAGCTGGAGCGAGGCGCGGCTGCCGGTTCTCATCGTGTGCGAGGAGGCGCACCGCTACGCGCCCGCCGACAGCGGCTCCAAGTTCATCCCGACCCGCCAGGCGCTGGCGCGCATCGCCAAGGAGGGCCGCAAATACGGCGTTTCGCTGGCGCTGATCACCCAGCGCCCGTCGGAACTCGACTCCACCATCCTGTCGCAATGCTCGACCGTGATCGCCATGCGGCTTTCGACCGAACGCGACCAGGCGGTGATTCGCGCCAACACCCACGAGGGCGCGCTCGACCTGCTCGACTTCCTGCCGCTGCTCGGCGACCGCGAGGCGATCGTGCTGGGCCAGGGATCGGTGATGCCGATGCGCATCCGCTTCCGCGAACTCTCCGCGGCGCGCACCAGCCAAAGCCGCCGCGCGGCGTTCTCCTACGCCTGGAAGCACGTGGAGATCACCAAGGAAGAGCTGGCGCAGATCGTGCGGCGCTGGCGCGCGCCGGCCAAGCCGAAACTGTAGGCGGGAAAGACGCCGCCACAAAAAAGGGCCCGCGGAAACGCATCCGCAGGCCCGGCCCTTTCATTGGGGATCGAAGCTACGGCCGGCAGACCGCGCCGCGAGTTCCCCCGCAGCGCAGTCGGCACCTATACTTCGGCACGGGCTTTTCGAAGCGGGCGTATTCGCGAACCGGCCCGCCTTCGCTTTTCAGCTACGGCGGGCACCTCAGCCGGCCTGCTCCATCGTCATGCGCGCGAGGGGCGCACTCTCACCCTTTATGTCTCGACTTTTTTGGGGGGCGGTCGTCTCGCCGGCGTCCCGTCGGCTGCCTTCCTTCACTCCGGTGTTGGGGGACAAAGCACCACAACGGATGCCACGCGCGTGAGGTGGGTGTTCGGCAAAGGCGATTCAAGATTTTCGGACGATTAAATTTGGATGGACGAAGTCTTCCGCACGCGGAGCGTATAAGGAGGAGTCGCAGGTGAGTGGGGCACAGGGGCATGCAGAGCTGACGCGTATTAACGGCCTGAAGCACCCGGCAGCCTATTGACATAGGCGGGGCCCCGGTTTGGCCGAGCCGCTGTGCTTGGCACTCCATAAACCGCATTGCCCATGTCATCGCGGCCCGCTTGGGATCTGTCGGACTGTTGGGCATCTCAGTTAGCATCAACAGGTTAAATGAACCGCATGGAGATGGCATGTTCACTATCGCAAGCCCGCGCAGATCGTGGAGCGAGGTCGGTATCCGCGTTCTTATCGGATCAGTGATTGCGTCAGTGGTTCTCGCACTCTTGGACGGAGTGCTAAGGGGCATTCTATATACGAGCGAGGCGCGAGGCATGTGGGAAATGCTGTCAACGTGGGCGCTTGATTTCCGATATTTGGCCGACCAGGCCATCTACGCTTCTACCATCTTCATAGTGGGAGCGAAGTTCATCGAAATGAGAACTGTGCTTACGATCGGGTTCGATAAGCTCGATGCAGGGAAAACTGTCTTGAAAGGCCCCGATGGCGAAAACATCGTATGGATCGGTCATCGTTACGGAACCCCGTACGAGGCTGAAGCTGTTGCCGGTGTGCTTGCAGAGCGCCTCAACGAGAGTGCCGCGTAAGATCAGTTTGTGCAGAGCAGATAATCACCCGACAGTCGCCGCTCGACGAGCCTGTTAGGCGGCAAGTTGCCTAGGTGGTTTTTCGGTTCTGATTTGCTCCTCCTTGTTGGGTTCCGCTCCCCAACATTGCTTCTGGAGCATGTGTCACCGTCCGTAGCGTACTTTGCGGCCGACCTGCTGGCGGCACCCGGTCTTCCCTTCCCTTCGCTTTCGCGCCTCTGCACGGAAGTCCAGCCGGGGATGACGGCACGGAGTGCGGATCGGATCGACGAAGGCCCCGCCGGCGCCGGCGTTGCGTTCAGTAGGCAAGCGCGCAGTCGACCTTGCCGGGCCGCGGCGTGAAGGTGGTTTTGCCCCCCTCGTAGCGGGTTTCGACGTCATACGAGATCATGACCGGCGTCCGATCCACATTCGGCAACTGGTCCGCATATTGGGTCGCCTTCCGCTTCGCATCATAGAGAGCACGGCAATCGGGCCCCATCGCGTCCGTAAGGCCGGTTGCGCGCTTGATGCGGGTCCAGCAATCGGTGGCGAGCCCAAACCGTAACGAGCAGTCCGACTGGAAAACGCGGCGATAGCGAAGGACAAACCCGTTCGCTGTGAACTGGAGCGAGGTCCACGCGCCAGACATGGAATCTTCGAGCAGGCTTTTTCCGGTTGTGCCGTCGAAGAAACCGAATCTCAAGGGCTGGTTTTGCCGGTCGGCTCTTATGCCCAGATCGTCGAGGAGAACGTAATCGCCCCGTACGCCTGTGAGGCGTCCATAGGCGGAAAGCCGGCGTTCGCCTCTCATGCGGTCGGCACAGCCAAACGGACCTCCATAGTCTGGTACTGCGAAGAAATCGGCCCCGGAGCCGCCGTAGTACTCCGCTTTCACCGTGAAATGCGGGTAACGAGTACAGGTCCAGGTGACGTCCCACTTGTATCGGGTTTGCCCCGAACCGGTTTCGGTGCCCAGCGGCTTTTCGAACATGGCCGGCGCTGCCCGCGCGGCGACAGCCGACACAGTCCCGGCAAATGAACATGCGAGAATCGGATTGCCGCGCAGCATCGAAATCCCCTCCGCGAGCGCGCGGAGAGTGGGTCAGCGCTGTGGCTGATTCATGGCATCGGAGGTGCGGCTGCTAGTTTTTTCGTTCCAGCCTTGCGCAGAAGATGCCGGGCCTGCCGGGGACGAAGGGCACCTCGTCGAGCAGCGAGGCGTAGAGATTGTGATCGGCGCGGACGCCGAAAATCCGCGCGCTCACGGCTTCAAACTCGGGCGCGAACTTCAGAGCGATGCTTTCGTCGAGACGATGGGGTTCGGTCGGGGTCGGCGCGTGGCCGGTTTCCACGATCAGCAGCACGCGTCCGCGCGGTGCGGCCACGCGCTTGATCTCGCGCACCGTGGCGTCGACGTCGTCGACGTGGTCGAGACAGTTGAAGGCCGTGACGCTGTCGAAGTGTCCGTCGCCGAACGGGATGGCTTCGGACGGCGCGGCGCAGTAGGTCATCTTCTGGTCGTCGCGGGCGAGCTTGGCGTATTCGCCGGCGAGCGGATCGAGGCCCACGCGCTCGCGTGCGCACGCCGCCCATTCGAGACTGCCGCACGGCCCGCAGCCGATGTCGAGCAGGCGTTTGCCGGCATAGTCGGCGCGCGTCAGCCCGAAGAACACGGTGAAGAAGTGCTCGTAATGGGCGCGCTCGTGTTCCAGTCCGGCGCGATCGTTACGGATGGGGCGTGTCACGCCGCGCCAGTAGCGCAGCTCGTGATAGCGCTTGAAGCGGTTGCGCGCGGCGGCGGGAAGCGCGTAAAGGGCTGAATTCACGGCCATTTTGGCACCGGCGCGGAGCATGCGCGAATCCTCTTGTCCCAAATCGGGACAACAAATCTCATCCGCGAAGCGCGCTGCACCAACCGAGCCAGGAAAGGAACGGCGGGCAGGAACACGGTCCCGCCCGCCGCCGACCCGCGCCCGAAACTCAGACCGTGACGCCGAATCTGCGCCGCAGGGCAAATCCCAGCAGGCCGGCCGCGAACAGGAACATCGTGGCCGGTTCGGGGACGAAGCTGAGGGAGCCCAGCAATCCGTCGCTCTCGTCGTTCGGGCCGGCGGTGAAGTAGATGTCGTTCGCGCTGCCCGCGCCGGTGCCGTTGCCGACGATCAGCCCCCAGAGCCCGTCGATGGTGAGAGGAGAACTGTTCTGGCCCGTGAGCACGGCGATCCACTTGTCGGTCGCCAGATCGTAGACGTTGATCTCTCCGTTGCCGAAATTGCCGACCAAAAGATCGCCGCCGAACGCGCCGAAGCCCGTCGGAGCGATCGCCATGCCCCACGGCGCGTTGAGCGCGCCCTGGCTCGCCACGCGGGCCACGAAGTTGCCGTTGGTGTCGAACTCGCTGACGTAGCCCAGCCCGGCCCCGTGGGCTTCGTCCAGGCCGCCGGTGTATTGCGCGTAGGTCACGAAGATATGGCCGTCCAGCATCTGCACGTTGAACGGATGGAAGTTCGACGGCATCGTGGGATCGATGAAATTGCCGGAAAGCGACGGCGCACCGGCATCGCCCTTCATGACGTCGATGGCGCCGGTCGCGAAATTGGCCGAGTAGAGATAGCTGTGACCGGCCATGGTCACGAGCGTCGTGCCCTTGTAGACGTTTGCCGAACTTCCCGCCTGCAAGGTCTCGGCCGTAGTGCCCAGCGCACCGCGCCAACCCGAAATCGTGCCGTCTTCGCTGGTGAAGAGGAAGGCGTCGCCGTTGAAGGCGCCGCCGCCGGCGCCGGTGTTGAACGCCTGGCCGTTGACGGAACCGTCACCCGGAATGCTGACCGTGAGGCCGAGCTTGCTCGTCGCGTTGGTGTTCGGATCGATGTGATAAAGCGTCGATACGCCGGTACCGTTGTCGGACACCCACAGCGGCGAGCCGGGCGTGTAGGACATACCCCAGGGATTGACGAGAGACGGATCGGTGATCTGGGCGGCGTTAACGCCCTGATCATCGGTGACCAGATTCGTCTGCATGACGAAATCCGCCGTGGCGGAAGCCGAAAGCGCAAGAGCCGCCGCCGTCGCGAACAGCGTGGCCTTCAGGATCCTGGACGATTGAAGCGCGCGCATTGTGATGGTCTCCCTCTTTCAAGATCGGCGCGAGACGACGCGCCAACCGCGTCCTGCCCGGCACTCGAGCCTTTGACGGACAACCTCGCGCGGCTATTCCGGTTCCGGGCGAAATCAATCCGCCCCGCGCGCGACGAGCCGCGTGACGCTGCGTTCAGAACGTCCGCTCGAGACTGACGACAAGGAAGCCGCGGTCGGCAAGCGGCTGGCGATAGGCCGTTCCGAGATACGAGGTAAACGTGACGGCGGCGCGCCATTGCGACCGCCACGTGGCGGCGATGCCGGCTTCGACGTCTCCGGAACCCTCGTACTGCGCCTCCTCGACCGAGGAACGGCCGATGGCGTTGTAGCCGAGGCCCAGGGGCAGGCTGACGTCGAGATTGGGAAACACCTGGAACCAGCGCGGCTCGAAAGCGGCGCGGACGCTGAGGGCAAAGCGGTCGCGCGCCGGATCGAGCACGGCGCGATCCTCGCCGACGCCGAGGCGGTCGTTTGCCGCCGCTTCGATCGAGAAGTCGGCATCGTTCCACCAGCGCGAAGGGCCGAACTGCCCGCTGGCGGAGATCTGGCCGTGGAGCGTGTCGCCGCGCGCCACCCCGCCGTACGAGGCGTAGGAGATGTCCGGCCTCCAGTAATCGTCGGCGGGCGACAGGCTGACGAGCGGCATGTGACGGCGCGCCGAGAACTCGCCGGCGAGAACAGCGTCGCCCAAATGCGCGCTGAAGCTCAGGCCGTAGAGTTCGATGCCGCCGGGATAGAATAGGCGGTATTCGCCCACTTTGCCGATGGACGCATCGGCGCCCCATCCGGGCCAAAGGCGGACGGCGGGCTCCTTGGCGTGGAACCGCATCGCGTAGAGGCCGAGATCGACGTCGCCGACGGTGGCGTGCAGCGAAACGCCGAACTGGCCGCCCGACGGGGGATGGGCGTCCTTGATGCGGTAGAGGTATTCGCCGGGCGCCACGATCAGCCGCTCGCCGCCGACATCGAATCCGTCGTAGTAGCTGAAGTAGCTTCCGACGGCGGCCTCGCGCGACTTGCGCCATTCGAACTGGTAATAGGCGTCGATCGACAGGTCAGCCCGCGGCTCAAGGCTGAACGCGACCTGCGATACGGGCAGGAAGATCTCCCTGGAGTAGGAGCCGGGGGCGCTCGCGTCGCGAATGCCGTCGAGCGGCGCCTGCGCCGCCGCGATCGAGTTTTCCGCGAAGAACAGGCTTTCGCCCCAGAGCAGCGCCTGGCGGCCCGCGCGCACGGTGAGCGGCATTTCACCGAGATCGAAACTGGCGAAGACGTACGCATCTTCGAGCGAGGCGTACCGTCCCTGGAGATTGCGCGTCGACCGCGGGAACTGCGTGTTCGGGACCGAGAAGGCGTTGTAGGTCGCC
>DATKOE010000168.1:0-10025 GCA_035524815.1 Rhizomicrobium sp.
GAAGGAGCTGCTCGACGACCGCAATCGCGCCTGGGTGCCGCAGATCGAGGCCATGCTGGACGAGCCGCACACGTTCTTCGTCACGGTGGGCGCGGCGCATCTCGTCGGCAAGGGCGGCGTGCCCAACCTGCTGCGGACCGCCGGATACAAGGTGGACGGGCCGTAGAGGGCCGATTTGACCTCGGCAGACACGCGTCCTAAACCCCGCCGCATGGTCGATCCTGTCGCCCTGGCCCAGGCCCTGATCCGCTGTCCGTCGGTGACGCCGAAGGACGAAGGCGCGCTCGGCGTGATGGAAGACGCGCTCAAGCCGCTGGGTTTTGCCTGCCAACGGCTCGCCTTCCAGGAGCCGGGAACGGAGCAGGTCGAAAACCTCTATGCCCAGATCGGAACCGGCGCGCCGCTCCTCTGCTTCGCCGGGCACACCGACGTGGTGCCGCCGGGCGAAGGCTGGCGGCATGACCCGTTCGGGGCAGTGATCGACGGCGGCATGCTCTATGGCCGCGGCGCGGCCGACATGAAATCGGCCATCGCGGCGTTCTTGGCGGCAGTGGCGCGCCATCAGGAGAAACATCCCGGCAAAGGCGCCATCGCGCTTCTCATCACCGGCGACGAGGAAGGCGAGGCGGTCAACGGCACCACCAAGGTGCTCGACTGGCTTGGCGAAAAGCACATCAAGCTCGATCACTGCATCGTGGGCGAGCCGTCCTCCATCGCCGCGGTGGGCGACCACATCAAGATCGGCCGGCGCGGCTCGCTGAACCTGCGCGCCACCGTGGAAGGCACGCAGGGCCACGTCGCCTATCCAGCGAAGGCGCTCAACCCGATTCCGGCGCTGGCCGAACTGGTGACCAAGCTCTCGGGCCTCGTGCTCGACGAGGGCACGGAGCATTTCGAGGCTTCAACGCTGGCCTTCACCAGCGTCGACGTCGGCAATCCGGCGGTCAACGTCATTCCCGGCGCGGCGCGGGCGATGCTCAACATCCGCTTCAACGACCGCCATGAACCGGACGAACTGGTGCGCCTTGTCGAATCGGTCGCCGCCGATGTGGCGATGGACACCGCCTGCACCATCGAGGTCGAGTCGAGCCTGACCGGTCTTGCCTTCGTCACCAAGCCGGGACCGTTCACCGACCTGATCGCCCACGCGATCCGCAACGCAACCGGGCGCAAGCCCGAATACTCGACCGGCGGCGGCACTTCCGACGCTCGCTTCATCAAGGACCATTGTCCGGTGGCCGAACTCGGCCTTGTCAACGCCACCATGCACAAGGTGGACGAGTGCGCCGCCGTGGCCGACATTCACGCACTGACCGACATCTACGCCGCCCTGCTCGACGCTTACTTCGATCATCCGCCGTCATGAACAACTCTCCCATCGGTATCTTCGACTCCGGCATGGGCGGACTGACCGTCATGCGCGCCCTGATGCAACGACTGCCGCGCGAGCGGTTCGTCTATCTGGGCGATACGGCGCGGTTGCCCTACGGCACCAAGAGCGGCGAGACCGTGCGCCGTTACGCGCTCCAGGCGGCGCGCACCCTGACCAGGAGCGGCGTCAAGCTGGTCGTCATCGCCTGCAACACCGCCTCGGTGCAGTTGCCTGCGCTGAAGGAGGCGCTGGCGCCACTGCCGGTGATCGGAGTGATCGAGCCGGGCGCGCACGCGGCGCTTAAGGTGGCGCCGGAGGGACCGATCGCGGTGATCGCCACCGAAGGCACGGTGAAAGGCGGCGCCTATGTCCGCGCCATCCACGACATCAGCCAGGCGCCGGTGGTGCAGCAGGCCTGCCCACTGTTCGTGCCGATGGCCGAAGAGGGCCTGAATGACGGGCCGATCGCGGAAGCCGTGGCGCATCGCTATCTCGATCCGCTGATGGCGCGGTTGCCCAAACCAAAAGCCCTGGTGCTGGGCTGCACCCATTTCCCGGCGCTGAAGGACGTCATCGCCCGCGTGGTCGGACCCGATGTCGCGCTGGTGGACAGCGCTGCCACGACAGCCGAAGCCGTGGCGCAGCTCGTTGCCGCGTGCGGACTTGCGGACGACGCGCAGGCGGGCGAGCAGCACTTCCTCGCCACGGATTCGCCGGACCGCTTCGCGCGGGTGGGCGAGATCTTCCTTGGCAGCGCCATCGATCCGGGACAGGTCGAGCAGATCGATCTTCAGTAATCCACACGGACCAGATGCAATCCGTCGGGCGGGGCGACGGGACCGCAGCGCGAACGGTCGCAGGCCTTGAGCGCGTCGGCCACGTCGCGCACACGCCACTTGCCTTCGCCGACCAATTTCAGCGTGCCGACCATCGAGCGCACCTGATGGTGCAGGAACGAGCGCGCCGAAGCTTCGATGTCTATCTCGTCCAGCGCCCGGCGGACGTCGAGCCGGTCGAGCGTCTTAACCGGAGACTGCGCCTGGCATTCGGCGGCGCGGAAGGTGGTGAAATCGTGGCGGCCGACGAGGGCCTGCGCCGCGGCGTGCATGGCCTCGGCATCGAGATCGTGCACCACCTGCCAGGCACGGCCGCGTTCGAGCGCCAGCGGAGCGCGCCGGCAGATGATGCGATAGAAGTAGTGCCGTGCGGTGGCCGAGAAACGGGCGTGGAAATCGGGCGTGGTGACGGCGCATTCGAGCACGGCAATCGGCGCCGGGCGGACGAAGTGGTTGAGCGCATCGCGGATCTTGTCGGGCGCGGGCTCTTTTTCGAGATCGAAATGGGCGACCTGACCGAAGGCATGGACGCCCGCATCGGTGCGTCCCGCGCCGGTGACGGTGACCGTTTCCCCCGTCATCTTGAAGATCGCCTCTTCCAGCGCGCCCTGCACCGAAGGGCCGTTGTCCTGGCGCTGCCAGCCCACGAACGGGGCGCCGTCGTATTCGATGGTGAGGCGATAGCGGGGCAATGACCCCTCCTAACCTCCCCCTTCCGGGTGGAGGGGGTGCATGAGCGTACCACGCGGCAGCGACCAGCCGCGCAACAGATCGGAGGCGTTCATCGCGGCCTTGCCGGCGCGCTGGACGCGCAACAGGCGGACCGCGCCTTCGCCGCAGGCGATGGTGAGCGCATCGTCTAGGACCTCGCCGGCCTTTCGAGGCCCGGCTGCGCCGGGCACCTCAGGGTGAGGTTCTGCATACAATATCTTCAGGCGCTCGCCGTTTGCCTCCGTCCACGCGCCGGGGGCGGGCGAGAGGCCGCGGATGTGGCAATCGACTTCGGTCGCGGACTTGGTCCAGTCGATGCGGGCTTCTTCCTTCAGCACCTTCTTGGCGTAAGTCACGCCGTCGGCGGCTTGCGGGGTTGCGGTTGCGGTGCCCTTCTCGAGCGCTTCGAGCGCGCGGGCCATCAGCGGCGCGCCGAGGCGGGCAAGTTCGTTGGTCAGCTCGCCCGCCGTGCGGCGGCCGACGGCGAGCCTCTGCGTCATCAGCACGGGGCCGGTGTCGAGCCCCTCCTCCATGCGCATGACCATGACGCCGGTTTCGGCGTCGCCTGCCATGACGGCCCGCTGGATCGGCGCCGCCCCGCGCCAGCGCGGCAGCAAAGAGGCATGCAGGTTGAAGCAGCCCAGCCGCGGCGCATCGAGGATCGGCTTGGGCAGGATGAGGCCGTAGGCGGCGACGACGGCGGCCTCGAGGCCGAGCGCGGCGAAGTCCGCCTGCGCCTTCGGATCGCGCAGGGTGACCGGCGTGCGGACCTCGAGTCCATGCTTCAGGGCGAGTTTGGCGACCGGCGACGGTTCCGCGGAAAGGCCCCGTCCTTTCGGGCGCGCGGGCTGCGAATAGACCGCGGCGATGTCGTGCTTGCGCGCGATCAGCTCCGCCAGCAGCGGGACCGAGAATTCCGGCGTTCCCATGAAGGCGATGCGCATCGGCCCCCCTCGCCGCCTTCGGCGGCACTCCCCCCGTGAACGGGGGAGAAAACATCACGCGGTCTCTTTCTGCTTTTTCGCCTTGGCGAGCTTGCGCAGCGCCATCGAGCGTTTCAGCCGCGAGAGATGATCTATGAACAAGACGCCTTTCAGGTGATCCATCTCGTGCTGCAGGCAGTCGGCGAGCAGGCCGTCGGCCTCCACCTCCCGCCGGACGCCGTCGCGATCGAGATACTCGGCGCGGATGCGGGCCGGACGCTCCACGTCTTCCCAGATTTCAGGCACCGAGAGGCAGCCTTCCTCGAACACGGCGGTTTCGTCGGAGGCCCACGTGATCTTCGGATTGATGAACGTGCGCGGCTCGTTGCGCCCTTCCTTCTGCGCCAGGTCCATGACGATGACGTTGAGCGCCACGCCGATCTGGACGGCGGCTAGCCCGATGCCTTCGGCCGCGTACATGGTTTGGAACATGTCGTCCACGAGCTTTTTGACCTCGCCGTCGACCTTGGCGACGTCCTTGGCCACCGCCTTCAGGCGGGGGTCCGGGGCGACGAGAATAGTGCGTTTGGCCATGGCTTTGAGATAAGCGCGGCCGGTGTAAGGGTCAAGCAGGGCGGCGGTTTGGGCTAAAGTGCCAATATTGACAGGGTGATTCTATGGACGCGCTTTCGCTTTCCCTCGAATTATTGACGCTGGGCATGGGCATCGTTGCCGCCGCTGCCTCGCTTCTGATCCTTTTCCGCATCCGATCCAAGTCCGGGATTTCCGCCGAGGCCGAGGTCATCGGCGGGACAGTGCGCACCGAAGCCGACCGCATCCGAACCGACGCCGCCGAACAGTCGCGCGGCCTGCGCCAGGAACTCTCCGACAACATCCGCGGCTTCCAGACGGCGACCGAAGCCAAGCTCGATTCCACGGATGCGCGGCTTGCCGCTTCCGCCCGCGAGACGCGCGAGGCGCTGACCGGCAGCTTCAAAGAAACCCGCGAGCACTTGACTGCGACGCTCGGCACCCTCGGCGAACACCAGAAGGAACGCCTCGACACAGTCGTGCAGGAGCTGAAGGCGCTCACCGACAAGCAGGCCCAGGCGGCCGAAGCCCTTCGCATGACCGTGGAAGGCCGTCTTGACGCCATCCGCACCGAGAACGCGGCCAAGCTAGACGAGATGCGCAAGACGGTGGACGAGAAGCTGCAAACCGAGCTCGAAAAGCGGCTGGGCGAATCGTTCCGTACCGTAAGCGAGCAGCTCGAGCGGGTTCATGCCGGTCTGGGCGAGATGCAGAAGCTCGCAATCGGCGTCGGCGATCTCAAGAAGGTGCTGACCAACGTCAAGACGCGCGGCACGCTCGGCGAACAGCAGACCGGGCTGCAACTGGAGCAGTTCCTGTCGCCCGAGCAATACCTCCTCAACGCGCAAATCAAGCCGGGCAGCTTCGTCGAATTTGCCGTTCGGTTTCCCGGCCGGGACAGCGAAAGCGACGTGCTGCTGCCGATCGACGCCAAGTTTCCCTCCGAGGACTATCAGCGGCTGGTGGAAGCGTCGGAGCAGGGCGATGCCGAGGCGCTCAAACTCGCCGGCGAGGCGCTGGAAAGGCGCGTCAAGGCGTGCGCCAAAACCATCAGCGAGAAGTACATCAACCCGCCGGTGACGACAGACTATGCGCTGATGTTCCTTCCGACCGAGGGGTTGTTCGCCGAGGTGCTGCGCAGGCCCGGTTTGCAGGAGCAGGTTCAGCACGATTTCCACGTCACCGTCGTCGGCCCGACCACGCTGGCATCGGTGCTGAGCGCGTTCCAGATGGGCTTCCGCTCGCTCGCCATCCAGAAGCGCTCGGGCGAGGTGTGGCGCACCCTGGGCGCGGTGCGGACCGAATTCGCGAAATACGGCGATGTGGTCGGAAAACTCCGCAACCAGCTCGACACGGCGTCCCAAACCATCGATGCGCTGGGTACGCGCACTAACGTGATGAACCGCAAGTTGCGCGAAGTGGAGATGCTGCCTTCGGGCGACGCGCAATCGCTGCTCGGTTTGCCGGATTCAGAGGCGAGCGAACTCACAAACGCAGATCACGAAGGCGAGGAGTAGCCGCCTCCGCCCAGGCCGCCGCCACTCCCGCCGCCAACCCGCAGGAAGCGGGCCGGAGGGCAGGTGCGGGGCGCACTGGCGCAGTTCGCCGCAGGCCGGCCCAAACGCCGCTTGGCGCGATAGACTTGGCGCGCGGATTCCGGAAACTGCCGTCATGGCCTACATGGAATGGTCGAGCGCCTTCAACATCGGCGTTCCGGTCTTTGACGACGAGCACAAGAAGCTCGTGGCGATGATCAACGCCGTCGCCGATTGCATTGCGGCCGGCACGCATGCAACCGCGCTGCGCAAGGTGGAGAACGACCTCATCGAATACACCATCGTGCATTTCCGCCACGAGGAGATGTACTTCGACGATTTCGATTATCCCGACGCCCAGCAGCACAAGGCCCGCCACGCCGAGATGAAAGCCCGCGTGTTCGCGATGCGCGACGAGGTCTACAACAACCCGACGCCCGAACTCGCCGCCGAGATTCTGCAGTTCCTTCGCGATTGGCTGTCGGAGCACATCGTGGGCGAGGACAAGCCGTTCGGCGCCTTCCTGAAGGAACGCGGCTATGGAACCAGCGCGGGCCGCCTGCCGTTTTGACCGCACTTGACGCGAACGCGATTCGTGTGCGCCCGGAGCGAAAGGCATTCACGCCCCGGCCGCTTTCGGCATAGAATGGGTTTTCAGCGGACGGGCCGCCCGTCGGAGGACGGGCCGTGAAGTCCGGCGTTGGTCCCGCAATCGTGTCGAGCACGCTCGGTTCGAATCGAACCGCTTCGTGCTCCGGTTTCCTTGTTTATCGCGCAGTCCCACGGAAAAAGGCCGAATGCACCGTCGCAATCGGCTTACGCTTTTCCGGATTGCGCTCCAGTCATGGAGATTTGCGATGACGCTGCAAAAGGTCGCCTATTTCACCGTCGAGACTCCGAACACCGCCGGGCAAGGCCTGCGCATCCTTGCCGCCCTGCGCAATGCCGGGGTGGACCTGCTCGCCTATTCCGGCTTTCCCAACGGCCGCAAGGCCCAGCTCGACTTCATCCCTGCCGAACCGGCCCGCTTCAAGGCGGCGGCGAAGAAGATGAAGCTCAAGATCTCCGACAAAAAGATCGCCTTCCTGATTCACGGCGACGACAAGGTCGGCGCGCTCACCGGCGTGCTCGGCAAGCTCGCCAAGGCCAGGATCAGCATCACGGCGATGCAGGCGGTCACCGCGGGCAAAGGCCGCTACGGCACCATTTTCTGGGTGAAGCCCAAAGCGCTTGCCAAGACCGCAAAATTGCTCGGCGCCAAATAGCGTCGCCCCGCCGGGAACCGACCGGGAATCAGCAGCTGCCCGCGTTGTCGACGCACTGGGCGACGTGGTTGAACGCGCCCACGAAGGACTGGCCGAGCGTGACGGCCGAGGCACCGAGCGAAGTGCCGATCACCGCAAGTATGAGGGCGTATTCGGCCGCGGCCGAGCCCGATTCATCCGCAAGATACGCGCGCAAGAAGCACTGCATCACAATCCCCATCAAGGCGGTTTCGCGAACGGAACTTTGGCGGCGAAGCGAAACCTCTCCCGTCCGAAAGCGTAGGCAAACGCCGGCAACACCGCAAACACCGAATTGTTCCGGCCAAGGACAATCGATGGCGGAGGAGTCACCGTTCGCGGTTTCCGCCGCGATTGCGGAAGGCGGACGCTAAAGCGACCGGCGCGCCTTGAACGCGGCCGAGAGCGTGCCTTCGTCGAGATAGTCGAGCTCGCCGCCCACCGGAACGCCGTGCGCCAGACGCGTGACCGTCACGCCCGACCGCGCGAGCGCATCGACGAGATAGTGCGCCGTGGTCTGGCCCTCCACCGTGGCGTTCATCGCGAGGATGACTTCGTCTACGCCGCCGCCCACGCGCTCGACGAGCGAGGCGACGTTGAGACGTTCCGGCGTGACGCCGTCGAGCGCCGACAGCGCGCCGCCGAGCACGTGATAGCGGCCCTTGAACACGCCGGCGCGCTCCAGCGCCCAGAGATCGGCCACGTCCTCCACCACGCAGATGAGGCGCGTCTCGCGCCTCGGATCGCGGCAGATGGCGCAGGGGCTCGCGGTATCGAGGTTGCCGCAAGTTTCGCAGGTCTTGATCGCCGCGGCCGCATCGCGCATGGCGGCGGAAAGCGGCTCCAGTAGACCTTCGCGCTTCTTCAGAAGAGCCAGCGCCGCGCGCCGCGCCGAACGCGGCCCGAGGCCCGGAATCTTGGCGAGAAGCTGGATCAGGCGTTCGATCTCGGGGCCGATGGTGGACATGTCAGCGCGACCTTTCCTCCCCCGCTTGCGGGGGAGGTGCTGAGCGAGCGCAGCGAGTGAGGCAGAGGGGGCGAATGCCCGACCTCCCCCCTCCCCGCCCTTCGGGCGGACCTCCCCCGTGAACGGGGGAGGAAAAAGCGGGTGAGGGCACTTTCATTCTTCGTCGGTTTCCGGCGTTGGAGCGGCGATATCCTCCGCGACGACATCGCGCACGGCGACGATCTCCGCACCGGGAAAGCGGTCCATCACCGCGCGCACCAACGGCTCCTGCAGCACGCGTTCGTGGCGGGCCGCCTTCGCAGCCTTTTTCTGCTCGGAGATGGTGGGCGCCCCGCCTTCGCGGGCAAGCGTCACGACCCAGCGCGTGCCGGTCCAGTCCTTCAGCTTCTGCGCCAAATCAGCCGCCAGCGTGCGCGGCGCGCGGCCGGACGGGCGGAATTCCAGCCGGCCCGGCTCGAGATTGACGAGATGGACGTCGTTTTCGATGTGGACCTTCAGGACCGGCGCGCCGTTGGCCTGGGCCAGGGCGGCGAGTTCTTCGAGGCTGCGGAAGACCGGCGCGTTCTCGGCGGTGGATAGTTGCGGTGCCGGCGCTGTCATGGCTTGCGGCCGTTCGCTGTTCGCCACGCTCATGCGTGGAACGCCCGGTGGCGGCGCCACAGCGCCTGAAGCGCGCGGCGCGGCGGGGGCTGGATTGCCGTCCATCACGTCCCGCACCAATTTGTCCGTGGGCGGAAGATCGGCGGCGTAGGCAAGCCGGATCAGCGCCATCTCGCAGGCCTGCATGGGCCGGGCGGCGTCGCGCACCTCGAACAGGCCCTTGAGCAGCATGCTCCAGGCCCGCGTCAGGGACGGCACCGACAGCTTGGCCGCCATCTCGGCCGCGCGCCTGGCTTCCGACGAGGCGCCGTCGAAGAAGCCTTCGGCGCCGGGGGCCACCTTCACGCGGGTGAGGAAATGGACGATTTCGAGCAGATCCTGCATCACCGCGAGCGGATCGGCGCCGCGGTCGTAAAGCTCGGAAAGGCTGCCAAGCGCATCGGGCAACGCCCCGCCCATCACCTTTTCGAACAGGTCGAGCACGCGCCCGCGGTCGGCCAGCCCGAGCATGCCGCGGATGGTTTCCGCCGAGACGGGGCCTTCGGCATGGGCGATCGCCTGGTCGAGCAGCGAAAGCCCGTCGCGCACGGAACCCTCGGCGGCGCGGGCGATAAGGGCGAGGGCCGCATCCTCGATCTTCACCTGCTCCTTGCCGGCGATGGATTTCAGATGCGCGATCAGTTCCGGCGTCTCGATGCGGCGAAGGTCAAAACGCTGGCAGCGCGACAGCACGGTGACCGGAACTTTGCGGATCTCGGTGGTGGCGAAGACGAACTTCACATGCGGTGGCGGCTCCTCCAGCGTCTTGAGCAGTGCATTGAAAGCCTGGTCCGTCACCATGTGCACTTCGTCGATGATGTAGACCTTGTAGCGCGCGCTGGCTGGTGCATACCTCACCCCATCGATCAACTGGCGCATCTCGGCGATGCGGTTGTTCGACGCTCCATCAATCTCCTGCACATCGACATGGCGGCTCTCGGCGATGGCGACGCACGGCTCGCAGACCCCGCAGGGATGGATGGTAGGCTCGCTGCGCTCGCCGTCCGGGCCGATGCAGTTGAGCGCGCGGGCGATGATGCGCGCGGTCGTGGTCTTGCCCACCCCGCGCACGCCGGTGAGCATGAAGGCATGGGCGATGCGCCCCGTGGCGAAGGCGTTGGACAGGGTGCGGACCAGCGCCTCCTGGCCGATCAGGCCGGTGAAATCC
>DATKOE010000169.1:0-13553 GCA_035524815.1 Rhizomicrobium sp.
ACCTCGGTGCAATGCCGGCACCAGCCGGTCAGGGTGAACACCTCATGGTCGGCATGTTCGATCGCGCCGCCGCACAGGATGCAGCGTTCGTCGTCGTCGTTGACGGGTCGCGCCAACTTCTCCTGCTTGAAGATAATGCGCGCTTCTTCCCGGCTCATGTTGGTTCCTCAATGCCGGACGGGCGTCCTCAACTGCACCCGCTCGTCGAGCCGCAGGTGTTGCACTTCATGCAGGTGCCGTTGCGCACCAGTGTGAAGTTCCCGCAGGTGCCGCAGGCGTCGCCCTCGTAGCCCTTCATCTTGGCTTCGGCGCGGCGCGCATGGATGTCGCGGTGCGGCGCATTCAATTGCGTCTCCAGCGCTGCCACCTGCAACCCGACGGGGTTGCCCGCTTCGCGCGCGACGGCGGCCACCGAGGCTTCCACGCTCGCCTTGATCTCGGAGAGGTCCACGGTCTCGGTTTCGAGAACGGCTTGTTCCTCGTGCTCGTGCTGGTGGTCGTGGGCGAGGTCGTGATGCTCTTCGTGGCCGAGATCGGGCTCGATCGCGCGCGCCGCTGCGGTGGAACGCACCACGCCGATGCGGTGCACGTTGCCGCGCACGTAGCCGACGCTCGTCGTGCGGCTCACCACTGCCTCTTTCGCCTTCTGTCCTTCCGCCACGCCGCCGCCGAGATCCTCGTCGAGGTGCGGACGCACGTGGGCGAGGTCGTTGCGGCCCAGATAGCTGACCGCCAGCTCGCGGAAGATGTAGTCGAGCACGCTGGTCGCGTTCTTGATCGAGTCGTTGCCGACGACGATGCCGGCCGGCTCGAAGCGGGTGAAGGTGAAGGCGTCCACGAACTCGTCCAGCGGCACGCCGTATTGCAGGCCGATCGAGATCGCGATGGCGAAATTGTTCATCAGGCTGCGGAACGCGGCGCCTTCCTTGTGCATGTCGATGAAGATTTCGCCGGGACGGCCGTCCTCGTACTCGCCGGTACGCAGATACACCTTGTGGCCGCCGACGATGGCCTTCTGGGTATATCCCTTGCGCCTGGCGGGCAGGGTCTCGCGTTCGCGGTCGCGGATGACCTTCTCGACCACCTTTTCGACGATGCGCTCGGCAACCACCGCCGTGCGGGCCGCCACCGGCGCGGCCGCCACTTCCTCGACTTCGTCTTCCTCATCGTCGAAATCGAAAATCTGGCTCGCCAGCGGCTGGGAGAGCTTGGAGCCGTCGCGATAGAGCGCGTTGGCCTTGAGCCCCAGCTTCCACGACATGATGTAGGCCTCGCCGCATTCCTTCACGGACGCCGCATTGGCCATGTTGACGGTCTTGGAGATGGCGCCGGAAATGAACGGCTGCACCGCCGCCATCATGCGGATGTGGCTTTCCACCGATAGCAAGCGCTTGCCGATGCGCCCGCAGGGATTGGCGCAATCGAACACCGGCAGGTGCTCGGCCTTGAGATGGGGAGCGCCTTCGAGGGTCATCGCGCCGCAGACGTAGAGGTTGGCGAGTTCGACGTCGGACTTGGCGAAGCCCAGAGTCTTCAGCATGTCGAAGTCGGGCGCTTCCAGCGCCGCCGCTTCGATCTTGAGGACGTTCTTGCAGAACGCCTCGCCCAGCGTCCACCTGTTGAACACGAAGCGGATGTCGAACGCCGATTCCAGGCTCGCCTCGATCTTGCCGAGTTCGTCCTCGCCGAAGCCCCTGGCCCTCAGCGCGTCGATGTTGAGTGCGCCCGCGAAGCCGTCCAGCGTGCCGTGGCCCACCGCATAGGCGACGATGTCGTCGATTTCCTGCGGGCCGTAGCCGAGCGTGGCGAGAGCTTCGGGCACGCAGCGGTTGATGATCTTGAAATAGCCGCCGCCGGCCAGCTTCTTGAACTTCACCAGCGCGAAGTCGGGTTCGACGCCGGTGGTGTCGCAATCCATGACGAGGCCGATCGTGCCGGTGGGCGCGATCACGGTCGCCTGCGCGTTTCGGTAGCCGAACTCCTCGCCCACGACGAGGGCGTCGTCCCACGCGGTCTTGGCCGCGCGCGCGAGGTCGGGCTGCTTGACGGCCGCCAGGTCCAGCGGGACGGGCAGGGTGGAAAGCCCCTCATAGCCGCTGGTTTCGCCATAGGCCGCGCGGCGGTGGTTGCGCACGACGCGCAACATCTCGCTGGCATTGGCGCCGAATTCCGGGAACGCGCCCAGCTCGCTCGCCATTTCGGCGCTGGTCGCATAGGCGATGCCGGTCATGAGCGCGGAGATCGCCCCGGCGATGGCCCGGCCTTCGCGGCTGTCGTAGGGAATGCCCGAACTCATCAGATAGCCGCCGATGTTGGCGAAGCCCAGGCCCAGGGTGCGGTAGTCGAACGAGCGCTGCGCGATCTCCTTCGACGGGAACTGCGCCATCAGGACGGAGATTTCGAGCACGATGGTCCACAGCTTGACCGCGTGCTGGAAGGCGGCGACGTCGAACACCTTCTTGCCGTCTTCGACCCTCTGGAACGCCATCAGGTTAAGCGAGGCGAGGTTGCAGGCGGTGTCGTCCAGGAACATGTATTCCGAGCACGGGTTGGAGGCGCGGATTTCGCCGCCCGCCGGACAGGTGTGCCAGTCGTTGACGGTGGTGTGGAACTGAATGCCGGGATCGGCGCAGGCCCAGGCGGCGTAGCTGATCTTTTCCCACAGCTCGCGCGCCTTGATCGTCTTGACCACCTTGCCGTCGCGCCGCGCCGTCAGGTGCCAGTCCTCGTCGTTGAGCACGGCGCGGATGAACTCGTCGGTGACGCGCACCGAGTTGTTCGAGCTCTGGCCGGAGACGGTGAGATAGGCTTCCGAATCCCAGTCGGTGTCGTAGGTGCGGAAGTCGATGTCCTTGTAGCCCTGCCTGGCGAAGCTGATCACCCGTTCGATGAAATTGTCGGGGATCATCGCCTTGCGGGCGGCGCGCACCTCGCGGCGCAGCGCCGGGTTCTTCTTGGGATCGAAGCAGTCGTCGCCGGAGCCCTGGCAGTTGACGCACGCCTTCATGACGAGCTTGAGGTGCCTCTCGGCGAGCTTGGAGCCGGCCACCATCGCGGCGACCTTCTGTTCCTCGATCACCTTCCAATCGATGAACATCTCAATGTCGGGATGGTCGACGTCGACGATCACCATCTTGGCCGCGCGGCGCGTGGTGCCGCCCGACTTGATGGCGGAAGCGGCGCGGTCGCCGATCCTCAGGAAGCTCATCAGGCCGCTGGACTTGCCGCCGCCCGATAGCTTCTCGTTTTCGCCGCGCAGGGCGGAGAAGTTGGTGCCGGTGCCCGAGCCGTACTTGAACAGACGCGCCTCGCGCGTCCACAGGTCCATGATCCCGCCGTCGTTGACGAGATCGTCGGCCACCGACTGGATGAAGCAGGCATGCGGCTGGGGATGCTCGTAGGCGCTTTGCGACTTCTCGAGCTGGCCGGTCGCGGAATTGACGAAGTAGTGGCCCTGGCTCGGCCCGTCGATGCCGTAGGCCCAGTTGAGGCCGGTGTTGAACCATTGCGGCGAGTTCGGCGCCGCCATTTGGGTCGCCAGCATGTAGCAGAGCTCGTCGTGGAAGGCGCGCGCGTCCTGCTCGTCGTCGAAATAGCCGCCCTTCCAGCCCCAATAGGTCCAGGTGCCCGCCATGCGCGCGAACACCTGCTTGGCCGAGTTTTCGCCCGCGGATTCGGGGCCGGTCGAGGCTTTGCGCCACAGCCATTCGGGCACGCCGTCCTCGGCGAGCGCACGCGTGGCGAGCGGCACGCCCGCCTTGCGGAAATATTTTTGCGCCAGCACGTCGCAGGCGACCTGGCTCCAGGATTCGGGAACTTCGATGTCGGTCTGGCGGAAGACCACGGACCCGTCGGGATTGCGGATTTCGCTGGTCCCGGTCCGGAATGCGATCCCCTCGTAGGGCGAGCAGCCCTCTTCCGTGAAATGACGCCGAATACGCATTGCAAGTCCCCAGTCCTGGAAGCCGATCCTTCCGCCGCGGCGCGCACCATTCAGGGGACAGTTTTCCTTCCGCGGAGCTTTAGCTTGTATGGCATAAGCCCCGGCGGCGATTCAGTAGTTCGGTCCGCCAGATTTGGTGTCGCGAGACGCGACGAGGACAAATTATTGGACCCTTCCCGGGGACCAGGCAAGAATTAAGTGGTAAACGATTTCTTACCCACCAGATGTTGAGGGTTAACGCGCCGTAAAAAAGCCGCGAGTCAAGCGGGTGCGCGGAATCGCGCAGAAAATTTTTTCAGGCTCATGACACACAGGTCGCAGGCCCCGCTGTGAGTTCTTTGTGGATCGCGATCCGGCGGCTAAGGCGGCCTTAACTTGGATGCCGCGGAAGACGCCCATATATTCCGGCGAATCTCTTGGACAAGAGTCGCGATGGGCTTTTTGCGCGCGCTTTTCATCTGGTGGAACAACGCCACCATAGGCACGGTCATTAATACTTGGCTGCATGGCGTGACGGTCGGCGCCGACGCTTTCGGAAACCGCTACTACCAGTCAAGGGACGGTAAGCGCCGCTGGGCCCTTTACGCGGGCACGGTGGAAGCCTCGCGCACGCCGCCCGAGTGGAATTCCTGGCTGCGCTTCACGATCGACCAGCCTCCGGCGGCCGGCCGCAAGCGCCGGCCCTGGGAAAAGGACCATTTGCCCAATCTGAGCGGCACGGAAGGCGCGTATCATCCGCCCGGCAGCCTGGTACGGGGGGAACCGCGGGCACCCACGACCGGCGATTACGAATCCTGGAGTCCCAATGCATAACGACACGGTCGAAACGCTGATCGGCGCCGCGGTGATCGCGATCGCCGTCATTTTCGTGATTTTCGCCTACCGCAGCACCGGCACGGCGAACGTCGGGGGATACGAGCTTCAGGCGCGCATGACGCGCGTCGACGGTCTGGCGGTCGGCACCGACGTGCGGCTGGCGGGCGTCAAGGTCGGCACGGTCAGCGCGCTGACGCTCGAGCCGAACTATCTGGTCAACGTCCACATGGACATCCAGAGCGACGTGAAGGTGCCGGACGACTCTTCGCTTCTCGTCACCTCGTCGGGCCTGCTCGGCAGCTCGTATCTGTCGATCGCCCCCGGCGGGAGCGATAAGATGCTGCCGCCCGGCGGCATCATCAGGAACACGCAAGGCTCCATCGATATGATGGGCCTGCTGAACCGCTTCGTGAACTCGGGTTCGGGCGGTTCCGGCAGCAACCAGGGCAGTGAGGCTCCGGCCACACCCAAGCCATGAAACGCATCACGGTACTCTCCGCTTCAGCAGTCATACTGGCGTTCGCCGCCGCCGGCGCGCAGACCGATTCCGGCCCCAGCGTGATCGTCCCGATGACGGCGCCGCCTGCGGCTGCCGCCGGCGCGGCCGCAACGCCTCCGGCGCAGGCCGCCCCGCCGCAGGTTCTTCCAGCCGCGCCTTCGGGTCCGCCCGAGTATGCGGTGCTGGAACTCAAGGCGCTCGACAAGATCACCGGCAAGGCGTCCGTCATCATGGCGCCGCTGAACGAGCCGGTGAAGTTCGCCACGCTCACCATCACGGCGCGCACGTGCTACACCACGCCGCCGAGCGAACCGCCGGATACCAGCGCCTTCCTCCAGATCATCGACCATCGCCCGGACCAGCCGGAGCGGCGCGTGTTTTCGGGCTGGATGTATGCCTCGTCGCCGGGCCTCAATTCGCTGCAGCACCCGCTCTACGACGTCTGGGTGATCACCTGCATGACCAGCGAGCCGGGCCAGAAGCCGCCGGTGGTGGCGACCGCGCCGGTCAGGCCGGTGTCTCCCAACGCCGGGGCCAACGAGGCCATGCCGACGCTGCCCGAGGACGCCGGCCAGTAGGCGCCCGCCGGCGCCGCCGGCCAACAAGCGGGTGCCGCGATCGCCTGCTGCAGCTTGGCGAGATAGCGCGCGCGCGGAATTTCGATCGCGCCCAGCCGCGCCAGATGGGGCGTCAGGAACTGTGCGTCCAGCAGCTTGAATCCGCCGCGCTTGAGCCGCGCCACCAGATGGACGAGGGCGACCTTGCTCGCGTCCGTCGCGCGGGAAAACATGCTCTCGCCGAAGAACGCCCCGCCGAGATGGACGCCGTAAAGTCCACCCACCAGCTTGCCTCCGATCCGGCTTTCCAGTGAATGGGCATGGCCGCTGGCGTGCAGCGCCGCATAAAGGCGAAGGATCTCGTCGTTGATCCAGGTCTCCTCGCGACCCTCGCCCGGCTCGGCACAGGCGACCATCACGTCCTTGAACGCGGTGTCGGCGGTGACGTGGAACTTGTCCGACCGCACCGTGCGCGCCAGCCGTTTCGAGACGCGGAAATCCTCGAGCGGGAAGATGCCCCGCTTGTCCGGCGAAACCCAGAACAGCGCGGGATCGTCGCGCCGCTCGGCCATGGGGAAGAGCCCCTCGGCATAGGCGCGCAGCACGATTTCCGGCGTGATCTTGGGCGCGTGCATGGCAAGACAGTAGGGCGCTTCACCGAAAAGTGAAATCCGGTTTTCAGCCGTGAAGCGCCATCAGCAAAAAAACAGACTGTCTCGCGGTTGCCGGCAAACGGCGCAACGCCAGCCGTGTCCGGATTTCAGCCGCCGGCCAAGCGCGCTTTCCCGGCCCGCGTCCCTGCTGCGATCACATGGCCTGCTTGCGGCGGCGGCGTCGGCGCGTGGCGGCCGCACCAACGAGACCAGCTCCAAACAGCGAGAACGTCAGCGGCTCCGGCGCGGTAATGCCGGCGAAACGGTAGTCGATCACGTTGTCGCCTTCTGCCACGCCGACGCCGTAGGTGAGCGCGCCGACGGGAGGATAGAACCCGTCGCCCCAGAAGTTGACGATGTCGCCCCCGGTGATGGTGAAGGCCGTGCCGAACACGTCGAGATACGTCCCCAAGAAGGGGTAGTCGCAGTCGATCGGCGAGCCGTTGGGGAAGTACAGGTTGTTGTAGGAAAGCCCAGCGCCGGTAAAGCTGAGGCTCGAAGGTACGAGCGGATCGAAGGTCGGGTCGCGCTCGTCGGCCGGGCTGGTTGCGACCAGGCCCGTGATGGGCGCGCCGAAGATGCCAAGCGCCTCGTCGGTGAAGCTTCCGGTCACGTTGGTGATCATGAAGGCGCCGGACGGATCGGCGCGGCAGGGATTCTGACCGGCCGTTCCGCACAGCGTGTTAGGATCGGGCGGTGACACGTCGGGCTCGATAGTGAATATGCCGTCACCGCTGATGCCCTGTCCGTTGAGGTGGAACGCCACCATCGTGCTCGCGAGCGCGCGATCGGCCGGCGCAACAAGGAACGCGAGCAGGAATGTCGTCGCAATGGCGGTCTTGGCAATACGAATGTTCATCTGCAGTCTCCGTGTCTTCCCCATGCCTGACGCAACATTCGTGCCGGGATGCCATTTGCTGTAATTGCATACTAATTGGCCGGAACGCTCCTGCCCCTGTAAACGTGGTTTACAGTAGGGGCCGGACCAACGAGCCGGGTCGGATCGAGGGTGTGCACACGCCTCGCCGCCTTTTGCTGACGCGCGGAATGCAGTGAGCCGCCAAGCGGCAAGCGGGCGGGGGATGGTGAAGGAGGGCCGGTTTAGGCGAAGCACAGATTTTCGAGCCCCCGTCCCATCTGCTCGCTCGTGCTCGCGCTCTCCGCGATGGGGAAGGGTGGACGTACGGGGCTGTCGCTACTGCCTCACGCCCCCTTTTTCGCGAGCCAATGCTCCAGCCAATGGATGTTGTAGGCGCCGTCGATGATGTCGGGCTCGCGGATCAGGGCCTGGAACAGCGGGATGGTCGTCTCGATCCCCTCGACGACCAACTCGTCCAGCGCGCGGCGCAGGCGCATCAGGCATTCGTTGCGCGTCTTGCCATGTACGATCAGCTTGCCTGTCAGGCTGTCGTAATAGGGCGGGATGCGATAGCCGGAATAGATGTGGGAATCGAAACGCACGCCCAGCCCGCCGGGCACATGGAACTGCTTGATCAGCCCTGGCGAAGGCTGGAACGTGAACGGATTCTCGGCGTTGATGCGGCACTCGATGGAATGGCCGGAAAAGGCGATGTCGCCCTGGGCCATTTGCAGCGGCGCGCCGCTCGCCACGCGGATCTGCTCGCGCACGATGTCGATGCCGGTGATCGCCTCGCTCACCGGATGCTCCACCTGCAGGCGCGTATTCATCTCGATGAAATAGAAGTGCCCGTTCTCATACAGGAACTCGACCGTGCCGGCGCCGAGATAGCCGAGCTTTTCCAGCGCGCGGGTGACGACGCCGCCGATCTCGTCGCGCTGCGCGTCGTTCAGGGCGGGGGAGCCCGCTTCCTCCCACACCTTCTGGTGCCGGCGCTGCAGCGAGCAATCGCGCACGCCGAGATGCACGACATGGCGCTGGCTGTCGGCCAGCACCTGCACTTCGATGTGCCGCGGCGTCTGGAGGTATTTCTCCATGTAGACTGCGTCGTTGCCGAACGCGGTCTTCGCCTCCGCCCGCGCCGTCGTCAGCGCCAGCGGCAGATCGGCGGGCTTCTGCGCCACCTTCATGCCGCGCCCGCCGCCGCCCGCGGTCGCCTTGATCAGCACCGGATAGCCGATGCCGTCGGCGACGCGGGCCGCTTCCGCGTCGGAGCCGACCGCCCCGTCGGAGCCCGGCACGGTCGGGATGCCCACGTCCTTCACGGCCTGCTTGGCGGCGATCTTGTCGCCCATCAGACGGATGTGCTCGGGCGTCGGGCCGATGAAGGTGATCTTGTGTTCTTCGACGATCTCGGCGAAGCGCGCGTTCTCGGAAAGGAAGCCGTAGCCCGGATGGATCGCCTGGGCGCCGGTGATCTCGGCCGCGGCAATGATCGCCGGGACGTTCAGGTAGGATTGCGCCGTCGGCGGCGGGCCGATGCACACGCTCTCGTCCGCCAGCCGCACGTGCATGGCGTCCGAATCCGCGGTGGAATGGACGGCCACCGTGGCGATCCCCATCTCCTTGCATGCGCGGTTGATGCGCAGCGCAATCTCGCCCCGGTTCGCGATGAGGATTTTCTCGAACATCACGAAATGATCAGCAGCGTTTGTCCGAACTCGACCGGTTCGGCGTTCTGGATGCAGATTTCGGAGACCGTTCCGCTGTGCGGCGCCGCGATCGGGTTCATCGTCTTCATGGCTTCCACGATCAGAAGCGTGTCGCCCTCGGAGACTTTGTCGCCCACCTTCACGAAAGGAGGCTTGCCCGGTTCGGGCGCGACGTACACTGTGCCCACCATCGGCGAGGTGACGGCGCCGGGCTGCGGCCCCTTGGGTTTGGCCGGGGCTTCGGGCGCCGGGGCGGCCGCTGCGGGCGCCGCGCGCACCGGCGCGTCGGCGGCGACGTACGAGCTGATGATCTGGCGCGCCACGCGCAGGCGCGATCCGCCTTGTTCGATCTCGATTTCGGAAAGCCCCGTCTCGGACAGGAGGTCGGCGAGTTCGCGGATGACGGAGGCATCGATGCTGGGCATGGTTTTCGGCTTGCTCCCCACGGCGATGCGGGCGCCGATGGATTTGACATCCTTCATGTTCATGCGGCGGCCCCTCCGATCAGCGACGCGATCGCGTCGATCGCCAGGATATAGCTGTTGGCCCCGAAGCCGACGATCAAGCCGGTTGCGACGGGGCTGATATGGGAACGGTGACGGAATTTCTCGCGGGCAAAGGTGTTGGAGAGATGCACTTCCACGATCGGGCAATCGAGCGCGCGCAAGGCGTCGTGCAGCGCGACCGAGGTGTGGGAGTAGGCGCCGGCATTTATGACGACGCCCGCAGCCTTGGTGCGCGCTTCCTGGATCCACTCCACCAGTTCGCCCTCGTGGTTCGACTGGCGGAATACGACCGAAAGCCCGTGGCACTTGGCGCGCTCGGCCGTCTTCTTGCCGATGTCGGCCAGGGTCGAGCGGCCATAGATGTCCGGCTCGCGGGTCCCAAGAAGGTTGAGGTTGGGGCCGTTGAGGACATATACCGGCAGGGCCCGGGCTTTCTTGGGCAACAATGGCTCCTTGGCGGGTTCGGAGTCGCCTTATAATGGTCAATCGGAGCCGCGCAAACATCAATCGGGAACAGGGTTCATGGCTGTGACAGTGACTATCAACGGGGAAACCCGCCACCTGGAAGAGGCGGTCAATCTGGCCGTTCTGCTGACCGGAATGGGCCTCGACCCCGCCAAGATCGCGGTGGAACGCAATCTGGAGGTGGTGCCCCGCTCCCAGTACGGGCAGACGACAGTGGCCGAAGGCGACCGGCTCGAAATCGTCCAGTTCATCGGCGGCGGCAGCGAGCCCCCGGCCGACAAGCCGTTCACCATCGCCGGAAAGACCTACAAGTCGCGACTCATCATCGGCACGGGCAAGTACAAGTCCTACGCCCTCAACGCCGCCGCCCTCGAGGCGAGCGGGGCCGAGATTGTCACCGTCGCGGTGCGGCGCGTGAACCTGACCGACAACACCCAGGAGCGGTTGATCGATTTCATCGATCCCAAGAAATACACCTATCTGCCCAACACCGCCGGCTGCTTCACCGCCGAAGACGCGATGCGCACCTTGCGCCTGGCCCGCGAGGCGGGTGGCTGGAATCTGGTCAAGCTGGAAGTGCTCGGCGACAAGAAGACGCTGTACCCGAACATGATCGAAACGTTGCGGGCGACTGAGCTGTTGCTCAACGAGGGCTTCCAGGTGATGGTCTATTGCAGCGACGATCCTCTGATGGCCAAGCGCCTTGAGGAGCTTGGCGCGTGCGCGATCATGCCGCTTGCCGCCCCCATCGGCTCGGGCCTGGGGGTGCAGAACCCCGTCGGCATCCGCATGATCGTGGAAGAGGCCAAGGTCCCCGTCATCGTCGATGCCGGCGTGGGCACCGCCTCGGATGCCGCAGTTGCGATGGAGCTGGGCTGCGACGCCGTCCTGATGAACACCGCTGTCGCCGAGGCCAGGGACCCCGTCCTTATGGGCCGGGCCATGCGCCATGCGGTGGAAGCGGGCAGGCTCGCCTATCTCGCCGGCCGCATGGCCAAGAAGCGCTACGCCGACCCCTCCAGCCCCCTGGCCGGGCTGATCTGAGGCTCAGCCTTTGGTCAACTCTGCGATGTCGTCTTCGCTGATCTCGCCTTCGTGAACCTTGCCGTTGATGATGAAGACGGGTGTGCCGCGAAACTTTGCCTCGTGCGCCAGCCTGACCGCGGCCAACAGCGTCTTGTCGGTGGCGGGCTGCAGGATGTCGGCCGAGAGCTTGGGGATGTCGAGGCCGGTCTTCTGCGCGTTTTGGAGCAGGATATCGCGGTCGATCGCGGCTTTGCCCTCGCCCATCAATGCGAAGTGGAAGGCGACGTATTTATCGCCCTGCAAACGGGCCGCCACCGCCGTGCGCGCGGCGTTGGTGGATTCCTCGCCGAAGATCGGGAAATCGATGAAAGCAAAGCGCGTGTCGCCTTTATGCTTCTCGTAATACGCCTGCACGACGGGGAAGGTGTTGCGGCAATGGCCGCAGTTGTAGTCGAAGAACTCCACGAACGTGTTCTTCGCCTTCGCCGGTCCGGTTACGTAGGCGACCGCGGGATCGAAGAAACGCCTCATGCCGAGCTTGTTCACCGCGTTCTGCGAAGCCGTCAGCTCGGCGTCGGCGTCCTGCTGGTCCGAGAGGGCCTGCATCTGATAGGCGAGCTTGGGGTGGGCCATCATGTAATCGTGAAGGCGGGCGTCGCTCGCCACCGGAACCAATCCTGTTGCGATTGCCACGAACACGGCCAAAAGCGACACGGCTGCCCCCACTGCGCCCCCGAGGGCGACGGTCTTCCAGCGTTGTTCCATGACTTAGTCCTGCGAACCGCGTTGCGGCATCTGGGTCTGCGCGATCGCGATGATGTCGTTGGCCCGCTCCCAGTCGGGCGAACCTTGCGCCAGTTTTTGCCGCGCGCGCCGGGCGAACACCGCGGACTGCGGAACGGCGCCCACGGAGTAATACCGCTCCGCCGTCGCCAAGTTCGCCATCGCATCGTCGCCGATGTCGCTGTAGGCCTGCGCCATCTCATACCAGCCGAACGAGTTGTCGCTGTCCTGCTGCATGGCGATCTTCAGGTTGTCGATCGCCTTCTTTTCGATGTCCTTGACCCCGGTAGCCACCTCGGCAGCCGCAAGCGAGACGCGAAGCTCGGGAGCATCGGGCAGGAGATCCACACTCTTCTGGTAGGGCGCGATGCCCTTCGACGGCTGGCTCATCGAGACGTAGATCTGGCCGAGAACTTCGTAGAAATAGGGGTTGTTCGGCTCGTCCTTGATGAGGCTGTTGATCTCCATCAGCGCCTTGGGCAGATCGGGCTGGCGCATATAGACCATCGCGCGGGCGTAGCGTGCGGGCGCGCTCTTGTCGGTGACGGGGTAGCGGTAGAGGACATCTCTCACCGGCAGGAGGTAGCCGATCACCTTGGCCTTAACCATTTCATAGGCGTGGATCGCCTGGGGCGAGTCCGGCACATCGCGATAGGGCGAAGCATCCGCGAGTTCCTGAAGTGCCTCCACGCGGTCGCGGCTTGCCGGGTGGTCCGACGCGTACGCGCTCTCTGGGTTCTTCACGACCATTGCTTCTTCGTTCGCCATGCGCTCGAAGACATGCACCATGCCTTCGCCTGACTGATGGGTGAGGCGGAGAAACTTCTGACCCATCTGATCGGCGGTCGACTCTTGCACGCGGCTGAATTGCAGATACTGCGCCTCTGCGGCGCTTTGGCCCACCCCCATCAGGATCATCCCGGCCTCGCCGGCGCCGGCGATCGCCGCGCCGATTCCGACCAGCATGGACAGCAGCATCGGGATTTCGGCTTTTGCGATCGCTTCGCTGCCTCGGGTGAGGTGTCCGGCGGCCATATGGCCGGTCTCATGCGCCAACACGCCGATAAGCTCGTTGGGGCTTTTGAGTTGAATGAACAACCCCGCGTTGCAGAAGATGTTCTGGCCCTCGGCGACGAAGGCGTTCAGCGAGGTATCGTTCACGATGTACATCTTGACGGCGGCGGGATCGATGCCGGCCACCTTCAGGATCGGCTCCTCGTAGGACCGCAGCAGGCGCTCGGTCTCGGTGTCCTGGAGCAGGGTGATGCCCTGGGCCGTGGCGGGGCCCATGGTGAGCCAGAACGAAGCGAAGAATCCGGCCGCAAACGCCAGCAGACGCGTCCGGCCCGGCGAGATGAGCCTGCGTCCACGAAGCCGACGCAGAGGGTTGCAAAAAGCCAAGGCTTGAACTCTCCTCTTCCCCCCTGACGGTAGGTGTGCGACGTGCTTGCGTCAACGGCACCACCAACCCACTCGCAGCCAAGGATTACGGCCAATTCATGTTTGGAACACGTATCTTAGCCGGATTTGCCGGCGCACTCTTACTCGCCGGATGTGCATTGGATGTAGGCGGCACGCTGGGGCTGGGCGGTTCGTCCAAGCCCCAGGCGCTGGTCGTGGGCGACGAGCCGTTTGCGGTGAAGGTCGGCGCGGCGACGCTGGCGCAGGGCGGCAGCGCGGCCGATGCGGCCACGGCGATGTACTTCGCATTGTCGGTGACCTATCCGGTCTCGG
>DATKOE010000170.1:0-18533 GCA_035524815.1 Rhizomicrobium sp.
TGGTAACGCTACCACTAAAGTACCGGTAACGCAGCTTTCGGGCTATCACCACAATGCTGAAACCGCGCGTCTCGCATTCGCTGCGTCCTTCCGTAATTGTGCAACACTAAATCCAACGACAAAGCCGGCGCCAGAGCCGGCAGGGGACGGGAAACGATGACACAGAAACTCCCAGTGACTGAGAAGATCGGCTATGCCTGCGGCGATCTGGCCGCGAACTTCGTGTTCCAGTTCATGATCTCCCTGCAGGTCCCGTTCTACGTCGACGTCTTCGGACTGCCGGCGGCGGCGGCGGCGACGATGTTCTTCGTCATCGGCATCGCCGTGGCCTTCGTCAACCCGATCGTGGGCGTGATCGCCGACCGCACCAGCAGCAAGTGGGGCAAGTTCCGCCCCTGGCTGATCTGGACGGCGCTGCCGTTCGGCATCATCGGCGTTTTGACCTTCACCACGCCCGACCTCAGTCTCGGCGCCAAGGTGGTCTATGCCTGGGTCACCTACGCCCTGCTGCGCATCGTCTATACGGCCAACAACGTGCCGTATGCCTCGATGAACGCGGTGATGACCGAAGATCCCGACGAGCGCAACTCGATCTCGCAGTACCGCCAGATCGCCGCCAACTCCGCTGGCTTCATCGTGCAGAGCCTGGTGATTCCGCTTATCGCCATCTTCGGCCACAAGGCCGATGGCACGGTCGATAAGGTGGCCGGCTATGAATACACGATGGGCCTGTTGATGATCGTCGCCATGGCCCTGTTCGTGGTCGCGTTCCTGTCCACGAAAGAACGCATCCAACCCGATCCGAAACAGAAGAGCTCGCTGAAACAGGATATGGCCGATCTCATCGCCAACAGGCCCTGGGCGATCCTGTTCCTGGTGACGCTGTTCTACTTCGCCGCGCTGTGCATGCGCGGCAACGCCATGGTGGCTTACTGCACGCTGTTCCAGGGCGACGTGAATCTGTTCTCGTGGATGAACGGCTTCGGCCTGGTGTCGCTGATCATCGGCGTGACGTGTTCCAACTGGTTCTCCGTCCGCCTCGGCAAGCGGCAGCTCTTTCTGGTGAGCATGGCTCTGACCGCGCTGCTCACCGGCGCGCTCAACTTCATCCCGCCGCACAGCAACACGGTTGTCATCGGTCTCGAGATCGTGCGCCAGTTCTCGTTCGGCATCTCGGGCCCCGTGCTGTGGTCGATGATGGGCGACGTTGCCGATTACGGCGAATGGAAGACCGGCCGCCGCGCCTCCGGAACGGTCACAAGCGCGGTGGTGTTCGCGCTGTGGGTCGGCCTGACCATCGGCCAGTCTCTGGTCGGCTGGGTCTATGCTTTCTACGGCTATGCCGCGCAGGCCACCACGCAGACCCCGGAAGCCGTCCACGGCGTGGTGCTGACCGGCGGACTCTACGCCGGCCTGCTGTTCCTGATCGCGGCGGCGCTGCTGGTGATCTACCCGCTCAATCGCGAGGAGAACAACAAGATCGCAGCCGAGCTGGCGGAGCGGCGCAAGAAGTTCGCCTCGTCCTAGTATCGTGGTTTCGAGTTCGCCCCTTCACCGACTCTTGGCGAACTTCGAAACCGGAACGACACTAGCCAGGAAGGCATTGCCATGCAGACGCGTCGCGAGGTTCTCACCTCGATGCTTGCGGCAGGAGCAGCCGCGCCCGCTTTGCTGACCGGCGCTTCGGCCTTCGCCGCGCCGGTGCCGGCGCTCAAGGAGGCGTTCAAGGACGACTTCCTGGTCGGTGCCGCGCTTAACACGGCGCAGGCGGCGGGCCACTCCCGCAGCAATCCGCTGATCGAGGCGCAATTCAACGCGATCGCGCCGGAGAACTGCCTCAAATGGGAATACGTCCATCCGCTGCCGGACAAGTACGACTTCTCCGATGCGGACACGTATGTGGATTACGGCGCCAGGCACGGCATGTTCGCCGTCGGCCACGTGCTCATCTGGCACAACCAGACGCCGGCCTGGGTGTTCCGGGACGGCAATGGCGGAATGCTCGACCGCGACAGCCTCCTGGCGCGGATGCGCGACCACATCCACGCGGTGGTGGGACGCTACCGCGGCAGGATCGGCTCCTGGGACGTGATCAACGAACCCATCGACGAAGACGGCTCGATGCGCAAGACGTTGTGGTACCGGATCATCGGCGAGGATTACGTCGCCAAGGCGTTTCAGTTCGCGCGCGAGGCCGATCCCGACGCGCTGCTGCTCTACAACGACTACTCCATCGAGAGCCCGGCCAAGCGCAAAGGGGCCGACGCGTTGATCGCCAAGCTCAAGGCCGAGGGCGCGCCGATCACCAGCGTCGGGCTTCAGGGGCACTACAATCTCAACTTCCCGAGTTTGGACGAGCTCGACGACACCATTGCTGACTTCGAGAAGATGGGTCTCAAGGTGCCAATGACCGAGCTCGACATCGACGTGCTGCCGGCGGCGACGAACACCGCCGACGTCGCATTCAGGATGGGACAGGATCCGGCGCTGAACCCCTATGCCGGCGGGCTGCCGGACGAAGTTCAGGACAGGCTGGCGCAACGCTACGCGGACGTGTTCCGCATCTTGGTCAGGCACCGCGGAGTGGTCGATCGCGTCACCTTCTGGGGCGTGACCGACGGCGATAGCTGGAAGAACAACTGGCCGGTGAGAGGCCGCACCAACTATCCGCTGCTGTTTGATCGCGCCTACCAGCCCAAGCCCGCGTTCTACGCGGTCATCAAGGAAGCCGCCGCGTAGGTGGGAAGGACGGCCTCGCGCGGAGGCGGAAGCCGGCCGGCGAAGTCCGACTTCCGCGCCGTCGCGCACATTTGCGTCAGTGCCGTTTCGGTTTCGCCTTCGGCAGGGGTGCGCGCGCCAGCGCCAGCTCGAACGGCACGGCGGGGATGCGCGAGGAATCGTACAGCGTGCAGACCGGTCCGCCGCCCCAGCAATAGCGCACGCGCGTGGGAACGCGCATGGTCCGCGGCACGGCGAGCGTCACGGTGCTGCCTCGAAGCGCGGCCGGAACGAATCGGCAGGACTCCTGCGCATCGCCGCATAACTCGAAACCGACCGGCGGCTGGCCTTCGAGAGTGACGAGGTCCCCATTGGCCCCGGTGAACACCACCGACACGGTCCTCTTCCTCATTCTGGCCGCGAGCGGCATCGGTCCGGGCTTGAGAGTCCCGTCGCGATAGACAAGCCGACGCGCGGCAAGCGCTAGGCGGCGTCCCACTTCCTGTTTGTCGGCGGGATGCAGGCCCAGATGGTCGCCGATGTCGATCGTGACCACGAGCGCGCTGTTGGGATCTGCGTCAGCCGCCAGTCTCTGCGATTCGCGCAGACGCGACCAATCGCTGTCTTCCGGCGCGATGGGCGGCAGACCGTAGTCGGGAAGCTGCACGATCAGGAAGGGCAGGGATGTCTCGAACTTCGTCCGCCAATCGGCCATCCAGGCCTTGAGCAGGCCGCGATAGGCCTCGGGTTCGCCGGTGTTGGATTCGCCCTGATACCACAGCACGCCCTTCAGGCCGTAAGGCTCGAGAGGCGCGATCATCGCGTTGTAGGCGACGGTCAATCCCGCGGTGGCGCCCCACGGCACGCGCGGCGACGTGCCGACGCTCGGCGGCACGATCTGATAGCGCCAGGCACCGGCCAGCGGCACGCTGGTGCCGTCCTTGAACTTGATCGCGCGCGCTTCGGGCGGGCCGAACAGGCCGCAACCGCGCCAGCCGCAATAGTCGTTGACGAGAAGATCGTTGGCGCCTTCGTGCAGCGTGCCGGGCGCCAGCGCGTAGGTGCGCGGCTGACCATAGCCGAAAGTCGCGGCGACGAACCTGCCGTTGACCCAGGTCTGATCCTCTTCGGTGATGGTTCCGAGCGAAAGCTGCGCCTCCTCGGCCGCCTGCGCGGCGGTGAGCGTGACGGAGGTGCGGAACCAGACATGTCCGGCGAAATGCTCCAGCTCCGGGACTCCCCACTGGCTCCAGATGCCGAGACCTTGGGGGGCAAGCGGCCAGTCGGCGCTCGCGGACGGATCGGTCCACGGCGTCGATCCGGTGTGCCTGCGCCACCAGTCTTCGATCAGTTCGCCCCAGTGCTTCATGCCGGCGGCGGGTTCGGCGGCATAGAGCTTGAGCGCGTCGAGCCCGGCGTCTTCGCCGCCGGCGGCGCGCAGGCCATCGGCGCTCATGAACGTGGTGATGTTGGCCCCGCCCCAGGACGAATTGATGAGCCCCAGCGGCACGTGCACCGACTTCTGCAAGTCGCGGCCGAAGAAGTAGCAGGCTGCGGAGAAGGTCGGCACCGTGGCGGGATCCGCCGCCGCCCACTTGGCGGAAGCTGGGATGTCGCGCTGCGGCGACAGGGCGGTGACGTTCGGGATCGAGATGAGACGGATGGTGTCGTTGGCGGAGACCTGGATGTCGGGACCTGCGTCGATCGCGCCCAGAACCGGAAAGGCCATGTTCGACTGGCCCGAGCACAAGTACACGTCGCCGACCAGCACGTCCGAAATCGTCTGCACGGCGCCGTCGCCGCTGCGCACCGAAACGGTGTACGGCCCGCCCGCGGCCATCGCCGGAAGCTGCGCCGTCCAGGCTCCCGACGCATCGGCATGCGCGTCGGCCGAAGCGCCCGCGATCGAGACGGTGAGTACTGCGCCGGGCGCGGCGCTGCCCCAGAGGCGGATGGGCTCGTCGCGTTGCAGCACCGCATGATCCTGGAACACCGGGTTCAGGAACGCAGGGGGAGCTGCCGGGGCCGCCGGGGCCGCAGCGTGCGAGGGCATGGATGCTGCGGCGAATCCGAGAAGGAGTGCGGCGCATAGGCGGGACGTGGACAATTCTGCCTCCTAATGCAGATGTTGTTGTGCAAAGGCGAGGAATGTCGCCCAATTGGGCTGCGGAGTGTGGCCGTATTGATGCTGGCGGAAGCCGAGCTCGCCGGAGATCAGCGGCGTTCCGAGCGGAGGATATTCGCTGGTGCCGAGATCCTTGGCACCGAGCAGGCGGTAGACCGGACCGGCCACGACTTCGGCGAGGAAGCTTCCGCGCGCATCGACCCAGCCGTCGCCGGCTTCCTTGGTTCCGGCACTGACGAAGACGGGCCGCGGCGCGCACAGAGCGATCAGCTCGTGCGCATCGACCGGCAGATCGTCCACGGTCTTGGGCCCGGCATATTTGATGAAGTTTCCCGCCAGCCAGTAATCCTCGCCGCCCGCGAGGTTCTCAAGTTGCTCGCCGTAGTTGCGGCGTAACAGCTTGGCTCCGCCCGCACCCGACGAACTGATGAACCCGATGGCGATACGCGGATCGAACGCCTCGGCCACCAGCGCCGCCTTGCCGTAGCGGGAATGGCCTTCGATGCCGATGCGACGGGAGTCGATGCGGCCGTCGCTTTCGAGATAGTCGAGCACGCGGCTGGCGCCCCAGGCCCAGGCGCGCAGCGCGCCCCAATCGTCGAGCTTTCTCGGGCCGCCCCTGTTCATCAGCCCGATCATGCCCTTCGTCAGCCCTTCGGCGTTGTCCGCCTGGACGCTCACGGGCACGTATTCGGCGTAGCCCCAGCCCGCTTTCAGAAGCTGCTCGCGCCAGTCGGGATCGTTGCCGGCCGGAATCGGCGGCCCGTTCCACTTGCCGGTCCAGGTCAGCACGATCATCACCGGAATGTGATGATCCGACGACGCCGGCAGGGTGAGGTCGGTCTGGATGCCGATGGCGATCGCCGGGTCGCGCGCATTGTCCACATGGCCGACGAGATGCTCGGTCAACGCCTTCACGCCGCCGATTTCGCTTTGCGTCGCCCCCTGGATTTCCCAGGCCACCTTCGGAGCATTCGCCGGTGCACGCCCGTACATTTCGCGTGAAAAAAGTTCCACGAGTTCGGGCCGTCGTTTGTTCCACCACACGGAAGGCGAGGTCACGGGCTTGCCGTTCTGGAGCTTCAGAGGATCGGGAAGCGTATAGGCGCGAACCTTCGTCTCGTCGTAGTTGACGGGGTTGACGGGGTTCGCATCCCAGCCGTTCACGCCCGGACGAAGCGGGGAAGTAATGTGCAGCAGCCCCATCATGCGCTGATGATCGGCATCGCCGGGATCGGCCGCGCCCGCCGCCGCCGCGATCAAGGCAAGAGGCACCAGACTCTTTGCGATGGAGTGCATGCGGGACCTCGCTGCTTGAGTGGCGGGCCTAAGGGTGATAGCGCTATCATCAGCGGCCTCCGATAACAAGCGGCGACGATGACCGCTGTCGTGCGGCCGACGCGCGAAGGCCGTACTCGAATCGTGCGATCATGCGATGAGTGTGGCCTGGAGGGTGTCATGACGAAGCTGTCGCGCCGGACGTTGATTGCCGCGGCAGCGGGTATGTCGCTCGACCCGGCGCTCGGCACCGGGATACGCCGCGAAACCAAGCACGGGCGCGGACATACGCACCATCACAAGCACGAACAGGCGGCGGGCGCCGATCCCGACTCGCTCAACGGCGCGGCGCGCGCCAAGGGGCTGATGTTCGGAAGCGCCTTGGGCGCCAGCCTCAAGCCGCCCGCGGGAACGGAGGTGCCGAAGCCGCTTCGGGACGTGCGCATCGATTCCTTCGGCGATCCGCGCATGCGCGCCCTCTTCACCGCGCAATGCGGCATCCTGGTGCCCGTGAACGAACTCAAGTGGGATGCGATCCGGCGCGAGCCCGGCAAGTTCGATTTCACCGCCGCGGACCGGCTGGTCGACTTCGCGGGCAAGCACGGGCTTTCAGTCCGCGGCCAGCCGCTGCTGTGGAACCGCACGCGCTGGATGCCGCCCTGGGTGCTGACGCACGACTTCGGCGCCCAGCCGGCCGCCGCCGCCGAGAAGATGCTGCGCGAGCACATCAGGACGGTGACCTCGCGCTACAGCGGGCGTATCTTCAGCTATGACGTGATCGACGAGACGATCGCCTCCGATACGGGCGAGCTCGAGGATTCGCCGTTCACGAAGATCCTCGGACCCGACGTGATCGACATCTGCTTTCACGCCGCGCGCGAATATGCACCGGGTACGCAGCTCGTCTACAACGACTACATGAGCTGGGAACGGTCCAGCGCCGCGCATCGCGCCGGCGTGCTGCGGCTCATCGAGCGCATGAAGCAGAACAACGTGCCCATCGACGCGCTCGGCATCCAGGCGCACATCGGCTCGAACGCGCTCGGTGCGGCGGTCGGCCCGCTGGGCGACGTGGACGAGACGGAATGGCGCAAGTTCCTGGACGCCGTGACGGGCATGGGGCTCGATCTGGTCATCACCGAATTCGACGTCAACGACCGCGACATCATGGGCGACGCCGCCGCGCGCGACCAGGTGATTGCCGGTCATGCCAGGGCGTTTCTCGACATCGCGCTCGGCTATCCGCAGCTTCGCTACGTGGTGGCCTGGGGGCTCGTCGACAAGTTCTCGTGGCTGCAGAGGATGCCGCCGCGCTACGACGGACAGTCGCGGCGGCCGGCGCCTTACGACGACAATTTCGAGCCCAAGGCGCTGCGCGCCACCATCGTGCAGGCCTTCGCGGCCGCGCCGGAACGGCCCGCCATGGAAGTGAAGCCAGCGTGAGGAGGAGTCGATGACAACGAACAGGCGTCAGGTCTTGAGCGGCACGGCCGCAAGCGTCGCCGCGGCAGGATTGGGCGGATTGGCCTTCGCGGCGCCGCGCCCGTACCGGGTCGGTCTGGTCGGAAGCGCCTGGATGGCGCGCTGCGACGTCCTCGCCTTGATGCAGGTGGCGCCGGTGGAAGTCACCGCCCTGTGCGACGTCGATTCCGACATGCTGAAGGACCTTTCGGCGCGCATCGCGGCGTTCCCGGATTCGAAGCACCGGCAGAGCCGTCCGCCGCAGCTCTACCGCGACTACCGCAAGATGCTCGCGAACCAGAAATTCGACATCGTGATCGTCGCGACGCCCGATCATTGGCACGCTTTGCCGACCGTCGCCGCGATCAAGGCCGGCGCGCACGTTTACCTGGAGAAGCCGATCACCGTGGACGTGGCGGAGGGCAAGGCCATCCTCGACGCCGCGCGCAAATACGACCGCGTGGTGCAGGTGGGCACCCAGCGCCGCGCATCGCCGCCGCACATCGAAGCGCGCGACCGCGTGGTGCGCGAAGGCAAGCTCGGCAAGGTCGGCATGGTGGAGATCTGGGGATTCCAACATCAGCGTCCGGCGACTTTCGCACCGGCCGCCAATCCGCCGCCGAATCTCGACTGGAACTTCTACGTCGGGCCGGCGCCGATGGTGCCCTATCATCCCGGCATCCATCCCATCAACTGGCGCGCCTTCCGCGAGTTCGGAAACGGCTACATCGCCGATCTTGGCGTCCATTTCATGGACACCGTGCGCTGGATGCTGGGCCTGCGCTGGCCCAAGCGCATCTCGTGCGTGGGCGGGGTGTTCGTCGACAAGAACTCGATTTCGACCGTGGTCGATACCCAGTCCGCACAGTGGGAATTCGACGATCTGCTGGTCACCTGGACCAGCCGCGAATGGGCCGAAATGCCGGACAAGAACGTCTGGGGCGCCAGACTCTACGGCGACAAGGGAACGTTGACGCTGGATTCGATCAGCTACGAATTCAGGCCCGTCGACGGCGGCGGCACACTCAGCGGCAATCTCGATGCCGAGATGGCTAAATTCCCCAACGACGCCAGGTTGCTGCCGATGGACCGCCAGCTCGTGCCTCTGACGCGGCCCAACATGCGCGACTTCGTCGCCGCCATCGAGGCGCACCGCAAGCCCGTCGCCGACATCGAAGAGGGCTACATCTCGACCTCCAGCGTCATCCTCGCCAACATCGCGATGGACCTCGGCCGGCCGCTGCACTGGGACGGCGCCGCCGAACGAGTCGTCGGCGACGATGAGGCGCAGAAGCGGCTGATCCGGCCCTATCGCGGCCCGTGGGTGCATCCGGCGGCAACGGCGATCTGAGCCGGTTTCATCGAAAGGAATGCCGATGAAGCTGTTGTCCCTGCTGGCGCTCTGCATCTTCGCCTTCGGCACGGCGGCGCGCGGCGAAGACGGCTACGATCTGTGGCTGCGCTACCGCACGCTCGACCGTCAGACGCTCGCACAGTACCGCGGCTCGGCGACCGAAGTGGCCGGGGCGGGGCACTCAGCGACGGCCGATGTCACCCGCGCCGAACTCGTGCGGGGTCTGTCGGGATTGCTGGGGCGCAAGCCGAGTACGGCCGCGACAGCGGACAGGAACGGGGCGGTGCTGTTCGGCACGCCCAAGAACTCGCGCACGATCGCCGGGCTCAAGCTGCCGCTCGGACGCGTCGGGGACGACGGCTTCGTCATCCGCAGCACGTCCGCGAACGGACGCAAGCTGACCGTCATCGCGGCGAACACCGACGTCGGCGCGCTCTACGGCGCGTTCGCCTTCCTGCGCCTGATCGAGATGCATCAGCCCGTCGGCAGGCTCGACGTCGTCTCGGTCCCCAAGATCAAGTTGCGCATGCTGGACCACTGGGACAACCTCGACCGCACCGTCGAGCGCGGCTTCGCTGGGTTCTCGATCTTCAACTGGTGGGAGCTGCCCGAGCACGTGGACCCGCGCATTACCGACTATGCGCGCGCCAACGCCTCGCTCGGCATCAACGGCGCGGTGCTGAACAACGTCAACGCCAATTCGACCGTGCTCACCGCAAAGTACCTGAACAAGGCGGCGGCGCTGGCCGACGTGCTGCGTCCCTACGGCATCAGGATCTATCTCACGGCGCGGTTTTCCGCGCCCATCGAGATCGGCGGGCTGAAGACGGCCGATCCGCTCGATCCGGCGGTGCGCGACTGGTGGAAGCAAGAGGCAGACGAAATCTACCGGTACATTCCCGATTTCGGCGGCTTTCTGGTGAAGGCCAATTCGGAAGGCCAGCCGGGCCCGCAGGACTACGGCCGCACCCACGCGGACGGGGCGAACATGATGGCGGAGGCGCTGGCCCCGCACGGCGGCGTCGTGATCTGGCGCGCCTTCGTCTATTCGCAGAACAACCCGGAAGACCGCGTGAAACAGGCCTACGGCGAGTTCGTGCCGCTGGACGGCAAGTTCCGCGACAACGTGGTGCTGCAGGTCAAGAACGGGCCGCTCGATTTCCAGCCGCGCGAGCCGTTCAGCCCGCTGTTCGGCGCCATGCCCAAGACGAATGTCGGCATCGAGGTGCAGATCACCAAGGAGTATCTCGGCTTCGAGCTGCATCTCGTCTATCTCGGAACCATGTGGCAGGAAGTGCTCGCATCGGACACTTTCGCCAAGGGGCCTGGCACCACCGTGGCGCGCGTCATCGACGGAACCGCCTTCGCCAACAAGCTGACGGCGATGGCCGGCGTTTCGAATATCGGCACGTCGCGCAACTGGTGCGGCTCGATCTTCGATCAGGCAAACTGGTACGCCTTCGGGCGTCTCGCATGGGACCCCGATCTTTCCGCCGAGACGATCGCCCAGGAGTGGGTGAAGCTTACCTTCACCGGCAATCCGGCGTTCGCGAAACCCGTCGTCGCCATGATGATGGGCTCGCGCGAAACCGCGGTGGACTACATGACGCCGCTGGGGCTCGCCCATCAGATGGCGACGGGCCATCATTACGGGCCCGGGCCGTGGATCGACGATGCGGGCCGGCCGGACTGGAATCCGGTCTATTACAACCGCGCCGACGCGAACGGGATCGGGGTCGAGCGCGGGCCTTCCGGCACCAATGCCGCGGCGCAATACGCTCCGCCGCTCGCCGCGCAGTTCGCGGAGCCGGCAACCACGCCGGAAAGGCTCCTGCTCTGGTTCCACCATGTTCCCTGGACCTACCGGATGAAATCCGGGCGCACCCTGTGGGACGAACTCGCGCTCGATTACGCTACGGGCGTGCGCAACGTCGATGGGATGAACGCGACCTGGGCGAAGATGAGGCCCTATGTCGACGACGAACGCTTCCGGATCACCGCGGACTTCCTCACCGTCCAGGCCGGCAGCGCACGCGACTGGCGCGACGCATCGATCGCCTATTTCCAGTCGCTCTCGGGCTTGCCGTTGCCGGCCGGCGTGGAACCGCCCGCGCACACTCTCGATTGGTACAAGGCGATCAGCCATCCCTTCGCGCCGGGTAATCCCGGCAAGACCGCTGCCCCATTCAAGGACGATTGAACTGGCGACGATGACATCCCCGCCTCGCCTCAGTGCCAACACGCTTGCGGCTGTCAGGCCCGGTGTCGCCGTGCCCGCTTATGACCGTGCCGGGACCAGCATCGGCATCGTCCACTTCGGGCCGGGGGCGTTCCATCGCGGGCACCAGGCCTGCTATTTCGACTCGCTGCTGGTGCGCGATCCGCGCTGGGCCATATCGGGCGTCGAGCTTCTGCCGGCGGGATTGGCGGCGCAGGCAGTGGCGCAGGACCTTCTCTATGTGGTGGCGGAACTGGACGCGCAGATTCACTACCGCGTGGTCGGTTCGCACCGCGAGTACCTGACCGCCGCCAACGACCGGGAGCGGATTTTCGCGCGGCTCAACGACCCCAACGTGAAACTCGTCACCATCACCGTGACCGAGAAGGGCTATTGCCTTGACCGCACGGGAGCGCTCGACGTCAGTCATCCCGCCATCGCCGAGGATCTGCGCCATGCGCCGGCGCCCGGCACGCTGGTTGGCTGGATCACGGAGGCGCTCGCGCGGCGCCGGGCCGCGAAGCTGGCACCGTTCACGGTCCTGAGCTGCGACAATATGGTCGAAAACGGCCGCAAGCTTCGTGACGCGATCGTCAAATTTGCAGGAGCGCGCGGGGATCGCGATTTGGCCGCCTGGATTGCGGGCGAAGTGCGGTTTCCTTCCTGTATGGTCGACTCCATCACCCCGGCGGCAACGGAAGAGCTGAAACGTCGGGTGGAGGAGGCCGTCGGGCTGCGTGACGAGGCTCCCGTCCAGCGCGAGGCGTTCCAGCAGTGGGTGGTGGAGAACATCCTGCCTCCGGGCTCGCCCGACCTGGCGGGCGTGGGCGCCCTCATAACGAACGACATCGCCGCCCACGAGCTCGCCAAGCTGCGGCTTCTCAACGGCGCCCATTCGGTTCTCGCCTATGCGGGCCTGCTCAGGGGCCACAATTCGGTCGGCGAGACCATGCGGGACGCCAGGCTGAGCCGTTTCGTGGGGTCTTTGATGCGCGAGGACATGGTGCCGAGCCTCAAGCCCACGCCCGGTCTCGATTTCGACGCCACCATCGCTCAGTTGCTCGGCCGGTTCCGCAACCCGGCCCTCACCCACAGCTTGTGGCAGATCGCGCAAGACGGCTCGCAAAAACTGCCGTACCGCATTGTCGCGCCGCTTTCCGAGGCGCTCGCCGCCGGCCGGCCGGTCGAGCGCTTTGCCTATGGGATCGCCGCGTGGATGCGCTTCGTCGTGCGCGAGGCCAGGGCCGGACGTCCCCTCGCCGATCCGTTGTGCGCGGTCCTGACTGCAGTGGGCTGTGCCGCAACCGGGGATGCGGCAAACGATCTGCCGGGCTTCCTGGCCCTGCGCCAAGTGTTTCCAGGCGAACTGACGGCTGCGCCAATATTCGTCAATGCGCTGCGCGCCACATACGGTAAATTCGACACCTTCCTCGGCTGACCTATCCTGCTGTTTGGAGTAAGTCTAATATATGGGTCACAACGCCGAATTCTCTGGCGGCGACGGGGTATAGACGAGTATGATAGCGTTACCAATCACCCATGAGATTGTAGTATAAATCCGGTCTCAGTCCGGAACGCGGAGCGGCAGAACCCATGTTTCTCGGCATCGATGTCGGCACATCCAGCGTCAAAGCGGTCCTGATGGACGACGGAGGCGGCATCGGTGCGCAAGGCTCATCCGCATTGACGGTCGAGCGTCCGCATCCGTTGTGGTCGGAACAGAATCCGGAATCGTGGTGGAAGGCAACGGTCGATGCGGTGCGCGCGCTGCCGGAGAAGGAGCGCAAGGCTGTCAAGGGCGTCGGCCTGTCGGGCCAGATGCACGGCGCCACGCTGCTCGATTCCTCGGACAAGCCGCTGCGCCCCGCCATCCTGTGGAACGACGGACGCTCCGAAGCCGAATGCGTGGAGCTCGAGAAGATCGAGCCGCGCTCGCGCCAGATCACCGGCAACCTGGCCATGCCGGGCTTCACCGCGCCCAAGCTGCTCTGGGTCCGGAAGCACGAGCCGGACGTCTTCAAGAAGATCAAGACGGTCCTGCTGCCCAAGGACTACGTGCGCCTCAAGCTGAACGGCGAGAAAGCCGGCGACATGTCGGACAACGCCGGGACACTGTGGCTCGACGTCGCCAAGCGCGACTGGTCCGACGCCATGCTGAAGGCGACCGATCTCACGCGCGCCAACATGCCCAAGGCGGTGGAAGGCACAGCACCCACCGGCAAGATCACGGCAGCCGTGGCAGGCGAACTCGGCATTCCGCAGGCGGTCGTGGCCGGTGGCGGCGGCGACAACGCGGCGAGCGCGGCGGGCGTGGGCGTGGTGGCGCCGGGACAGGCGTTTCTTTCGCTCGGCACCTCGGGCGTGCTCTTCGTCGTCACCGACAAGTTCCGCCCCAATCCGGAAAAGGCCGCGCACGCCTTCTGCCATTGCATCCCGAAGACTTGGCACCAGATGAGCGTCATCCTCACTGCGGCGGCGAACATCGACTGGGTGACCCAGCTTTGCGGCTACAAGAACGTCGTCGAAACGGTTGCGGCGGCGGAGAAGCGCGGCCTCACCAAACAGACGCCGATCTTCCTGCCCTACCTTTCCGGCGAGCGCACGCCGCACAACGATGCGTATGCCCGCGGCGTCTTCTTCGGGCTGTCGGCGGAGACGACTTCGGCCGACCTCGCCTATGCCGTGCTGGAAGGCGTGGCTTTCGCGTTTGCCGACGGCATCGACGTGCTCAAGGAGGCGGGCTCCCAAATCGGCGACGTCACCGTCGTCGGCGGCGCGGCCAGGCTTCCCTTCTGGGGCCCGATGCTGGCCACCGCCCTTGACGTTCCGCTCACCTACCGCGAGGGCGGTGAAGTGGGCGGCGCATTCGGCGCGGCGCGGCTGGGCCGCGTTGCCGCCACCGGCGAGGACCCGGTGAAGGTCTGCACGGCGCCGAAAGTTTCGCGTATCGTCCAACCCGTTGCGACGCTAAAACAGCAGATGGCGCCGCGGCGGGCGCTCTTCGTGAGCCTGTACCAAAATCTAAAAACCTCTTTCAGGGAGTTCGGCAAATGAGCATTTTCTCGGACGTTAGTCCGGTTCGGTATGAGGGCCCGGAGAGCAAGAACGACTTTGCGTACAAGGTGTACGACAAGGATCGCGTCGTCCTCGGCAAGAAGATGGAAGACTGGCTGAGGCTGACGGTCTGCTACTGGCACTGCTTTGCCGGCGACGGCAAGGATATGTTCGGTCCGGGCATTTGGCCGCGCCCCTGGAACGGCTCGCCGGTCACCCAGCAGATGGCCGAGGCCAAGGCCGACGCCGCGTTCGACTTCTTCTCGCGCCTGGGTACGCCTTACTTCGCCTTCCACGACGTGGATGCGATGGCCGATGCCGACACGCTGGAAGAACATGACAAGAGCCTGAAGAAGATCGAGGCCTATCTGGCCAAGAAGATGGAGCAGACCAAGGTCAAGCTGCTCTGGGGCACGGCGAACCTGTTCAGCCATCCCCGCTATGCCGCGGGCGCCGCAACCAATCCCGATCCGGAGGTGTTCGCCTTCGCCGCCGCGCAGGTGCGCATGATCCTGGAATGCACCCATCGCCTGGGCGGCGTGAACTACGTTCTGTGGGGCGGCCGCGAAGGCTACGACAGCCTGCTCAACACCGACATGAAGGCCGAACTCGAGCACTTCGGCCGCTTCCTCAAGATGGTGGTCGAGCACAAGCACAAGATCGGCTTCAAGGGCACGATCCTGATCGAACCCAAGCCCTACGAGCCCACCAAGCACCAGTACGACCGCGACGTCGCGGCGGTATTCGCGTTCCTTCAGAAGAACGGTCTCGAGAAGGAGGTGAAGGTCAACATCGAAGTCAATCACGCCACGCTGGCGGGGCTGGACTTCGAACACGAGATCGCGGCGGCCTACGCCTACGGTCTGTTCGGCTCCATCGACATCAACCGCGGCGATCCGCGGCTGGGTTGGGACACCGACCAGTTCCCGGTCAACGCCCAGGAATCCGCGCCGGCCTTGCTGCAGATCGTCGAGAACGGCGGCTTCACCACCGGCGGCTTCAATTTCGACGCCCATCTGCGCCGCCAGTCGATCGATCCCAACGACCTCTACATCGCCCATATCGGCGGCATCGACACGCTGGCCCGCGCCCTTCTGATCGCCGAATCGCTCATCAAGGAAAAGCGCCTCGCCACGATGAAGGCCGACCGCTATGCCGGCTGGCAGGCCCCGTTCGGCAAGGACATCGCCGAAGGCAAGTACACCCTTGCTTCACTTGCCGACGAGGCCGTGAAGCGGAATCTCAATCCCAAGCCGAAATCCGGCAAGCAGGAGCTGTTCGAGAACATCCTCTCGGCGCACTGCAAGGTCTGATTGCGCCCAGGTCCCTTCCTGTCGGCGCCCCTCCCCGCAAAAGTGCGGGGAGGGGCTTTTTTTTGGGCACGCCGCCCATTTCACGGCCGGTTAGCGAATCGTTTATGACGCGCGGGCAAACCCGGGCTTGCTTCGCTTCGGGAGATTTTTAATAGAATTTCACTTATATCAGGGGCATCGTGTTTACCCTGCCTCGTGCGCCGCGTCCCCGACACCATTCACGGATTAAGACATGGTCACCCTGCCTCTGCCCCAATTGCCGAGTGAAATCGCCGATCTGCAATCGGTCGCCCTGGATCTGCGCTGGACCTGGAGCCACGAGGGCGACGCGCTCTGGGGCCACGTCGACGAGAAGCTGTGGGAGCGCACACACAATCCCTGGACCGTGCTGCAGGGCGCCTCGCGCGAGCGCCTGAAGCAGCTGGCGGGCGACGAGAAGTTCCGCCAGAAGCTGGCGAGCTTCGCCGCCGAACGGCAGAAATACATCGCGACCCCCGGCTGGTTCCGCCAAACGGAAGGCGCCTCGCAGCTGGGCGGCGTCGCCTATTTCAGCATGGAGTTCGGCCTCGGCGCGGCTTTGCCGCTCTATGCCGGCGGCCTCGGCGTGCTGGCGGGCGACTACCTCAAATCGGCCAGCGACCTCGACATCCCGGTGATCGGCATCGGGCTGCTCTACCAGGAAGGCTACTTCCGCCAGCTGATCGATGCCGCCGGCATGCAGCAGGAGTTCTATCCCTACAACGAACCGGCCGCGATGCCGGTCGAGCCGGTGATCCTGCCCGAGGACGGCTGGCTCAGGATCGGCCTCGAACTGCCGGGCCGCATCGTGCAGCTGCGGGTGTGGCAGGCGACCGTTGGGCGGGTGAAGCTCTACCTGCTCGATTCCAACGACGCGCTGAACAGCCCGCTGGACCGCGGCATCACCGCCAAGCTCTACGGCGGCGGCCCCGAAATGCGCCTGATGCAGGAGATCGTGCTCGGCGTGGGCGGCTGGCGCGTGGTGGAGGCGCTGCATCCCGAGATCGAAATCTGCCACATGAACGAAGGCCATGCCGCCTTCGCCCTGATCGAACGCGCCCGCCAGCTGGCGTTGAAATCGAACCTCGATTTCTGGGAGGCGCTTTGGGCCACCCGCGCCGGCAACGTGTTCACCACCCATACGCCGGTGGCGGCGGGCTTCGACCGCTTCCCGGCGGACCTGCTGCGCAAGTACCTGCCTTATGTCGAGGGTGCGCTGCATGGCCGCGGGGTGAAGCTCGAAGACGTGCTGGCACTGGGCCGAGCCGACCAGAACAACCCCGACGAGCCGTTTAACATGGCCTTCCTGGCGCAGCGCGGTTCGGCGATGACCATCGGCGTCTCGCGCCTGCACGGCGAGGTCAGCCGGCGCATCTTCCAGCCGCTGTTCCCGCGCTGGCCGTCCTGCGAGGTGCCGGTGAGCCACGTGACCAACGGCGTGCACATCCCGACCTGGGACTCCTCGGGCGCGGATCGGGTCTGGACCAAGGTGTTCAGCCGGGACCGCTGGGGTGAGCCTATTGCGAAGGAGAGCGAGAACATCTCGGCCGAAGTGTCGGACGAGGAATTGTGGGCGATGCGCGGCGAAGGCCGCCTGCGCCTGGTGCATTTCGCGCGCTTCCATCTCGCCCGCCAGCTGCGCGAAGGCGGCTTCGACCTCGAATCGGTGCAGCGTGCCGATACCGTGCTCGACCCCAACGTGCTGACGCTCGGCTTCGCGCGCCGGTTCACCGAATACAAGCGGCCGAACCTGCTCCTGCGCGACCGCGACCGCCTCGACAACCTCCTGCGCAACGACATGTACCCGGTGCAGATCGTGGTGGCGGGCAAGGCGCACCCCGCCGACGACGTCGGCAAGGAGATGATCCAGGAATGGATCCGCTTGGCGCGTAATCCGCGCTACCGCCGCCATGTCGTGTTCCTGGAGGACTACGACATCAACCTGGCGCAGGAGATGGTGCAGGGCGTGGATGTCTGGATCAACACCCCGCGCCGCCCGTGGGAAGCCTGCGGCACCTCCGGCATGAAGGTGCTGGTCAACGGCGGCCTCAATTGCTCCACGCTCGACGGCTGGTGGGACGAGGCCTACACCGACGACGTCGGCTGGTCGATCGGCGACGGCTCGGGCGGGGCGGCGGAAAACGTCGACGCGCGCGACGTGCAGAGCCTCTACGATGCGCTCGAGAATTCGATCATTCCGGAATTCTACAACCGCGACGGCCACGGCCTGCCGCGGTCCTGGCTCGGCCGCATCCGCGCCAGCATGGGCCGATTGACGCCGGTTTTCGGCGGCGCGCGCATGATGTGCGACTACCTGGAACAGGCCTACCGGCCGCTCGCCAAGAGCGTGCGGGCGAGGCTGAAGGAGCGCTGCGTGCAGGCCAAATCGATGAACCAGTGGTCGCGCATGCTGCACTCGCGCTGGTCGAGCCTGCATATCGGCGCCCACGTCGCGACCAAGACCGATTCGACCTGGCACATCGTCGTGCCCGTCTACCTGGGCGAGCTGTCGCCGGATTCGGTCCGGGTGGAGATGTTTGCGGACCAGACGGCGGAATACGCGCCCGAGGTCATCATGCTGCACCAGGAGCACGCGATCCCCGGTTCGACCAACGGCTACATCTTCGCGGGCGCGATCTCGTCGAGCCGTGCGGTGGAGGACTACACGGTGCGCGTTGTGCCCTACCACCCCAACGCCTATCTGCCGGCGGAATTGCCCCTGATCGCCTGGCAGCACTGAGGGCCGTTGCTTCTTCGTCTTGACCGGACTTCGAGCCGGCAAGCGTCTGCCCGCTTGCCGAAGCTTGTCCGCAGATGGCCGGATCAGGCCCGGCCGCGGCGGTCTTGAAGATTCGAGGATGCCGGCAAACGGCATCGCCCGCGACACCCTCGACGGCTCGGTCGCGGCACGTCAATTGACGGCCTGTGCTTGCAGGTTTTGTCGAACGAACCTCGAGCCGCGTTCTACCCGACGGCCTTCTTCAGCTCCGTGCT
>DATKOE010000171.1:0-6294 GCA_035524815.1 Rhizomicrobium sp.
CGGCGCCTATCGCTGCAGCGCCCGCTCCGGCTCCCGTTGCGACTCCTGCCGCCGCTCCCGCGCCGGCACCCGCGCACTAGGCCCGGTTCACGTCAGACCCGCGGCAACCGGTTCGATCAGGTCCCACCGGTTGCCGTAGAGGTCTTCGAACACCGCCACGATGCCGTAGGCCTCGTGCCGCGGCGGTTCGAGGAAGCGCACACCGTGCGAGACGAAGGCGGCATGATCGCGGGCGAAATCGCCGGTTTCGAGAAACAGGAACACCCGCCCGCCGCCTTGGCGCCCGATCATCGCCTGCTGTGCAGGTGTGGAAGCCCGGGCGAGCAACAGGCGCACGCCTTCGCCTCCTGAGGCGGTCGCGCGCCCGTCACTCGCCTTGGCTCGCGATGTTGGCGCCCGACCCTCGAAGGGGGGCCCCACCAGCACCCAGCGCTTGCCGCGGCCGAGATCGGTGTCCTCCACTAGCGCAAAGCCGAGCTTGCCGGTGAACCACGCGATGGCTTCGTCGTAGTCGCGGACGAGAAAGGTGAGATGGGCGATCTTCATGCTGTGTCATCGGCAGCGAACTTCACTGCCTTCTTGCTGCGCGCCCTCGCTTCTTCGGTCATATAGCCCAGCGCCTTACGGACAAACGCGCGCTCCGATGCTTCATCGCTGAACCATCGCTTCGGCAGGAACAGCGGTTCCACCGGCATCAGGAACACCCAATATCCGCCAATGCCGTACAATTCGGAGACATACTGCCACTTGGTCGTGGCAATTGTCGTGGAATCGTCGAACGCGAGACCATCCGGAGTCAGCGTGACGACTTTGGTCCACGACATCGGTCCGCCGCGCTGTTGATAGGTAGTGCGAAGGTAGCATCGCCGCAACCGTGTGTGCATCTTTGCAAAAGGCCATGCGATCAGATATCCGATCAGCAGAGCGACAAAGAGCCCGTTCATTGCGAGCTTGAAGACGCCGCGAGCGATCTTGTCTATCAGGCGCGTGCCACCCCACGGCTGCACCCACGTGACGCGGTCCCACAGCTCGTACCACTGGATGTGGTCCCACAGCCACAACACGGCGAACACAGCGGCGACAACCAGCACCGCAAGCAACCACCAGACATACGAGTGCGCGCCGAAGAGGCGGCGATCCGTGGCTTCGTTGACCTTCCGGTCAACCTCGCCGTACTGCATGGACCCCGAGACACTCGACATGACATCCCCCCTACTCCCCGCACAAGTTTAGCCGCTCTACGCCGCGCGGGCGGGTCGTCGTGTCGCAGAGCTGCGAAACATTCGCGACTGGGCAGTCCTCATTCGCGCCGGAATCCGCGGCAATCCCAGACGCGCGAACCAGCCGCCCGCCCTCGTTCTGCCCCGGCCCAGGGTCTATAGTCCGCCCCGCCTACACTTTGGAGTTATTCCAATGTCCGCCGTCGTCGAGATGAAGCGCATCAGCGTGCCCGAGATCGTGGCGCACAAGAACGCCAAGCCCGTGGTGGTCTTGACCTGCTACCACGCCCACACCGCGCGCCTGCTCGACCCCCATGTCGACGTCATGCTGGTGGGCGACAGCCTGGGCATGGTCATCCACGGCATGGAGAACACGCTCGGCGTCACGCTGGAGATGATGATCCTGCACACCCAGGCCGTGATGCGCGGCTCGAAACGGGCGCTGGTGGTGCTCGACATGCCCTTCGGTTCCTACGAGGAATCGCCTCAGGTTGCGTTCCGCAATGCCGCGCGCGCCATCCAGGAAACCGGCTGCCAGGCGATCAAGCTGGAGGGCGGGTCGCGGATGGCCGAGACCATCCACTATCTGACCCAGCGCGGCATCCCGGTGATGGCCCATATCGGGCTGACGCCGCAGCGCATCCAGGTTTTCGGCGGCTTCAAGACCCAGGGCCGCACGATGGCCGAATGGCCGGCGATCGAGGCCGACGCCAAGGCCGTGGCCGAAGCGGGCGCCTTCGCGGTGGTTCTGGAGGGAATGGCCGAGCCCTTGGCAGCCAAGATCACCCAGGAAATCCCCATTCCCACCATCGGCATCGGCGCCTCGCCCCTGTGCGACGGACAGGTGCTGGTGATGGAAGACATGCTGGGCCTCAATCCCAACCCGCCCCGCTTCGTGCGGCAATACGCTCAGCTCGGGGCCGACATCGAGGCCGCCGTGAAGGCCTATGCGGCCGATGTCCGCGCCCGCACCTTCCCGGGCAAGGAAAACGTCTACGCGATGAAGAAGCTGGCGTCGTAGCCACCCCGCCAGGGGGTACCCGTGAACAATCGTCAAGTTGCGCTCGCGCCCCGCAACAGGTAATTAGCGCGCCCGGTCAAGGCCTTGGTCCGGTCCGAAGCCCGAAAGGATAAACCGTGTCCGACATCTTCCAGGAAGTCGAGGAGGAGGTCCGCCAGGAGCGGCTCCAGAAGTGGTGGAAGAAATACGGCGACTACGTCATCGCCGGAGTCTCGGTCATCGTCATCGGGGTGGCGGGCTGGAAGCTGTGGCAGCACTACGAGTTGGAACAGCAGCTCAAGGCGTCGTCGCAATTCCAGTCGGCGCTGCAGCTTGCGCAGGCCGGCCAGAACGATCTCGCCACGCAGGCGTTCGGCCAGATCGCCAAGAGCGCGCCGGGAGGCTACTCGGCGGTCGCCGAGCTTTCGCAGGCCGATGCGCTCCTCGGTCAGGGCAGGACCAACGAAGCGATCGCGATCTACACCAAGATCATGAACAACGGCAAAGCCGGCCTCGACGATGTCGCGCGCGTGCGCATCGCGTGGGCCGAAGCCGACACCGCCACGACTGCGGAGCTGCGCACCCTGTTGGCGCCGCTTAACGACGACAAATCGGCCTGGCGCTTCATGGCGCGCGAGATCCTGGCCTATCGCGCCTATCGCGACGGCAACGCGAGCCAGGCACAGAAGGAATTCGAGGCGATCGCCAGGGCGAGCGACGCTCCCGCCGCCATCCGTCAACGCGCCAGCGCCATGGACACGTTCCTGCGCACCAGCGGCGGCCGGAATTTCGGCACGGTACCGCTTCCCAAACCCGCGGCGCCCGCGCAGCAAGGAACTCCATCACCATGAAGGTACGCAAGTTCGGGCTCCTGGCGGCGCTGGTGGCGGTCGGCTTCCTCGCAAGCGGCTGCGAGATGACCGACATGGTCAGCCGCTGGTTCTCCTCGCCGCACAAGTCGAAGATCAAGGGCGAGCGCATCTCGATCATGGCGACGGACGAGTCGATCAGGCCCGATCCCTCGCTGAAGGACGTCCCCGTCGTTCTGCCGGCGCCCTACCGCAATACCGACTGGCCCGAACCCGGCGGATACGCCTCGAACGCCGTGTACCACCTGCAGGCTTCGGGTCCCTTGACCCAGGTGTGGGAGCAGACGGCAGGCGACGGCTCGGGCACCGACTCGCGGCTCACCGCGGCGCCCATCGTGGCCCAGGGACGAATCTACGTGCTGGACGCCACGACCCACGTCTTCGCGTTCAATGCGTCCACCGGCGAGGAGCAATGGCACGTCAGCCTGGCCCCGAAAGGTCATGAGAACCTGTGGAGCACGATGAGCTTCGGCCTCATCGGCACCGACACCAACGTCGACAAGTCCAAGGGTTTCGGCGGCGGGCTCTGCTACGACGACGGCAAGCTGTTCGCCACCACCGGCTTCGGCGACGTGATCGCGGTCGATCCGGCCAGCGGCAAGGAGCTGTGGCGGATCAGCGTCGGCGTTCCGATCACCAATGCCCCGGTGGCCAACGGCGGGCGCGTGTTCGTGTCCTCGCAGGACAACCACTTCTACGCGTTCGCGGAAACCAACGGCCGCGAGTTGTGGGATCACCAGGGCATCACGGAATCCTCGGGGATCATGGAGAGCACCAGTGCGGCGGTGGCGGGCGAATTCGTGCTCGCCCCCTACACCTCCGGCGAGATTTATGCGCTGCGCGTCCAGAACGGCCGGCCCGCCTGGAGCGACATGCTCACCCGTTCGCACGGCGTCACCGCGCTTTCGGAGATCGACGACATCGCCGGACGGCCGGTGGTCGACCGCAACCTCGTTTTCGCCATCAGCCACTCGGGCGTGATGGCGGCGATTCAGCTCGACACAGGCGACCGCCAGTGGTCGCGCGACGTGGGCGGCATCCAGACGCCGTGGGTGGCGGGCGATTACGTCTATGTCGTGACGCTGGATTCGCAGCTGCTCTGCCTCACCCGCAAGGAAGGCAAGGTGAAGTGGATCCATCAGCTGCCGCGCTGGACCGACCCGGAGGACACCACCAGCGATCCCATCGTGTGGTCGGGGCCGGTGCTGGTTTCGGACCGGCTGGTGGTGGTTTCGTCCAGCGGCTATGCGGAGTCGATCTCGCCCTACACCGGCCAGCTCCTCTCCCGCATGGAGATCCCGGACAAGGCTTTCATCGCTCCGGTCGTCGCCAACGACACCCTCTACATCCTGACCAACGACGCCGATCTGGTGGCGTTGAAGTAGGAAAAATGGGGCGTCCTTTGGGACGCTCGCTTCGCTCGCCTCTCAGGATGAGGTATTTACAGATTCCCTCAAGCTGAGGAACCCGCCGAAGGCGGGCGTCTCGAAGCACGCTGTTCGCCATGTCCTTTACCATCGCCATCGTCGGCCGTGCGAATGTCGGCAAGTCCACGCTGTTCAACAAGCTGGTGGGCAGGAAGCTGGCGCTCGTCCACGACACGCCGGGGGTCACCCGCGACCGCCGCGAGGCGGAAACCTCGCTCGGCGGCATTGCGGCGCGCGTGATCGACACCGCCGGCATCGAACCCGGCGGGAAGGAAAGCCTCGCCGCGCGCATGGCCGCGCAGAGCATGGCCGCCGTGGCCGATGCGAACGTCTGCGTCTTCCTGATCGACGCGCGCGAGGGCGTGACCACGGCCGACGAAATCGTCGCCGAACAGCTTCGCCGCTCGGGCAAGCCGGTCGTGCTGGCGGCGAACAAGTGCGAGGCGCGCTTTTCCCAGGCGGCGGAAGCCTGGGCGCTCGGCTTCGGCGAGCCGATCGAGATTTCGGCCGAGCACAACACCGGCTTCGGCGAACTCTTCGATGCGCTCGCCCCGTATGCGGAAAAGGCCGAAGCGGAAGCGCAGACGCCGGAGGGCGAAAAGCCGCTGCGCCTTGCCATCGTAGGCCGCCCCAATGTCGGCAAGTCGAGCCTGTTCAACCGCCTGCTCGGCCAGGAACGGGCGCTGACCGGCCCCGAAGCCGGCATCACCCGCGATGCCATCGCCGCGCACTGGCAGGCGGAAGGGCGCGACATCCTGCTCCACGACACCGCAGGCCTCAGGAAGAAGGCGCGCGCGGCCGGCCACACGCTCGAGGAAATGAGCATCGCCTCCACGCTCGATGCCGTGCGCTTCGCCGATTGCGTGGTGGTGGTGATCGACGCCACCGCCTCGTTCGAAAAGCAGGACCTCGCCATCGCCGATCTCATCGCGCGCGAGGGCCGCGCCGTCGTGTTCGCCGCCAACAAGTTCGATCTGGTGGAGCAGCGCGCGGGGCTCATCACCAGGCTGCGCGAGAAGCTCGACCGGCTGTTGCCGCAGGTGGCCGGCGCGCCGCTGCTCGCGACCTCGGCGACCATGGGCGAAGGGCTGGAGCGGCTCTTGCCCGCCGTGCTTGCCGCCGACCGCGCCTGGAATACGCGGGTGCCCACCGCGATGCTGAATCGCTTCCTGGAGCAGGCGCTGGCCCGCCATTCGCCGCCTGCGATCAGCGGCAGGCGCGTCAAGATCCGCTACATGACCCAGCCCAAGAGCCGGCCGCCGACCTTTGCGCTGTTCGGAAACCAGTTGAAGGCGCTGCCGGAGGCGTACTTGCGCTATCTCACCAACGGCCTGCGCGAGAGCTTCAAGCTCGAAGGCGCCCCGATCCGCCTGCTGCTGCGGACGGGCAAGAACCCGTTTGCGGAATAAAAGGCAATTCAGGACGCCTACGCATGTATTATCGGCCGCATGTGCGGAGGGGAGAACATGTCGAAAAGCACCCCCGTTGGTTCTTGGGAGGAGTTCGTGGGGCGCATCGCTAAACTGCGAGCCGCTCAAAAAGCAGACGTGCGTCTTTCGAACCAACTCCTCTTCCGCGGCCATTCGAACGCCGCGTGGACGCTGCAAAGCACCCTCGATCGGGTCCACCCGCAGAAAATGCGGTTCTCAGACTACTATCGGACTATCGCCTTGGTGCAATGTGAGATTGAATCTCTTACCGCCAACCGTTGGGCGATTCCTGACTACGATAAATTGCGAGGTATGGCGAGCAAGTATGATTTTCTTCACCTGCAGCCC
>DATKOE010000172.1:0-7430 GCA_035524815.1 Rhizomicrobium sp.
CGCGGGCGTTATCGACATCGGTCCAGATCTGGCTGCGGTATGAGAGGAAGCCGTTGGGCTTGCCTTCGCGGAACGGCGAGTTGGCGAACAAGGCGGTGGCGACCGGTTGCAGCGCCAGACCGACGCGGAATTTCTTCACCATGTCGGCTTCGGACGAAAAATCGAGGTTCACCTGCACCGTGCAGGTGCGGAACATCATCTCCTCGCCATAGCCGCCGACCTTGGGCATGTAGCGCCGCATGATCTCGTAGCGGCCCTTGGGCATCGAATAGACGTTCGCGATCGGCCAGGTGGGCGCGTAACCGATTCCGATGGCGCCGGCGCCGATCTCGGCGGCGACGATGCGCACCTGTTCCTGGTGGGTATTCACCTCGGCACAGGTCTGATGGACGGATTTCAGCGGCGCGCCGGAAAGCTCGAACTGGCCGCCGGGCTCCAGGCTGATAGTGGCGCCGTCCTGGGCGAGCCCGATGATGTTCTGGCCTTCCATGACCGGCTCCCAGCCGAAGCGCCGCATGCCTTCGAGCATCAGGCGGATGCCGGGCCGGCCTTCGTAGGCGAGTGGATTGTGGGTCTTGAGGCAGTAGACGAATTTCTCGTGCTCGGTGCCGATACGCCAGTCGGTCTTCGGTTTGCACCCGTCGGCCAGGTAGCGCACGAGATCGTCGCGCGATTCGATGGGCCCACCGGCGGCCTGAGGTATGGACATGAACGGCCCTTTCCCGCCCGATCAGGGCGCACTCGGGTCTATGTAGGTGCGCCGCGACATCCCTACAAGGTGCGAGGCCAAGCGGGCGGACCCGCAAGGACGGATAACCTGCGGCAATTGCTGCGATATGTCGCCGTCGGCCAAAGTCTCGAAAGCAGCCGTTTCGAGGTCGTCCGCGTCGCAACGATATGTCGCCGCCAATGCAGGCGCTTGCGGGAGTAGATTCCGAACTGTACTCACGTTGGCTTTGGAGGGGTTCGAGATGTCACGAGTCCTGATTTGCGCGTTTGCCCTCTTCTCTTCGGTGCTGCTCGCTACTTCTGCCGCCAGCGCCGATCCGTCGACGGTCGTGCCAACGATCGACGTCTCCAAGCCAAATTTGATGCCGGCCTACCCCGCCATAGCGCGTGTGCGCGGCGAGAAGGGTACCGCGGTCGTTTTCGTCCAGGTCAGCGAAACCGGCGCGGTGATCGAGGTGAAGCTGGGTAAGTCAAGCGGGTACCAGGATCTCGACAACTCTGCGCTTGTCGCGGTGCGGGATTGGCACTTCCATCCTGCAATCACCGACGGAAAGCCGGCCGCGAAGTGGACGGCCGTGGGCGTTAGTTTCACGCTTGCAGGCGTGAGAAATGTGCCCGAGGACATAGACGCCGAACTCATCGGTCAACACGTAGCCGCCGCGGGCTATGACCCACAAGAGGTCATTTGCAGGGAAGACGTCGGTGCTACGGGCACCCATCTTCCGGGACCTCGTGTGTGCCATACCCGCAAAGAATGGGAAACCATGTCCGAGAGGGCTCAGCGCTCGGTTCACAAGGCGCTCGACAATCCAGGCACCCAGATCGGCGGACCGTAACGGTCAACCGCGCCGCCAGTCGCCGCGGATCGACTGCCAGACGGCCAGCGCGGCGAGCGCGGCGGTGTCGGCGCGCAGGATGCGCCCGCCAAGCAAAACCGGCACGACGAACGGCAACTCGCGCAGGCGCGCGCGCTCGGCCGGATCGAAACCGCCCTCAGGGCCGGTGATAACCGCCCAGGGCCCGTCGGGGGCGGAATGCAGACACTCCGCAATGGGGGACGCTTCTCCAGAGTGCTGCGCTGCCGCTGCGCCCTCATCGCAGAACAGGAGCTGTCGCTCGCCCGGCCAGGAATCGAGGAGTTTTTCGAAGGTGACGGTTTCGCGCACTTCCGGAACGCCGAGCCGGCCGGATTGCTCGGCAGCCTCCACCGCGTTGGCGCGCATGCGTTCCAGATTCACGCGCGTGACGACGGTGCGCCGCGTCATCACCGGCTGAAGCACTCGAACGCCGAGTTCGGTCGCCTTCTGGGTGAGGTAATCGGCCGGTGTTTTCTTGATCGGGGCGAACACCAGCCAAACGTCGGGCACTTCGCGTTGCGGCGCGGTGAGGCGCTCGCATTCGAGAATGCAGTTTCGCTTGGAGATTTCGGCGATGTGCGCCAGCCACTCCCCGTCGCGGCCGTTGAACAGACTGATCCGGTCGCCGATTTTCCCGCGCATGACATGCAGCAGGTAATGCGACTGCCCTTCGTCCGGCTCGACCCGCGCGCCCTGCCCCAGCGCCGCTTCGACGAAAAGGCGCAGCTTGCCGCCTGGCGTGGTGAGTTCGTCACTCATAGAGTTTCGCTAGCGCCCTTTGACCGACGGCGCGGGCGGTAAAGGCGCCGTCCGTCTCCGACACGTCGTATTCGTCCTGCAGGAATCCGTCCTGCAGCGCCTTGTTCTCGCCCGCGGCATGACAGAGGACGCGCGCCGTCCGTTCCGCGTTGCTCCTTGCCACCACCGTGCAGACATAATCAGCTGTCCCGCCGCCGCAGCCTGCGAGCTTGATCTTGCGCCCGTAATAAGGCGCGCACTCCGACCAGTTGTGCACCCAGGCATGGCGGGCGCGCATGTCGTCGAGCAGACCGGGCGGGAAGTCCTCCACCCCGTCCTCCCGGTAGTGACCCACGCACAGGCAGCGGCCCGCGCCGTCGCGCCATGTGGGGTGCTTGGCGAGTTGGTCCACCACCAGGCGCACCGGCGCCACGGCTTGCGCGGTCTCTTGCGGGACATTCTGTCCACAGCCAGCCAGAAGGGCCGGCCCCGCAAACACCACCATTCCCGTTCGCAACCGGCGGTCCATTTGTGCCATAACGACTCCCGAAGCGTCCGGCCGACTAGTATGCCAGAAAATCCCGCGGTCTACGCCAAACCAGCCGACGCGGTCGCCGCCGCGCTGGTCGACCGCGCGCCGGCCGGGCTGCAGCCCTACCTCAGACTGATGCGGCTGGATCGGCCGATCGGCACATGGCTGCTCTACTGGCCGTGCGTGTTCGGGCTGGCGATGGGAGCCACGGCCGACAGCCGCCCGTTCGGCACGCTGCACGACATCTGGTACGTGATCCTGTTCGGCCTGGGCGCGATCGTGATGCGCGGCGCGGGCTGCACCTACAATGACATCGTCGATCGCGACTTCGACGCCGCCGTGGCGCGCACGCGCGGCAGGCCCATTCCCTCCGGCGCGGTCAGCGTGCTGCAGGCGTGGCTGTTCGCGGCAGGATTGTGCCTCGTCGGCCTCATGATCCTGCTTTCGCTGAACGAAACGGCGATCCTGCTCGGCGCGGCGTCGCTGCTGCTGGTCGCAGCCTATCCGTTCATGAAGCGGATCACGTGGTGGCCGCAGGCGTGGCTGGGGTTGACGTTCAACTGGGGCGCCATCCTCGGATTCGCGGCCCAGACCGAAACCGTCGATACTGCCGACCTGATGCTCTACGCGGGACTGTTCTTCTGGACACTCGGCTATGACACTATCTACGCGCACCAGGACAAGGACGACGACGCGCTCATTGGCGTGAAATCCACGGCGCGGTTGTTGGGTTCAAAATCGCGTGAGTGGATCCTGGGATTCTATGCCGTGTCGTTCACCCTGATCCTGGCGGCAGGTTTTGCGGAACACGCAGGCTGGACCTACGTCATCCTGATGCTTCTCGCAGGAGCGCACATGCTCTGGCAGGTCAACCGGCTCGACATCGACAGTTCCGCAACGTGCCTCAAGTTGTTCCGCGCGAACCGTGAGACCGGCGCCCTGATCGCCCTGGCCCTCATAGCCTCCACCTGGGTCGGCTGAGCCGCCCGCTTGCAATCGGGCGATCATCAGCTATACTTTGCGTCGCAAAGTGAATCCTGGCGCGGGGGATCATGCGCGAGATCGACAAGGCCTTGGCTGACATTCTCGAAATCCGCAGTCAGATAGCGGCCGGAACCGCCTTCCGCGGCTACGGGCCGGTCGCCATCGGCATCACGGGATTGGTGGGCCTGGTCTTTGCGGCGGCGCAGAGCCTCTGGCCGATCGCACCGACGCCCACCTCTTTCATCGGCGAGTGGATGGCCGCCGCCGCCGTATGCGGAACGGTGATCCGTCTCGAGATGCAGGGGCGGACGCGCCGCCTGCATTCGGGACTGGCGGACGCCATGATCCATCAGGCAATCGAGCAGTTCCTGCCTGCCGTGGCAGCATGCTTCTGCCTGCCGGTACTGCTGTTGCGCTTCGTGCCGGAAGCGACGTGGATGGTGCCCGGCATGTGGCAGGTGTTCGCGAGCCTGGGCATCTTCGCCTCGCTGCGCAGCCTGCCGAGGCCGATCAGGCTCGTCGGCGCGTGGTATTTCGTCACCGGATTCGCCTGCCTGTTGGCCGCCAGCCAGATGCACGCGCTTTCGCCTTGGATGATGGGCCTGCCCTTCTTCGGCGGCCAGATGATGATGGCTGCGATCCTCTACTACAGCGTTGGAGACAGCGATGCCGAAGACTGAAACCGCACCGTTCGCCTTCGAAGGGCTCGACCGCGTCATGCACGAGAAAGCACGGCTCGGCGTGTTGAGTTCGCTCATCGCCCATCCCAAGGGGCTTTCGTTCGGCGACCTCAAGCTGCTTTGCGGGCTGACGGACGGAAACCTGAGCCGCCATCTGCAGGTTCTTCAGGAGGCCGGCCTGGTCGAGATCACCAAGAGCTTCGAAGGCAACCGCCCGCAGACCACCTGCCGTCTGAGCAAGGCGGGCCGGCGGCGCTTCCTGGATTACCTCGCGCTGCTCGAACAGGTGGTGCGGGATGCGGCGGAAACCGCCGGCGAGGATTTCGGCAATGCGCGGTTGCGCATCGTGCCGGGCTGACACGATCTTTTTTTGGACGGAGACTTTGCAATGACAAGTACTCGCGAAGACAAACTCCACGTCGCCATCATCATGGACGGCAACGGCCGCTGGGCGGGCGGGCGCGGGCTCACGCGCAACCAGGGCCACGAAGCGGGAATCGAAGCGCTGCGCCGCGCGGTGACGGCCTCGCCCGGCCTCGGCATCGGCACGCTTACGGTGTTCGCCTTCTCGTCGGATAACTGGCGGCGGCAGGAAGCGGAAGTGAACGGCCTGCTCGAACTGATGCGCCGCTATCTCGACGGCGAAACCGACAATCTCGTGCGCGACGACGTCAAGCTGTCGGTCATCGGGCGCCGCGACCGTCTCTCCGCCGCGCTGGTCGGCGAAATCGAGCGCGCCGAGGCGGCGACCGAATGGGGGACCACGCTGCACCTGCGCGTCGCAATCGACTATTCCGGGCGGGAGGCGATAGTGACGGCCGCCGCCGCAGCCCGCGGCCTGCCCCAACTCACCGCCGAGAGATTCTCAAGCCTTGTGAATGGAGGTGCGAACGTGGGCGATGTCGATCTGCTCATCCGCACCAGCGGCGAGCAGCGGCTTTCGGACTTCATGTTGTGGGAATGTGCCTATGCCGAACTTTATTTCACCCCGCGGCTGTGGCCCGATTTCGGAGAAACCGATCTCAAAGAAGCGCTCGACGCCTTCCGCAAACGCGAGCGGCGCTTCGGCGCAACCCCGATGATGGCGGCGGCGGAATAGCGGCGGCGCGTCTTCCCGCAAAGGCCTCCCGCGTTCCCACGAACAGCAGTTTCCGGCACAAGCCCGAGGAAACCCTCTGCCGACGGTTTCCTCCGCAAGGAGAGGCGCGTCATGAAGGTGAAGTTCATCCTTCCGGCGTTGATCGAGGCCAAGAGCCCGCTCTGGCGCCCGATCAAGTATTCCCTATTTCCGCCGCTGGGGCTCGCCACCTTGGCGGCGTTCCTGGATCGCGAAGATCAAGCAGAACTGGTCGACGATCACGTCGAGGCGCTGAACATCGACGACCGCCCGGACCTTGTCGTCATTCAGGTCTATATCACCAGCGCTCGTCGCGCCTATGCGATTGCCGATCACTACCGCGCGGCGGGAAGCCATGTCGCGCTCGGCGGGCTTCACGTCACCTCGCTCCCCGAAGAAGCCGCGCAGCATTCGGACACGGTATTCCTCGGCCCCGGCGAGCAGACCTTCCCCGAATTTCTTCGTGACCTTCGCGCCGGCCATCCCAAGAAGCGCTATGCGTCGGCACAGGGGCGCACCATCGAAGCGATTCCGCCGGTAAGGCGCGATCTCATCAAGCGTGAACTCTATCTCGTTCCAAATTCCATCGTGGTGACGCGCGGCTGCCCGCAGCATTGCGACTTCTGCTACAAAGACGCCTTCTTCGGCGGCGGCAGAAGCTTCTACACGCAGCGCGTGGACGAAGCGCTGGCGGAAATCGACCGCCTGCCCGGCCGCCATCTCTACTTCCTGGACGATCATCTGTTCGGCGACCGACGCTTTGCCGCGGCCTTGTTCGATGGCATGCGCGGCATGAACCGCCTGTTCCAGGCGGCGGCCACCGTGGATTCGATCCTGCGCGGCAACATCGCCGAACGGGCCGCCGAAGCCGGGTTACGCAGCCTGTTCGTCGGCTTCAAAACCTTCAGCTCCGAGAACCTCAAATCCTGCAACAAGAAGCAGAACCTCGCGCGGGACTATTCGGCGGCAGCGCGGCGGTTGAGCGATCTGGGCGTCATGATCAACGGATCGTTCGTTTTCGGTATGGACGATGACGACGAAACCGTGTTTGACCGGACGGTGGACTGGGCGGTGAGGAACGGCGTCACGACCTCCACGTTCCACATCCAGACTCCGTATCCTGGCACACGGCTCTTCCAGTCGCTGTCCGGCCAGAGCCGCATCACCACGCGCGACTGGGAGCTCTACGACACGCGGCACGTTGTGTTCCGTCCCGCACGTCTGTCGCCGCAGCAGCTGCACGACGGCTATAAGCGGGCTTATCGCGAATTCTACGGCTGGAAAAACATCGCCGCGGCGGCTCTCTCGCATCGCGAAGCCAAGCACGCGGCCAAGCACTTCTTCTACGCAGCCGGATGGAAGAAGATGGAGCCCGTCTGGGACGTCGTCATCAAGCTGCGCATGCTCGGGCACATGATGCCCGCGCTCGAAGCCGTATTGTCGAAATCTTCAATGCCAGATGCCGCCCGGGCGTCATCCGACATCCAGCAACACGTTGCGCGGGCGCTCTGAACGCGCGTGCGAGCCGGATTTTCGGCCCGCACCGCGTATTGCATTCCGCGGTCAGGCGACCTGACGGCCTCTGCCCTGGCCCGCCTGCTCCAGCCGCCGGTATTCGCTGCGGTGCAGGCGCCGGTCCTCCTTCCGGAAGCGCTCGCGCTTTTCTTCCGACCCGAAGTGCTGGTGTACGCGGCCGTTCTTCATCGTGATGACATAGCCGCCCCTGGTCATCGTGAACGGCGCCGTGACCAGGCTAAGATGGTCGTACCGGGTGCCGGCGGGGTGGTTGAACG
>DATKOE010000173.1:0-6083 GCA_035524815.1 Rhizomicrobium sp.
GGCCAATTTCGACACTACCCAAGGCTTCGGCCTCAGATCGGTCTGCGGCGAGGCGACCGGCTACGCTCATGCCAACGAGTTGTCGGAAGCGGCCATCGAGCGGGCGGCGCAGACCGTCCGGGCCGTGGCAAAGGGACATTCGGGCGTGGCGGCAGCCTCCCCTGCCCGCACCAACGTCAGGCTCTACGCCGACATCGACCCGCTTCAGACCGCGGCGTTCGAGAAGAAAGTGAAGCTGCTCGAGGACATGAACGCCTATGCCCGCAACAGGGATGCACGCGTGCGGCAGGTGTCGTGCTCGCTGGGGGGCGAGTGGCAGAATGTGGAGATCATCCGGGCCGGCGGCGAAACCTATCGCGACGTGCGTCCGTTGGTGCGGCTGCATGTGTCGGTGGTAGTGGAAGAGAACGGACGGCAGGAAAGCGGCTCGCACGGCGGCGGCGGCCGCAGCGGTTATGAAACCTATCTCGCACCCGAATACTGGCAGGCGGCAATCGACGAAGCGCTGCGTCAGGCGCTGGTGAATCTGCAGTCCGTGCCCGCGCCCGCAGGCGAAATGACGGTGGTGCTCGGCCCCGGCTGGCCCGGTATCCTCTTGCATGAAGCCATCGGGCACGGCCTGGAAGGCGACTTCAACCGCAAGAAAACGAGCGCGTTCTCGGGCCTGCTGGGCCAGCGTGTGGCATCGCCCGGCGTCACGGTGGTCGACGACGGCACCATCGGCGGGCGCCGCGGCTCGCTCACCATCGACGACGAAGGCACACCCACCTCGCGTACCGTGCTGATCGAGGACGGCATCCTGAAAGGCTACATGCAGGACCGTCAGAACGCGCGCCTGATGGACATGAAGGCCACCGGCAACGGCCGGCGCGAAAGCTATTCCAGCATGGTGATGCCGCGCATGACCAACACCTATATGTTGGCCGGCGACAAGAGCCCGGACGAGATCCTCGCCAGCGTGAAGAAGGGAATCTACGCCGTGAACTTCGGCGGCGGACAGGTGGACATCACCAATGGCAAGTTCGTGTTTTCCTGCACGGAGGCGTACCTGCTCGAAGACGGCAAGATCGGCGCGCCCATCAAGGGCGCCACGCTGATCGGCAACGGGCCCGATTGCCTGACGCGCGTTGCGATGATCGGCAACGACATGAAGCTCGATCCCGGCGTGGGCACCTGCGGCAAGAACGGGCAATCCGTTCCGGTGGGCGTGGGCCAGCCGACGCTGCGGCTCGATGGGCTAACGGTGGGCGGAACAGCGGCATAGGCGAGCGCGGCTCTGTCGCGCATCAGAACTTCACCATGTAGAGAAACGGGACCAGGTCCAGCAACGCATGGGCCGCGATCAGCGGCCAGAGCCGTCCCTTGCGCGCAAACCAGTAGCCGAAGATCAGTCCCATCGGGATGATCGACAGCACGCCGGAGATGCCTTGATACAAGTGGTAGACCAGTCGGATCACCACGCTCACGTTGATCGCGAATGTGGTGCCACGCACGTCCTTCAGCGCTGCAATGACGTAGCCGGCGACGAACACCTCTTCGAACACTGGATTGACGATCACCAGCGCGATCACAGTCTGAGGAGAAATCCCGGGCGAGATTATCTGTCCCGGCGCCCCTGTGTGCAGCAACGCCACCGGCACGTAGCTGAGCGCGTACCAAGCCGCGTAGAAGGCAACATAAACGCCCACGACGAGCACGAAGGCCCACAGCGGGTCGCTCCAGCGGAACCTGAAACCCAGGCGCTCGAACGTCCAATCCCTCGCGTAAAGGAAAAATCCCAGCACGCCGAATACAACGACCTCGTTGAGGATCAGGCCCCATAAATGCGGTTCGGTCACCGGCGCGCCGCTCGGCGGACGGATAGCCATGAAAAGACTGCCCAAGATCGATCCGCCGAACGCAACCGAGATCACGAAGATGAACTCGGCCCCCAGTGGCAGCGATTTCAGGAGGTTGCGCATTTGCCCAGCCTAGGTTCCAATGATGGCCGGTCAAAGGCACAAAACAGCGCGGCGTACATGCTGATCTACAAGATCTGTCACCGGAACGAATGGGCACAAGCCCAACGCCAGGGCGTCTATGCCGGATCGGCGAAGGACCGCGAAGACGGGTTCATCCACTTTTCCAAGGCGGGCCAAGTGGCACAGACGCTGGCGCGATACTACGACGGCGAAAGCAACCTCGTCCTTCTCGCGGCCGACGCGAACAGATTGGCCTACAACCTGAAATTCGAACCCTCGCGCGGCGGCGAGCTGTTTCCGCATTTCTACGGCACGTTGCCGCTGTCATCGGTCACATGGGTGAAGCCGATCGGTGTGAAGCTGGACGGTTCCTTCATTCTGCCGGAAGAATGCGTGTGAACGGAGTTGGAAACCGCTTCCTTGCATCCCTGAATTGGGCTTCTGCCCACCGGAGGACTTTTCATGCGCTACAAGATGCTCGGCAACACCGGATTTTTCGTCTCGGAAATCTGCTTCGGCACGATGACCTTCGGCGGCAAGGGGTTCTTCAAGGCGGTGGGACAGGTCGAGCAGAAGACGGCAACCTCCCTCGTCTCCCGCGCGCTCGAAGCCGGAGTGAACTTCGTCGATACCGCGGATGTCTATTCCGAAGGCATGGCCGAAAGCTATCTCGGTCAGGCGCTGAAGGACATCGGGGTGAAGCGCTCCGACGTCGTGATCGCAACCAAGGTCTATGGCCGCATGAGCGCGGCCCCCAATGATGCGGGCCTCAGCCGCGGGCACATCATGGACGCGGTGGAAGCCAGCCTCGAACGGCTCCAGACCGACCACATCGACCTCTATCAGGTGCATGCACAAGATTTGGCCGTGCCGGTCGAGGAAGTCATGCACGCGCTAGACGACCTCGTGCGGCGCGGGCTCGTCCGGTATATCGGCGTGTCGAACTGGCAGGCTTGGCGCATCGCCAAGGCGCAGGGACTGGCCGACAAGCACGGATGGGCGCGGTTTGAGAGCCTGCAGGCGTATTATTCGATCGCCGGGCGCGACCTCGAACGCGAGATCGTGCCGATGCTCGAAGACCAGAAGATGGGATTGATGGCATGGAGCCCGCTGGCGGGCGGCATCCTCTCCGGCAAGTTCGGCCCCGGCGCCAGAGGGCCCGAAGGCGCGCGGCGCACCGATTTCGATTTTCCGCCGGTGGACAAGGACCTCGCCTTCAATCTGGTCGATGCCATGCGAGAGATTGGACTAGCCAAAGGTGCCAGCGTCGCCCGCGTGGCGCTCGCCTATGTCCTGTCGAAGCCGTTCGTGACGGCCACGATCATCGGCGCCAAGACGCTGGATCAGTTGAACGACAATCTGGAGGCAACGCAGTTTTCGTTCTCGCTGGACGAATTGGAACGTCTCGACGGGCTGAGCGCGCTCAAACCCGAATATCCCGGCTGGATGGTCGAGCGGCAGAACGACGCCCGTCGCACGCCGAACGCAAAATAGCTACAATTCCAGTGGAGGATTGCGGCACGCGCGGGGCTCCGCCCGTCGCGGGTGCGACCGCGCCGATGCAGGGAGAATCGAATGCGCCTGTTGCTGATCGCCGCCGGGTTCGCCCTGAGCACCTGCGCCGCCAGCGCCGAGGACTGGATCGCCGTCTGCTTCGGCCAGGACACCCAGTACACCCAGACGATCAACGGGCCGGGCTATTTTCACGTGGCGAACGGCAACGGAACCTACGACACGCAGAAACTCGTGAACTCCTACCACGACGGGAACATGGTGTGCGGCACGGTCGATCCCAAGGCGCCCAAGGCGCTGTCCGAGATCGCCGAAGTGTGCGCGGACAAGGCGAACAAGTACATTTCGGTCATGACGCTGGCCGACGACGTGGGCAAGAAGATCACGCCCCAGAATTCCCACGTCTATTGCCAGGCGCGGGTGTCAGTTTATTAATCCGTGCAACCTCTGGCGGTTCGCCCCGTTAGCGCAGCGACGGAGGTTCGCATGCGGATGACACTCCTTCTTGCTGCGGCAGCAATCAGCGCGGTTCCCGCCTTCGCCGCCCGGCAGACCTGGATCGCCGCCTGTCAGGGCGGACAGGACACGCAGTACACCCAGACCCTGGGTGGCGATGGGCACCTCAACATCGCCAATGGCGACGGAACCTATACGACCTTCCCCGTCAAGCAGGCGTTCAACAACGGCGCGATCGTCTGCGGCACGACCGGGGCCACCGGCAAATCGCAGATCGCCGAGGTGTGCGCCGACACCAATCGCGACGCTCTCGCGGTGATGTCGCCGGGACAGATGGCCCGGCACTTGCGGCCTCAAGACGCCACGATTTACTGTAGCGCAAGCGTCAGCATTCAATAGAATCGGCGTCCATTGATCCGATTCAATCGCGTTGCCGGCGCGCGCGGACTTGCCTGGCGATGCGACGCGGGGGGGCGAAAATGGCATCGAAACTCAGAGCGCCGCTCATTCTTTCCGGCGCGGTCGCGGTTCTGGCCGCCGCGTCGTCGGTCGTACCGTTCTTCGTCGATCTCTACCGCCGGGACCCGCCCTTCGCGCTCGGCGCGCAACAGGGGACTGACCTTGTCACGCTGATCCTCGGCGTTCCGCTGCTGGTCACGGGAATGGTCCTGACGATGCGCGGCTCGGCGCGCGGGATTCTATTCTGGATCGGCATGCTCGAATACATGCTCTACACGTTCGTCTACTTCCTGCTGGGCGCGCAGATGAACGAGCTGTTCCTCGTCTATGCCGCAATCTGCGCGCTATCCCTGTTGGCCGTGATCTCCGCGATGAACAACGCCTGGCTGACCTCGATCGGCAGCACGTTCCGCCGGTCCACGCCGGCGCGGCGGGTTAGTCTCTTCATGTTCCTGTTCGCAGCCGTGCTTGCGGCGCTCTGGACCTATCTGTGGCATCGCACCATCTTCGAAGGCGCCGATGCCGGAATGCCCGCCGAGGCCTTCCATCTCATCGCATCGGTGGACCTGACGATCTTCGTGCCGATCGTTCTGGTGGTTGCGGCGATGCTGTGGCGGCGCACCCCGATGGGTTACGCGCAGGCCACCAGCGTGATGGTGATGTCGACGATCTATCCCCTGGTCCTGATCGCGTCGGCGCCGTTCCAGGCAAACGCAGGCGTCGAGGGCGCCTGGACTACGGTCCCGCTGTGGGCGGCGATGTCGGCGGGCAGCCTTCTCTGCGCCTTCTCGCTTCTGAGAAACATGCAGAACCCGAAGTTCGGCTGACCCGCACGGTCAAAGAAAATTGTATTCGGTGAACAGCGGCTTCAGGTCGCGGCCCCAATTCGTGCGATACATGTTCAGCAGCTCTTCGGCGCGCGTGTAGCCGCGCGAAACCAGCTCCCGAAGCGGGACCAGGAAGCCTTCCTCCGTCATGCCGATTGCGTCCTGTTTGGCGCGGCGCCGCAGTCCTTCGGCGGAAATGTCGAGCATGCGGTGGGCAAGCTCCCACACATTGGTGTTGCGGAACGGCGTCTTGAAGGCGAGCCGCGGGACCGCGTCACGCATGGCCTGGCGCTCCTCGGCCGTCCAGTCCTTGACCATGTCCCACGCCGCGTCGAGCGCGACGTTGTCGTAGAACACGCCGACCCACAGAGCGGGAAGCCCGCAGATGCGCCGCCAGGTGCCGCCGTCGGCGCCACGCATCTCGAGGAAGCGCTTGAGGCGCACTTCGGGGAAAATAGTGGTGAGGTGATCGGCCCAATCCGACATCTGTGGTTCGACGTCCTTCACCTCGGGAATCTTGTGGTCGAGGAAGTCGCGGAAGCTCCTTCCCGCCAGATCGATGTATCTGCCGTCGCGATAGATGAAGTACATCGGCACGCCGAGCGCGTAATCGACATAGCGCTCGAACGACATGCCGGATTCGAACACCCAGGGCAGCATGCCGGCGCGATCGTTGTCGACGTCGGTCCACACGTGGCTGCGGTACGACAGGAAGCCGTTGTGCTTGCCTTCGCGGAACGGCGAGTTGGCGAACAAGGCGGGGGCCACCGGCTGCAACGCCAAGCCGACGCGGAACTTTTTGACCATGTCCGCTTCCGAGGCGAAATCGAGATTCACCTGTACCGTACAGGTGCGGAACATCATCTCT
>DATKOE010000174.1:0-3318 GCA_035524815.1 Rhizomicrobium sp.
GTGCGCGGCACCGAGGCGGTCGACACCGGCGCGCCGATCTCGGTGCCGGTCGGTCCCGAGACGCTCGGCCGCATCATCAACGTGATCGGCGAGCCGATCGACGAGCGGGGGCCGGTCAACGCCAAGCTGAGCTCGCCGATCCACAAGCCGGCGCCCGCCTTCGTCGACCAGTCGACCGAGGCGCAGATCCTGGTCACCGGCATCAAGGTCGTCGACCTGCTCGCGCCCTATGCCCGCGGCGGCAAGATCGGCCTGTTCGGCGGCGCCGGCGTCGGCAAGACGGTCATCATCCAGGAGCTGATCAACAACATCGCCAAGGCGCATGGCGGCTATTCGGTGTTCGCCGGCGTCGGCGAGCGCACGCGCGAGGGCAACGACCTCTATCACGAGATGATCGAATCGGGCGTGAACAAGGACCCACACGAGAACAACGGCTCGACCGCCGGTTCGAAGTGCTCGCTGGTGTTCGGCCAGATGAACGAGCCGCCGGGCGCCCGCGCCCGCGTCGGCCTCACCGGGCTGACCGTCGCCGAGTATTTCCGCGACCAGGGCCAGGATGTGCTGTTCTTCGTCGACAACATCTTCCGCTTCACCCAGGCGGGTTCGGAAGTGTCCGCCCTGTTGGGGCGCATTCCTTCCGCGGTGGGCTATCAGCCGACGCTCGCCACCGACATGGGCGAGTTGCAGGAGCGCATCACCACCACGAGCAAGGGCTCGATCACCTCGGTGCAGGCTATTTACGTGCCGGCCGACGACCTGACCGACCCTGCCCCGGCCACCAGCTTCGCCCACCTCGACGCCACCACGGTGCTGTCGCGCCAGATCGCCGAGAAGGGCATCTACCCGGCGGTAGACCCGCTGGACTCGACCTCGCGCATGCTCGATCCGCGCGTGGTCGGCCAGGAACATTACGACATCGCCCGCAAGGTCCAGCAGACGCTGCAGCGCTACAAGAGCCTGCAGGACATCATCGCCATCCTGGGAATGGACGAACTCTCGGAAGAGGACAAGATCACCGTCGCGCGCGCCCGCAAGCTGGAGCGCTTCCTCAGCCAGCCGTTCCACGTCGCCGAAGTGTTCACCAGCGTGCCCGGCATCTTCGTGGACCTGAAGGACACGATCCGCAGCTTCAAGGCGGTGGTGAACGGCGAATACGACCACCTGCCGGAAGGAGCGTTCTTCATGGTGGGCACAATCGAAGACGCCGTCGCCAAGGCGGAGAAGATGGCCGCGGAAGCGGCGTAACGTGTTAGTCCGTCATGGCCGGGCTTGAACCGGCCACGGCGAGATGACGGAAGGGCCGGCACGGACCGAACAAAATGGCTGACAAGATCTCCTTCGACCTCGTCTCTCCCGAAAAGCTTCTGCTTTCGGATGAGGCCGAGATGATCACCATCCCCGGCCGCGAAGGCGACATGGGCGTGATGGCGGGGCATATGCCGCTGATCTCGACGCTGCGTCCCGGCACGATCACCGTGAAGGGCGGCGCCGAGGGCGCGGAACAGAAGTTCTTCGTGGCCGGCGGCTTCGCCGAGGTGAACGCGGAGAAGCTCACCGTGCTGGCCGAAGAGGCGCTGCCGATGCAGGAACTCGATTCAGCCGCCCTTGAGGCGCGCATTTCAGCGGTTGAGGAACAAGTGAAGTCGGCAGCTTCCGAAAGCGATGCTGCGCGGGCCCAGGAGTTGCTCGCTTACCTTACGTCGCTTCGCGTCACCCACTGAACCTTGCCGTCGTCGTAAGGAAACGGGCCTTCACGCCGCGCGTTGTCTTCCTGTAGAAACTGCGTATCGCAGCGCGGCAGAGAGAAGGCATGGCCGAAGGCAAGGTTTTCAGGCAGGGCTGGGGCCCCGACGACATCCCCTGGTCTGACTTCGACCGTTCGAAGGCGGAACCCTGGATGATCGACGCCATCAAGTCCGCGGCGCTGGTCGAGTACAACGCGCCCGACTATGTCGCCTATCTGAAGCGCATCTTTCCCGATCCGGATTACGCTCCCGTCATCGAACAGTGGGGCCGCGAGGAGACCAACCACGGCCGCGTTCTCGGCATGTGGGCCGAAATGGCCGATCCGTCGTTCAAGCTGGAAGAAGCGTTCGCGCGGTTCCGCGCCGGCTACAAGCCCGCCCACTTCGCGAGCAGCGACACGGTCTCGGTTCGCGGATCGCGGCGCGGCGAGATGATCGCGCGCTGCGTCGTCGAGAGCGGGACGTCCTCCTATTACACGGCGATCAAGGACGCTACCGGCGAACCGGTCCTGAAGGAGATCGCGGGCCGGATCGCGGCCGACGAATTCCGTCATTACAAGCTCTTCTTCGAAACTCTTCACAAGCAGGATGAGCCCGAATTGCCGTTCTGGCGCAGGCTTTCGATTGCTTTGGGACGGGTCGTGGAATCCGACGACGACGAGATTTCCTACTCGCACTACTGCGCCGTGGTTCCGCCCGGCCGGGTTGCCGCGATGCCCTACGCGCGCGCGGTCTACTCGAAGAACCTGTTCGGCATCACTGCGCGCATCTATCGCCGCCACCACATCCACAAGCTCGTCCAGATGGTCGCGAAGGCGGTCGGGGCAAATCCGCAAGGCTGGCTGACCAAGCTGGCCGGCGGCTTCCTGTGGCGCATGATGCGCGTGCGTGCAGGACTGCGCGGTTCCACCGCGCGAGCGGCAGCGTAACTCGGAAACCTGCTACCTTCGTGCGTCGCGGGATTGCCACGCCCATGCGGGCACGAGCAGACACCACAGCACGATCGCCGGCCACAGCGACAGCGGCGTACGTCCGATGCCGTCAAGCCACGCGATGCCCGTGTGAAATCCCATCGGCGCAACCGCCCACGTCGCCATCAGGACGATGGCGATGAAGGTGATGGGAACGATTGCGAATCGAATCATGACAAGAATCGTAGGGCGGAATCCTGTTTGCTTCAATCGACAGTTGCTGGAAAAAGACTTTCGAATCACTTTCGCGATTCCGGCTGAAGTTACCCTGCGCCAACCTGCACGGAGCATTACGAGTCGGACAGGAAGTCGCGATTCCGTTCCGTTGCGTCAGCTTACAATGTCTGTGTGCAACTCTGCGGCGCGCGGTGCCGGCCCCCCGGAGGTCTTCCGCTCACGGATCGAGTGCGCCGGGCAGCCGATTGCCGGCATCTCGGCCGGATCGATCAGCCCGCCGCGGGCGGGCTCGGCGCCGTTCAGACGCCCCGCTTCACCAGCATCTGCTTGATCTCGCCGATCGCCTGGGCCGGATTGAGGCTTTTCGGGCAGGTCGCCGCGCAGTTCATGATGGTGTGGCAGCGGTAGAGGCGGAACGGGTCCTC
>DATKOE010000175.1:0-10618 GCA_035524815.1 Rhizomicrobium sp.
GCACGGCCTCGGTGAAAAATCAGGTGTTCATCGTCTTCCCGCTCGAGCAGCTCAGCGACATCGAAGGCGTGCCATTGCCCGGCATGGTCGGCTACGAGACGTTCCGGCGCTTCGTGACGCGCGTCGACTACGGCGCCCACACGCTGACGCTGATCGATCCCAAGCACTTCGATCCGAAGGACGCGGGGACGCCCGTGAAGTTCGTGTTCAACGAGCACGTCCCCGAAGTGAGAGGCACGTTCGAAGGACTGCCGGCGAAATTCGACATCGACACCGGTTCGCGCGCCGAACTGACGATCACCAAGCCTTTCGCCGAAACCAACAACCTGCGCGCCAAGCATGCCAAGGGGGTGGACGCGGTGGACGGCTGGGGCGTAGGCGGCCCATCGCACGCCTATGTCACGCGCGGCGCGGAGATGTCGCTGGGCGACGTCAAGGTCGCAGGCATCGTTACCTCGCTTTCGACCGATGCCAAGGGTGCGTTCGCGGGCAGCGACTACTCCGGCAATGTCGGTGCCGGCATTCTGAAGCGCTTCGTGGTGACGTTCGACTACAACAACCAGGTCATGTACCTGAAGCCGCTGCCGCAACCCGTCGCGGACACCGGCACCTTCGACCGCGCCGGCATGTGGTTCAATCAAACGGGCACCGGTTTCAAGATCGTCGACGTGACGCAAAGAGCGCCCGCGGAAGAAGCCGGTCTCAAGGCAGGGGACGAGATCGTTGAGGTGGACGGCAAGCCCGCCGACGCGATGAAGCTCTATGACCTGAGATTCCGCCTGCGCAACGATGCCCCCGGCACGGTCGTGACTTTCAAGGTCCTTCGCGGCAAGGAATATCGGACTATCAAGGTCACGCTGCGCGACCTGATCTGATTGCGCAGCCTCTTCAACGATTTGAATGCCTCAACCCGATTGGGGTTAACGGGGAGCCTTTTTGTCACGGCACCTCGTCCGGCGGCCGTCCGTTCCACGTCAAGTCAGGCTGCGGGGCGATGCTTCGTGCGCGAACGGCGCGGAGCAAACAAGAAGAGGTGACGTATGACGAAAAGGCTCTCCCTGCTTTTGGGCGCCGCTTCGCTCGGCGCGTTCGTGTTTGCCGCTCCTGCGGCCGCTGCGCCGCATGGCGTGAAGGTTGGCATTCTCACATGTCACGTTCACAGCGGTTGGGGCTACGTGGTCGGATCCTCCAAGCGCATGGACTGCAGTTATAAGCCGAAGGATCGCGGCCCCGATTACTACACGGGCGACATTTCCAAGCTCGGCGTCGACATCGGCTACACCTCCGGCGGCACGCTGGTATGGGACGTGATCGCGCCGACGTCGGATCTGCGCGCCGGTGCGCTGGAAGGCGATTACGGCGGCGCCACGGCCAGCGCCACCGTCGGTGTAGGCGTGGGTGCGAACGCACTGATCGGCGGCTTTGACAAGTCGATCGCGCTGCAACCGGTCAGCGTGATGGGAAATACCGGCCTCGACATCTCGGGCGGCATCGGCGAGATGAATCTGAAGGCCGAGCGCCGGGCCGACGCACGCTAGCCTGTCACGACATAGCGGCGGCGCGGCCTGGGAAACCGGGCCGCGCTCCGTGTCCGTTCCATGATGGCGGTTGATCATTTCCTATTATTCACGGCACCTGACCCTCATCGGGCCGTTCTAGCACGGCTGGACGAGCAGAGGGGCGGGCGCCGCAGGTGCGGTGCCAAGACATCAAGAAGAGGTCAACATGACACGAAAACTCTCCTTGCTGGTGGGCGCCGTCTGCGCGCTCTCGATCAGCGGCCCTGCGTTTGCTGAGCCGGCCGGAGTCAAGGTCGGCATCCTGACCTGTCAGGTTCACAGCGGCTGGGGCTACGTCGTCGGTTCATCGAAGAAGATAAGCTGCAATTACCGTCCGCACGGCGGCCGGATGGACCACTACGTCGGGAGCATATCAAAGCTCGGTGTCGATCTCGGCTACACGTCGGGAGGTACGCTGGTGTGGGACGTGATCGCTCCGACTTCGGATTTGCACCGCGGCGATCTCACCGGCGACTATGCCGGTGCCACCGCAAGCGTTACGTTCGGCGCCGGCGTGGGCGCGAATGTGCTGGTCGGCGGCCTTGACAAGTCGATCGCGCTCCAGCCCGTGAGCGTGATGGGAAATACGGGCCTCGACGTTTCTGGCGGCTTGGGCGAGATGATGCTGCGTGCCGACAACGCGCCGCGCGGCAGCGGCACTTCCCACGTCGGATGAGGCGCTGTTGAGCGGCCCCGGACGCGGCGCGTCCGGGGCCGCTTCACCTAGGGGAAGCGATGACACTCGTGTCAGGCCTTCGCTAGACTGTCGGCGCATCCGATCTGGGATTCGCCATGCCGATCTATCGCGCGCCGGTCGACGATTTTCGCTTCCTCTTCCACGAGTTGTTTGAAACCGAGAAGCAGCGCGACCTGCGCGATTTCGCGGACCTCACCGCCGATCTCGCCGACGACGTTCTCACCAATGCGGCGAAGTTCTGCGAAGAGATGCTGCAGCCGATCAATCAGTCCGGCGACGAGGAAGGTTGCCATTTCGAGAACGGCGTGGTGCGCACGCCCAAGGGGTTCCGCCAAGCCTACAAGGCCTATTGCGAGGCGGGTTGGGGCGGCCTGTCGGCGCCGGCGGAATTCGGCGGCGCGGGTCTTCCGCTCATGCTGACGATGGCGGTCGCGGAGATGGCCACCTCCGCCAACCAGTCGTTTGCGATGTATCCGGGCCTGACGAGCGCGGCGTATGCGGCACTCATCGCCACCGGCGCGCCCTGGATGAAGGAGCACATCGTTCCGAAAATGATTTCCGGCGAATGGGCGGGCACCATGTGCCTGACCGAGCCCGGCTGCGGCACCGATCTGCGCCTGATGAAGACGCGCGCCGTGGAACAGCCCGACGGGACCTACCGCATAAACGGCACGAAAATATTCATCTCGGGCGGCGACCAGGACCTGACCGACAACATCATTCACATGGTGATCGCCAAGATCCCCGATGAAACGGGACACATCCACGACGACTTGGGCACGGTCAACTTCTTCATGGTGCCGAAGTATCTCGTGTCCGAGGACGGCCGCATGGGCGCGCGCAATGGCGTGGCGACCGGCGGCATCGAAAAGAAAATGGGCATCAAGGCGCAGGCGACCGCCACGCTCAATTTCGACGACGCCGTCGCCTGGAGGCTTGGCCCCAAGCCCGTGCCCGGCGAGAAGCGTTCGCTAAGCGCCGGCATGGCCGGCATGTTCGGGATGATGAACGCCGCGCGCCTCGGCGTCGGCATCCAGGGTATCGCCACCGGCGAAGTGGCTTACCAGAACGCGCTCGCCTACGTGCACGAGCGCCGCGCCGGCCATGCGCTGACGGGCGCCAAGGAGCCCGACAAGGCGGCCGACCTTCTCATTGTGCATCCCGACGTCAAGCGGATGCTGCTGCACTGCCGCTCGTTCGTGGAAGGCGCGCGGGCACTGGCGATGTGGACCACGCTGAACATGTCCATCGCCCGCTCGTCGCGGCCCGAAGCCGACACCGCCGCCCTGCTCGCCGACCTGATGACCCCCGTGATCAAGGCCTTCTTCACCGACATGGGGTTTGAAGCCGCCAATCTCGCCATGCAGTGCTACGGCGGCCACGGCTACGTGCGCGACAACGGCGTCGAGCAGTTCGTGCGCGACGGCCGCATCAACCAGATCTACGAAGGCGCCAACGGGGTGCAGGCGATGGACCTCGTCGGCCGCAAGCTCGGGCGCAGGGGCGGCGCCGCGCCGATGGCGCTGTTCCAGACCATCGGCTCTTGGCTCGCCGCGAACGAGGACGAATCGCTTGCGGGGTTCGTCAATCCCGTCAAGCGCGGCCTCGATGTTCTGCAACAGGCCACGGTGTGGCTTGCCCAGCACGGCCTTGCCAATCCCGACGACGCCGGTGCGGCGGCGTCCGATTATCTTCGCCTGATGGGAATCGTCGTGGTCGGGTGGATGTGGGCACGGATAGCCAAGCTCGCACAGCAAAGGCTCGCCGCCGCTCCGCCCAACGCAGCGTTCTATCGCGACAAGCTGACCGCCGCCCGCTACTGGATGGAGCGCATGATTCCCGAGTGCTCGATGCTTCTCGAACGCATCTCGGCGGGGAGCGCGACGATCATGGCGGTCGATTAGGCATCCGCATTTCCGGGAACCTTCGCACCGTGCCTGGAAGTGGTTGTCCGCCTCCGCGAAAGAAGCCAAAGTGGAACCCTCTGGAGCGCTGCTTGCGGCATTGCCGCGCAGGGAAAGGAACATGTCATGGCCAGTGCATCTCAATCGGGAACCTTCAGGATCGGCGGCGAACTCAAGGTCAACCGCCTCGGCTTCGGCGCCATGCGCATCACCGGACCCGGCATCTGGGGCGAACCTGAGGATCGCCAGGAGTGCATGCGCACGTTGAAGCGCGTTCCGGAACTCGGCATCGACTTCATCGACACCGCGGATGCCTACGGTCCGGCGGTTTCGGAAGACCTGATCCGCGCGGCGCTGCATCCATACAAGGGCCTCGTGATCGCCACCAAGGGCGGGCTGGTGCGGCGCGGCCCCGATGTCTGGCGTCCGCTGGGACGGCCCGACTATCTCATCCAGCAGGCGCACCTGAGCCGCTACCGTCTCGGCGTCGAGCGCATCGACCTGTGGCAGCTTCACCGCATCGACGCGAACGTCCCCCGCGACGAGCAGTTCGCGGCCGTCAAGTCGCTGATCGAAGATCGCGTTATCCGTTTCGCCGGATTGAGCGAAGTTTCGGCCGAGGAGATCGAAGCCGCACGCAAGGTGTTCCCCGTCGCCACCGTGCAGAACCGCTACAATCTTGCCGACCGCACCAGCGAGGCCGCGCTCGAGTACTGCGAGAAGCACGGCATCGGATTCATCCCGTGGTTCCCGCTTGCCGCGGGCGATCTCGCCAAGCCCGGCTCGCTGCTCGATGACATCGCCAGGCGCCACAAGGCCGCGCCGAGCCGGATTGCGCTCGCCTGGCTCCTGAAGCGCAGCCCGGTGATGCTGCCCATTCCGGGTACAGCCAAGGCAGCCCACCTCGAAGAGAACATCGCGGCGGCGGACATCGCACTGTCTGACGACGAGTTCGCTGCCCTCGACAAGGCGGGCCGGAGGTAGGGGCTAGTGTCCCGATTCCGAAATTCGCCGCATCCCTGTGTCGGCGTCTGGCGAATTTCGGAATCAACAGGACACTGGCAAACCACTGAATCCTAGTGTCGTTCCGGTTTCGAAGTTCGCCAAGCGGCTGATATCGGCAAGGGGGCGAACTTCGAAACCACGACACTAGTTCTTCGGCGCTCCCATGAAGTCGCGCTTGCCGATCTCCACGCCGCAATGGCGCAGGATGCCGTAGGCCGTGGTGACGTGGAAGAAGAAGTTCGGCAGGGCGAAATGCAGGAGATAGTCCTTGCCCTTGAAGGGGTATTTCTGTTTGGCGATGACGAGCTCGATGTCCCGTTCGTCCGATCCGTCGATCTGTTCCGGCTTGAAGCTCTGGATGTAGTCGAGAGTCTTGGCGATCCGGGCCTGCAGTTCGTCGAAAGTGGTTTCCGTGTCGGGGAAGCTGGGGATGGCGCTACCCGAAAGGCGGGCGGCGGCGCCCTTGGCGTGGTCGGTGGCGATCTGCACCTGGCGGGCGAGCGCGAACATGTCGGGCGACAGGCGCGAACCCACCAGCACCGAGGGCTCGATCTTCTTTGCGGTGCAATACTCGGCGCCCTTCTTGAGAATGTCCGAAAGGGCGCTCAAAAAATGCACAAACACGGGAACCGACGCCTGATACATCGAAATGTTCATATTTCCTTCTCCTCGGCGGATCGCGCCGGAGATTAGGAGAGGTTCGCGGCACCGGGCAAGACGAATTGGAATCTACGGCTCGAACCGGTAAAAAGCAGGCCGCAAGAACAGAACGGGCGGGGAGCGGGAACGATGCGGCGCGGGATCCTGTATGGCATGCTGGCGTGTCTGTTGGCGGCTGCAGCCAGCGCATCGCCCGTGTTGCTCGTCTCGCTTGACGGTCTGCGGCCCGGCGACGTGCTGGAAGCCAGGAAACGCGGCCTGAAGCTGCCCAACCTTGAAGCTTTCGTGACGCACGGAGCCTACGCGACCGGCGTGCGCGACGCCCTGCCCTCGCTTACTTATCCCAACCACACCACGCTCATCACTGGCTTGTGGCCGGCGCAGCACGGCATCGCCAACAATGCCGAGTTCGATCCCCTCGGCAGGAACATGGACGGCTACTACTGGTACGAGGTCGACATCAGGGGCTCGACGTTGTGGGACGCGGTCCACGGCAAGCACGGCATCGTGGCGTCGATCAGCTGGCCGGTCAGCGTGGGCGCGGATTCGATCGATTACAATGTGCCGGAATACTGGCGGGCGCAGACCGGCGACGACGTCAAGCTGCTGCGCGCCCTATCCACGCCCGGGCTGGTGGCGCGGCTGGAGCACGATACCGGGCTGCCGCTGAGCGCGATCTTCGGCGCCGAGCCGCAGAACGACACGGCGCGCACCCGCTATGCGCAGACGTTGTTTGATCTTGCCCGTCCCAACCTGATGACCGTGCATCTGGTCAGCCTCGACCATGTCCAGCACGTCGACGGGCCCGATACGCCCGAAGCGCACGCCGTACTCGAAAAACTCGATGCGGACGTCGGCGAACTGTTCGCGACTGCGCGGCGCGACGAACCCGACGTGACCGTGGCGGTGGTATCGGATCACGGGTTTGCGCCGGTGGCGCACGAAGTCAATCTGGGCCACGCCTTCGTCGAAGCGGGGCTGGCGGGCTACGACATGGAAAAGCGCAAGGTCGTGTCCTGGGACGCCATCCCATGGAATGCCGGCGGCTCCGCGATGATCGTGCTCGCGCGTCCCGACGACCAGGCGCTGAAGGACCGCGTGGCGGCGCTGCTGGCCAAGCTCGCCGCCGATCCCTCGCTCGGCATCGCGCGCGTGATCGACAAGCCCGCCATCGAGGCGCGCGGCGGCTCGGGCAAGGCGTCGTTCTGGGTGGATTTCCGAATCGGCTACATGGCGGGATCGAGCTTCACCGGCCCGCTCGTGGCCCCGGCCCCGCTCAAGGGCGAGCACGGCTACTTCCCCGAAGACAAGGAGATGCGCGCCACCTTCCTGATCGACGGACCGGCGGTCGCCGGCCTCAAGAAAAGGAACTTCGGCGAGATCGACATGCGCGATATCGCGCCGACCCTGGCGAAAATTCTCGACGCGCCGCTGCCCGGCACGATGGGGAAGCCCTTGTTCTAAGCGCGTCCGCGCCGCGCGTTGCCGAGTTCGAGCAGCGCCGCCGCCGCCTGATCGAACGCGCCGCCCCAGTCGCCCCAGGCGCGCTGGCGGAACAGCCGCATCGAGGGATACCAGAAGCAATCGCCGCCATCGAGCTGCCACAACCAGTGCGGCACGCGGTTGAGCAGCACCCAGACCGGCCTGCCGAGCGCGCCTGCGAGATGGGCCACCGCCGTGTCGGTCATCAGCACCAGATCGAGCTGGGCGACCGCCGCGGCCGTCTCGAAGAAGTCCTTGGTGTGCGGCGTGAGGTTGACGATCGGCGCACCGGCGGGCAACGAGTTGAGGTCCTCTTCCTGCGGTCCCTTTTGCAGGCTGTAGAGCTGGACGCCGGGCAAGGCGAACCATTGCAGGAACATCGCCAGCGGCGCGTCGCGGTCGGCCCTGCGCCCGTAGGTGACGCTGCCGCCCCACACGATTCCTACCTTGAGGCGGCCCTTGCCCGGCTTCATGACCGCCGCGATGCGCTCGCCGTGTCCGGCCGGGGCAGCAAGATAGGGCGCCGTGGGAACGGGCGCGCCCTGGTGCGCGAACACGCTCGGCAGGCTGCATTGAAGGATATGGTAATCGGCGTCGGGCAAGGGGTCGCGCTTGAACACGATCCGGTCCGCCATCCCCATCGACTCGATCAGCGCGGCCACTTCAGGCCGGCACTCGACGATGAGTTCGCCGCCGAACTTCTTCGCCATCGGAAAATAGCGCGCCACCCATATAGTGTCGCCGAGGCCCTGTTCGCTGACGATGAGCAGGCGCTTGCCGTCGTAGCGCTCGCCGTTCCACCGCTTGCCGGGCATGTCGCGCTTGGGCGGGTCGCCGCGCTCGATCCTGGCCTCGTAGTCGGTCCAGCCGCCGGCGTAGTTTCCCGTCCGCAGACGGCTCAGCGCGCGGTCCCAGCGCACATCGGCGTTGCCGGGCTCGATCGCGAGAGCGCGTTCGTACACTTCCAGCGCCTCGCTGTCCCGGCCGCCCTCGGACAGCGCGATGCCGAGATTGTGGAGCGTCGAGACGCTGTCGGGCTGGAGCTCCAGCGACCTGCGGTGGCATACGGCGGCCGTTTCGCAGTGCTTGAGGTCCTTGAGGACATTGCCGAGATTGGACCACAGCGACGGGTCCCGGGGCGCCAGCGCCAGGCCTTCGCGCAGGCACGCCGCCGCCCTGGCATACTGCTTGGCGACGCGGAAATTCACGCCGCGCAAATTCCACAGGTCGGCGTGGCGCGGAAACCGCTCGAGCGCCTGCTTGCACAGGGCCTCCGCTTCCTCGTGGCGGCCGGCCTTGTGGAGGGCCAAGCCGCGGGAGAAGTAGGTGCGCGCGTCAGGCGTCTCTATGGCTTGACCGTTCATGAGCCCCTCTGCTGCCGCCGCCCCGGTGCCCGGACATGCGCCGCTCCGGTCTCCTGTCTTGACGACGGCTGGCGCCATTCTTTAGCAGATATGTCCCTCGCGTGGGAGGCACCCCAATGGCGATCGAGATTCCGGTTTCCGCCGGCACGCTGATCGACCTCATCGTCATCCTTCGGATCAAGAAGGCGCGCATCCGCGATGCCGCGAAACGGGACGTGGTGGAACGCGAACTCGAGGCGCTCGCGCGCGTGCGCGAGGCCGTCCCCCTCCTTGCCGAGCCGCCCGTACTTCGTCTCGAAGCCGAGCTGGTCGAAGCCAACGAGACGCTGTGGGAAATCGAGGACGAACTGCGCACCCTCGAAGCGAAAAAGGACTTCGGCACCCGGTTCGTCGAGCAGGCGCGCCGCGTCTATCTCACCAACGACAAGCGTTCGGCCCTCAAGAAAGAGATCGACCGCCTCGCCGGCAGCGAGTTCTGGGAAGAGAAATCGTTCAGCCGCGACAACCCGGGTTGACGGCGCTCACGCCTCCTTCGGCTCGGTGGGCGCGACCAGCCTGCCGAACAAGAGCCTCACCACGATCAGCACCAGCGCGGAGGCGACCATCAAGCCCACATGCAGCATCCAGAACTGCGTGTCCGGCATGGTCCCGTACAGTCCGCCGAGCGTGGCAGTGACCACCGAATTCGCGAAGAACAGATGCAGGTAATAGATCGCGATCATCGTGCCTCCCATTCCCTTCGGCGCGGCGCGCGAATAGAGCGCCAGGCCCACCGGCAGGACCATCGCAAACCCCGTGTCGTTGATGACGTGGAACGCGACCGCCCAGGCCAGCGTCACCTTCTGGCCGGTTTCGGCGACCATGGCGGACGCTCCGGCCAGGACCAGCGGCGCCATTGCGGCGATGAGCGTTCCAATGGCGATTTTCGTGATCTCGTCGGGTTCCGTCCAACGCTTCTTGTACCAACGCCAGAAGGCGATGACGCCGATCATCGTGGCGGCACTGAAGAAGGCATCGAACGACAGCATGTAGCCGGTGGGAATGGTCCAGCCGAAGAACGTCAGCTGATAGTTCTTCTCGGCCCAGCCGAGATAGGCGTTGAAGATCTGCTGGTTGCCGACGATGGAGAAGGCAAGCACCGGCAGCAGCGCGACCAGGAGGGTGATCGCGCCCCAATCGCGCGCTCGAAGCGGCGGGCGCTTCTCCTTGACGCCCTTCTTGCGCACGGGCTCCGGCGGGAAACTGCGGCGGCCGGCGAGGTAGGTGAGCAGCGCGATCAGCATGCCCGCGCCGGAAGCGATGAAACCCAGATGCCAGTTCACCTTTTCGCCCAAGGTGCTGCAGATCAGGGGGGCAATAACCACGGCAAGCTGGATACCCATGAAGTAGATTTGAAAGCCGTCGGCGCGACGCTTGTCGTCGATGGCGTAGAGGTCGCCCACCTGCGCGGCGATGTTGCCTTTGAAGCACCCCACGCCGGCGAGAAGGAAGCCGAGGCCCCACAGGAATGTCTGATTGGTGGCAAGCAGGAACGTGCCGATCACCATCAGGATCGAGCCCAGCGTCACCGTCCGCGTGCGGCCGAGCCAACGGTCGGCGAGCGGGCCGCCGAGCAGCGGCGTGACGTAGACGAGACCCGCGTAAAGCTGCGACGTGTATGACGCGTACGCCGTTTCGGACGTCTTGAAGAGCCAGGGGATTTCGCGCGCGAGCCAATCCAGCACATGGCGGAAGCCCTCGTACCCCCAGACCTCCTGCACATGCGCGGGCGTCAGAAGGTATTTGGACAGATACAGGAACAGCAGCGCCTGCATGCCGTAGTAGCAGAAGCGCTCCCAGAATTCCGACGCCGAAAGCCAGGCCAGACCCCACGGGTGGCCGATGAATCCGGTCTTGGTCCTGTTTTCGGCGTGAAAGATTTCCAGCGGCGTTGCGGGGGCGCTGTCG
>DATKOE010000176.1:0-2869 GCA_035524815.1 Rhizomicrobium sp.
ACTGCCGCAAGACCCACCCACTCAAAAACATTCCCCCTTGACGCACCCCCGCCCATCGCCTACCTCTCGCGGCGGGCCACGCCCCCCCACCGGGGCGCTTCTGTTCTGAAAGGGACAGCGTCATGGCGATCGCCGCGCCGCCGGACACCCGTCCGGCCAACCCCAATTTCTCCTCGGGCCCCTGCGCCAAGCGTCCCGGCTTCACGCTGGATGCGCTCGCGGGCGCGCTGCTCGGCCGCAGCCACCGCGCGAAGGAGCCAAAGGCGCGCCTCGCCGAGGTGATCGAGCGTTCCCGCGCCATCCTCGGCATTCCCGCCGACTACCGCATCGGCATCGTCCCGGCCTCCGACACCGGCGCCGTCGAGATGGCGCTGTGGTCGCTGCTCGGCGCGCGCGGCGTCGATGTGCTGTCCTTCGAGAGCTTCGGCGCGGGCTGGGCCACCGACATCGTCAAGCAGCTCAAGCTGCCCGACGCCCGCGTGCTCGATGCGCCCTACGGATGTCTGCCCGATCTCGCCGCCGTCGATTTCTCCCGCGACGTGGTCTTCCCCTGGAACGGCACCACTTCCGGCGTGTGCGTCCCCGACGGCGCCTGGATCCCCGCCGACCGCGCGGGCCTGACGATCTGCGACGCCACCTCCGCCGCCTTCGCGATGGCGCTGCCCTGGGACAAGCTCGATGTGATCACCTGGTCCTGGCAGAAGGTGCTGGGCGGAGAGGGTGCGCACGGAATTCTCGTGCTTTCGCCCCGCGCCGTGGAACGGCTGCTCACTTACAAGCCGGCCTGGCCGCTGCCGAAGATCTTCCGCCTCACCTCGGGCGGCAAGCTGATCGAGGGCGTCTTCAAGGGCGAGACGATCAACACGCCGTCGATGCTCTGCGTCGAGGACGCGCTGGACGGGCTGCGCTGGGCCGAAAGCTTGGGCGGCCTGCCCGTCCTGATCGCGCGCAGCGAAGCCAACCTCGCCGCCATCGCGGAATGGGCCGCACGCACGCCCTGGATCGACTTCCTCGCGGAAGACGAGGCGACGCGCTCCTCCACCTCCGTGTGTCTCCGCATCGTCGCTCCCTGGGTGACGGCGCTGCCCGCCGAAGGCCAGGCGGAGATCGCCAAGCAGGTCGTCTCGCTGCTGGAAAAGCACGGCGTCGCCTACGACATCGGCGCCTATCGCGACGCGCCGCCGGGCCTGCGCATCTGGGCCGGCGCCACGGTTGAAACCGCCGACATCGCCGCCCTGCTGCCCTGGCTCGACTGGGCCTTCGCCACCGTCGAGGCCGAGCGCCTTCCCGCATCCTCCCGCGCCGCGGAGTAATCATCCCATGCCGAAAGTGCTGATCAGCGACAAGCTGTCGCCGGCCGCCGTCGCCATCTTCAAGGACCGCGGCATCGAGGTCGATCTGAAGCCTGGCCTCACGCCCGCCGAGCTGCGCGCCATCATCGGCGAATACGACGGGCTCGCGATCCGTTCCGCCACCAAGGTCACGCGCGAGCTGCTCGATGCCGCGCCGCGCCTGAAGGTGGTGGGCCGCGCGGGCATCGGCGTGGACAACGTCGATATCAAGTCCGCCACCGCGCGCGGCGTCGTGGTGATGAACACGCCGCACGGCAACACCATCACCACCGCCGAGCACGCGGTCGCGATGATGTTCGCCCTCGCCCGCCAGTTGCCGGAAGCCTCGGCCTCCACCAAGGCCGGCAAGTGGGAGAAGAACCGCTTCATGGGCGTGGAACTGACGGGCAAGACGCTCGGCCTGATCGGCTGCGGCAATATCGGCTCCATCGTCGCCGACCGCGCGATCGGCTTGCACATGAAGGTGCTCGCCTACGACCCGTACCTCACGGACAAGCGTTCGGTCGAACTCGGCGTCGAGAAGGCCGACCTCGATGCGCTTCTGGCGCGCGCGGACTTCATCACGCTCCATACGCCGCTCACGGAGGCTACGCGCGACATCCTCTCACGGGCGGCACTGGCGAAGACGAAGAAGGGCGCGCGCATCATCAACTGCGCCCGTGGCGGCCTGATCGACGAGGACGCGCTCGCCGACGCGATCGAAGCGGGGCATGTCGCGGGCGCCGCCCTCGATGTGTTTGAAACCGAGCCCGCCACCGAAAGCCGCCTGTTCGCGCTGGAGAACGTGGTCTGCACCCCGCATCTGGGCGCCGCCACCACCGAGGCGCAGGAGAACGTCGCGCTTCAGGTCGCCGAGCAGATGAGCGACTTTTTGCTCACGGGCGCGGTGTCGAATGCGATCAACATGCCTTCCGTCTCGGCCGAGGACGCGCCGCGCCTCAAGCCCTACATGGAGCTCTGCCGCCTGCTCGGCGCGCTCGCCGGCCAGCTGACGCAGGCGCGGGAGGGCGTGATCCGCCGCGTGGTCGTCGAATACGAAGGCCAGGTCGCCGCGCTGAACCACAAGCCGCTCACCGCCGCCGCGCTCGCCGGGCTGATGTCGCCCGCAATGGAGGGCGTGAACATGGTCAACGCCCCGGTCGTGGCGCGCGAGCACGGCATCGACGTCTCGGAAACCGTCCACGAGCGCGACAGCGAATACCAGACGCTGGTGCGCATCACCATCGAATCGGACGAAATGAAACGGGCCGTCTCGGGCACGCTGTTCGCGGGCTCCAAGCCGCGCATCGTGGAGATCAAGGACATCAAGGTGGAAGCCGATTTCGGCCGCCACATGCTGTATGTCACGAACGAGGACAAGCCGGGCTTCATCGGCGCCTTCGGCGGGCTGCTCGCCGACAACCGCATCAACATCGCCACCTTCAACCTCGGCCGCTCCGCGCCGGGTGGCGATGCGATTTGCCTGGTGTCGCTCGACGAGCCGGTGCCGGAAGGCGTTCTCGCGGGCGTCCGCAAGC
>DATKOE010000177.1:0-10879 GCA_035524815.1 Rhizomicrobium sp.
TGGTGCCGCCTGGGTGACTCGAACACCCGACCCACGCATTACGAATGCGTTGCTCTACCGGCTGAGCTAAGGCGGCCCGGAGCGCGTATCCTGCGCAAAAAAGGCCGGAGAGGCCCGAAGGAGCCTGACCGGCGGGCGGAAAATACGCATCCCCGCCTCGTTCTGCAACTGGCCAGCCTGACGGCGGCGGAGCTTCAGAACCGGCCGTTTTTGCTCGCGTTTCCCCCGCCCGCGGCCGGCGCGACAGCATGAAGCGGGCCGCCGCCCGGTTTGCCCGCATGGGCGCCGGCATGGCGCTTTTCGCCGCAACGCGTTCGCGCTAACGGAAGCGGTCGCGTTGGCCGGGAACAGAAGTGAAGCATATCGCCACCCGTCTGGGCATGAGCCAAGCCTCATCGGGCATGGTTTCCGGCGTCTTCCTGCCGTTTTTCGGCGCCTGGCTTTCCTGGCGCGGCATGAGCGCCGGCCAGATCGGCCTGCTGCTTTCGAGCGCGCTGCTGCTGCGCGCTTTCGCCGGCCCTATGAGCGGCATCGTCGCCGATGCGCACAACGACCGCCGCCGGGTGATGCTGACGCTCTACTGGATCATGCTGGCGGGCTTCGCGGCGATGGGCGCCATGCCCGTCAAAGCCGCGATCTTCTTCACCGGCGTCATCGCCTACGTCTCCTACGGCGCGGCGACACCCTTGCTGGAAAGCGTCTGCGCCAGGCTTTCGGAACGCCACGGCTTCGATTACGGGCGCGTGCGCATCTGGGCCTCCACCGCCTTCGTGGCGATGAACCTGGTCGGCGGGGTGTGCACCCAGTATCTCGGCTTCTGGCCGGTCGCGCCGTTGCTTGCGTTCGGCGCTGCGATGTGCGTCGGTTCCACCATCCTGTTGCCGTCTCCCACCGCGCCGACCCAAGGTGATCTGCTGCCGCGGCTCAAGGCGACGGCCGGCGAGGCGCGCGAACTGCTGGGGGCGCCGGTGTTCCTCGTCTTTCTCGCCGCCGCCAGCTTCGAGCAGTCGAGCCACGGCTTCTATTACGCTTACGGCGGCCTGCACTGGATTTCGATCGGCTATAAGCCGCTTCTGGTCAGCCTCATCTGGCCGCTGGGCGTGTTCACCGAGATCGCGCTGTTCTCGCAGGCCTTGCGGGTGCTGCGCCTCTTCGGCCCCGCCAGGCTGCTGCTGCTCGGCGGGCTCGTCTGCGTGGTGCGCTGGACGATTCTCGCGTTCGATCCGCCGCTGCCGGTAGTGATCTTCGCCCAGTTCCTGCACGGCGGAACCTTTGCTCTGGCGCATCTGGGCGCGGTGTTCTTCATCCTGCGCGCGGTGCCCCCGCGGCTGGCCGCCACGGCCCAGAGCCTCTATTTCGTCTGCTCGCAGGGCTTGATGATGGGTTTTTCAACCCAGCTTTCCGGCCATTTCTACGCCGCGATGGGCGGGCGCGCCTATCTTCTGATGTCGGCCATGGGCGCGATTTCCATGGTGCTGTCGTTTGTGCTCATCAAGCGCTGGCACGGCGCGCGCATCCTTGCCGGCGCCGCCGACGAGCACATCGACACGATCTAGAACAGCCCCTCGATCTGACCCTGATCGTCGAGGCGGATGGCGTTTGCGGCGGGAACCCGCGGCAGACCGGGCATGGTCATGATGTCGCCCGCGATCACCACCACGAACTCCGCGCCCGCCGAAAGTCTCACCTCGCGCACCTTGACGAGATGATCGGACGGGGCGCCGCGCTTGTCCGGATCGGTGGAGAAGGAATACTGCGTCTTGGCCATGCACACCGGCAGCTTGCCGAAGCCAGCGGCCTCCAGGTCGTCGAAGCGGCCGCGCACCGCAAAATCGGCGGTGATGCCGTTGGCGCCGTAGATCGTGCGCGCGATAGTCTGGGTCTTCTCCCACAACTCCATGTCGAGCGGGTAGAGCGGTTTGAACTCGGATTCGCCGCGCTCGCAGGTTTCCACCACGATCTTGGCGAGCGCCTCGACGCCGCGTCCGCCCTCGGCCCAGCCTTTGCAGACCACCGCCTCGCAGTCGAGGCCCTTGGCCACCTCGATGATCTTGGCTAGTTCGGCCTCGGTATCGCCGACGAAGTGGTTGACGGCGACGATCGCGGGAACGCCGAACTTGCGTACGTTGCGCACGTGGCGTTCGAGATTGGCGCAGCCCTGCTCGACCGCGTCGACGTTTTCCTTCTTCAGATTGTCCTTGGAGACGCCGCCGTGATGCTTCATGGCGCGCACGGTGGTGACGACGACGGCGGCCGAGGGCCTGAGGTTCGCCTTGCGGCACTTGATGTCGAAGAACTTTTCCGCCCCGAGGTCGGCGCCGAAGCCGGCTTCTGTCACCACGTAATCGGCGAGCTTCAGCGCGGTTTTGGTGGCCATAACCGAATTGCAGCCGTGCGCGATATTGGCGAACGGCCCGCCGTGCACGAACACCGGGTTGTTTTCGAGCGTCTGCACCAGGTTGGGCAGCAGCGCGTCCTTCAGCAGCACGCTCATCGCGCCCGAGGCGTCGAGCTGGCTCGCGGTCACGTATTTCCGGTCGCGCGTCTGGCCCACCACGATGTTGCCCAGCCGGCGCTCGAGATCCTTGAGATCGTTCGCCAGGCACAGGATCGCCATGACCTCCGAGGCCACGGTGATGTCAAAGCCGTCCGCGCGCTGGAAGCCGTTGGCGGTGCCGCCGAGCGAACTGACGATGGCGCGCAGCGCGCGGTCGTTCATGTCCAGGCTGCGGCGCCAGGAAATGCGCCGCTCGTCCAGCCCCAGCGAATTGCTCCAGTAGATATGGTTGTCGAGCATCGCTGCGAGCAGGTTGTTGGCCGAGGTGACGGCGTGGAAATCGCCGGTGAAATGCAGGTTGATGTCCTCCATTGGTACGACCTGGCTGTAACCCCCGCCGGCCGCCCCGCCCTTCATGCCGAAGCAGGGTCCCAGCGAAGGTTCCCGCAAGGCCCCCATCGCGTGCTTGCCCAGCCGGTGGAGGGCGTCGGTCAGCCCCACCGTCGTGGTCGTCTTGCCTTCGCCCGAGGTGGTGGGCGTGACCGCGGTGACGAGGATCAGCTTGCCGTCGGGCCTGGGCTTCAGGCTCTCGATGAATTCGAGCGTGATCTTGGCCTTGTGCGGGCCGTACTGGATGAGGGCGTCGTCCGGAATGCCGAGCTTGCGGGCGATTTCGCCGATCGGTTTCATCCGGGCTTCGCGGGCGATTTCGATATTGCTGCGGACCTTGTCTTGCTGCAATTCCATTGCGGTCCCTCCCCCGTCTGGCGCGGGTCATGGCGCACAGGTTCGTCGCGCGTGCATGCAATTCATACCGCAGACGAACGAACAACTCACGAGCCGCGGGGGTGCGCGCTTTGGTATACCTGCATCAACTTTTTCACATCGATCTCGGTATAGGTCTGGGTCGTCGAAAGCGACGCGTGGCCCAGCAATTCCTGCACCGCCCTGAGATCCGAGCCGTTGGCCAACAGGTGCGTTGCGAAGGAATGCCGCAGCGCATGCGGCGTCGCGCGCTCCGGCAGCCCCAGGCGCGAGCGCAACCTCTGCATGAGAGCCTGGGCCTCGCGCGCGCTCATGGGCTTGCCCCGGCGCGAAACGAACAGCGGCGTGTTGCGCGCGCCCGTGAACGGAATCTGCGCGGCATAGGCTTCAATCGCCTCGCGCACCACCGGCAGGAGCGGCACGCTGCGAACCTTCCTGCCCTTGCCCATCACGCTGAGGCTCGTGCCGAGCGGCACGTCGCCCCGCTTCAGGCCGAGCGCTTCGGAAATGCGAAGACCCGCACCGTAAAGCAGGGTCAACAGCGCAGTATCGCGGGCGGCGAGCCATTTGACGTCGTTCTCACCCGCCTCGGCGAGCGTGCGCGCCGCATCGGTTTCGCTCAACGGGCGCGGCAGGGTGCGCGGAATGCGTGGCGTGCGCACCGCCCGCGGCGCCGCATTCTCCAGCACGCCTTCGCGGGCGAGGAAGCGGAAGAAGCTGCGCACCGCCGCCAGCGCCCGCTGCACGCCACGCGCTCCCAGCCCTTCGCTGCGCCGCCGCGTGATGAAGGCGCGCAGATCGGCGGGAATAAGACCGCCCAGCATCTTGTCGTCGGGCGTCCGGCCCTTGTGCTCGGTGAGAAATCCGAGGAACCGCGCCAGATCGTCGCCATAGGCGCGCAAGGTGTGCGGACTGGCGCGCCGCTCGTGCGCCAGGCTGTCGAGCCAGTCCTGTCTCAGACTTTGGGCAGATCGAGCCATGCCCGGATCGCCCGCTCCAGCGCGCGCGCGAAATGGCCGAGATCGGCTTCGCTGTCGCGGCCGTCGAAGCGCCCTTCTTTGAGCGAGCCGAGAACGTACAAGGCCGGCGGCGTGTCGCGGCCGATCCTGAGCCGGAACGCCGCGATGCTGCGGTAGCCCGTGCGCCCGAACAGCAACTCGCCGCCGCCGGAGAGGATCGCTCCCATGCCTTCCGGCCCCACGACCGCGGTGACGGTGCCCGGCGCGATCAGGCGCACGCCTTCGCACGAGCTGGCGGTGAAGCCGTCGAGCCCTTCGATGCAGAACACGGCCCGCTCGGCGCCGAAGGCGGGCGCGGACTGCGTCGCGACCGCGATCACCTCCTCGAAGCTGCGCGCGTCGATCAGTTCGAGGATCGCCCGGCGCACGCCGTCGGAGCCGCTGCGCTCGTGCTTGGCCTTGAGCGCGTCGCGCTCCACCCGCAAAGCCTGGTTTTCCGCCCTCAGCCGCTCGATGGCATACTGCTGCAGATCGGCCACGCCGGCTTGTGCGAAGCGCTCCGGCAGGAGCAGCGCGAGGAACTCGCCGTCCGAGGCAAGGCGCTCCCGGTTCATCTGGATGTAGGCCTTCACCGCCTCGGCTGCGGCGATGGCCGGATCACGGGATGGTGCGCTTTCGCTCATGCGGCGTGGTAGATGATGGAACCGGAAAAGTCAGAGATTCGCGATTCGAAGTCTAACGTATGAACGCTTGTCCACCCAAGCCCGCGATTGCAGGCAGAGCCGGCGTTCTGCTGCCGCTGCCGCTGGCAGGCGCCTATGATTACAGCATCGCCGGACAGGCACGGCGCGGGCTTCTGGTGACGGCGCCGATCGGCCCGCGCGAAAGCCTGGGCGTCGTGTGGGGCCAGGCGCAGGGCGAAATCGACGACAAGCGGCTGAAGCAGGCGATTCCCCTGCCCGGCGAACCCGCGCTGCCCGAAGGGCTTTGCGATTTCATCGATTGGGTCGCCAATTACACGCTCACGCCGCCCGGCTTGGTGCTGGCGATGGCTCTGCGCTCGCGTCAGGCGTTCGAGCCGGAAACCATGCGCACCGCATACATTCGCGGAACGGTTTCGCCCAAGCGAATGACGCCGCCGCGTCAGCGCGTGCTCGAGGTTGCTGGCGACGGACTGGCGCGCTCGTGCCCGGACCTGGCCGAGGAAGCCAATGTCACGCCCGGGGTCGTGCGCGGGCTGATCGATTGCGGCGCCCTGGTTCCGACGGAACTTCCCGAGTTCCGGCCTTTCGCCGCGCCCGATCCCGGCTTTTCTCTGCCCACGCTCAACACCGAGCAGGACCTGGCGGCGCATCTCACCCGCGGCGCGGTGGCGGGACGGCGCTTCTCCGTCCACCTTCTCGACGGCGTGACCGGATCGGGCAAGACTGAAACCTATTTCGAGGCTGTGGCCGAAGCGCTGCGCCAAGACCGCCAGACCTTGATCCTGCTGCCGGAAATCGCGCTCACGGTGCAGTTCCTCGACCGCTTTGCCGCGCGCTTCGGCGTGCGCCCCGCCGAATGGCATTCCGACCTGACCCAGCGCGAGCGCCGCCACGTGTTCCGCGCCGTGCTCTCCGGTGAAGTGCGCGTCGTGGTGGGCGCGCGTTCGGCCCTCTACCTGCCGTTCAAGGAACTGGGTCTCATCGTCGTCGACGAAGAGCACGAGCAGGCCTACAAGCAGGAAGACGGCCCGATCTACCACGCCCGCGACATGGCGGTGGTGCGCGCCCGCATCGAGCAATGTCCGGTCGTGCTGGCCAGCGCCACGCCCTCGCTGGAATCGTACGTGAATGCAACGAACGGGCGCTATTCGCATCTCAAGCTGACGCGCCGCCACGGCGACGCCGTGCTGCCTCAGGTGCGCCTGATCGACACGCGGGCCGACCGCGGCGAGGCCGGCACGTTCCTGTCGCTGGCGCTGCGCGAGGCACTGGCGGTGTCGCTGGCCGCGGGCGAGCAGGCGATGCTGTTCCTCAACCGCCGCGGCTATGCCCCGCTCACCATCTGCGAAGCCTGCGGCCACAAGATGATCTGCAGGAACTGCTCCGCCTGGTTGGTCGAGCACCGCTACAGGAAGCGCCTCGTCTGTCATCATTGCGGCTTCGAAACCGCCATGCCGCCTGCCTGCCCGCAATGCGGCAACGCGGGATTCGCGGCCTGCGGGCCGGGAGTCGAGCGCGTGGCCGAGGAATTCAAGTCCGTCTTTCCGGAGGCGCGCGTGGCGATCGCTTCCTCCGACACCCTGCACGGCCCCGCCGAGACGCAGGCTGCGATCCGCGCCATGTCCAAACGGGAGATCGACGTTCTGATCGGCACCCAGATCGTGGCCAAGGGCCATCACTTCCCGCAACTCACGCTGGTGGGCGTGGTGGATGCCGACCTCGGCGGCTCCGACGGCGATCTGCGGGCGCGCGAGCGCACGTTCCAGCTTCTGCATCAGGTCGCGGGCCGCGCGGGCCGCGCCGAAAAACCGGGCCTCGTCCTGATGCAGACCCGCAATCCGCAGGACGCGGTGATGCAGGCGCTGGCCGCCGCCGACCGCGACGCCTTCTATGAGCAGGAGCGCAAGTATCGCGAGGCGGCACACGCGCCGCCGTTCGGACGGCTGGCCGCGATCATCCTGTCGGGCCACGACGGCGATGCCGTGCGCGAAGCCGGACGCATCCTCGCCAAATGCGCACCCGCGGCGCGCGGGGTGAAGGTGTGGGGCCCGACGCCTGCGTTCTACGCGCTGCTGCGCGGTCAGACGCGCGAGCGGCTGTTGCTTCAGGCCGAACGCAGCGTCGATGTCCAAGCTTATCTGCGCAACTGGCTCGGCGCGGCGAAACTGCCGAAGCCGGTGCGCGTCACCGTCGACGTCGACCCGGTGAGTTTCTTCTGAAGCTCAGTACTGCATGCACTGCCGATAGACGGCATCGGAGCGGTGCTGTTGCGCGGCGGCATCGAAGCCCTGCTCGGCGGCAGTTTCCGCGGCCGATTGCGCGATCTCGCGGCACCAGGCATCCGACGACGTGCCGCTGGCCGCGGTGGCGGGCGGAGGGCTCGGCGCGGGAGCGGCCTCGGGCGCAGGCGATTCATCCGCGGAGTCGGAGCCGCCAAGCCCGACGTAACTCAAGGTGCGATCCCAAGTGGTGTCGCTGCATCCGCCGAGGACGCACGCCGCAGCGAGCGCCGCAAATATGTGAAGCCTCATCCCAGTTCCCCGATAACGACAGGCCATTCTAGCAAATCGGCGGCAGTGCGTTCAGGCAAAATCGCGCACGTCGGTGAGATGGCCCGCGATCGCGGCGGCGGCAGCCATCGCCGGCGACACCAGATGCGTGCGCCCGCCGCGGCCCTGACGGCCTTCGAAATTGCGGTTGGAGGTGGAGGCGCAGCGCTCGCCCGGCTCGAGCCGGTCCGCATTCATCGCCAGGCACATCGAGCAGCCCGGTTCGCGCCACTCGAAGCCTGCCGCCAGGAACACCCGGTCGAGGCCCTCTTCCTCTGCCTGATGCTTCACGAGGCCCGATCCGGGCACCACCATCGCATTGACGTGGGCCGCCACCTTGCGCCCGCTCTTCAGGGCGACTTGAGCGACGGCTGCGGCGGCGCGCAGATCCTCGATGCGGCCGTTGGTACAGGAGCCGATGAAAACCCGGTCGATCCTGACTTCGGCTAGCGGCTGGCCCGGCTTCAGGTCCATGTAGGCGAGCGCGCGCTCGGCGGCGTTGCGCTTGTCGGCGTCGGCGAGCGCGGCAGGATCGGGGACCGAAGCCGTGATCGGCAGCGCCTGCTCGGGCGAGGTGCCCCAGGTGACCATCGGCGCGATATCTTCCGCCTCTAGCACGATCTCGGCATCGAACCTGGCATCGGCGTCCGATTTGAGCATGCGCCACCCGGCGACTGCGGCTTCGAAGGCGGCACCTTTGGGCGCACGGGGCCTGCCCGCGATGTAGGCGAAGGTCGTGTCGTCCGGCGCCACCAGCCCGGCGCGCGCGCCACCCTCGATGGTGAGGTTGCACAAGGTCATGCGCCCTTCCATCGACAGGGCGCGCACCGCTTCGCCTGCATATTCGATGACATGGCCCGTGCCGCCCGCGGTGCCGATGCGCGCGATGATGGCGAGCGCCATGTCCTTGGCGGTGATGCCCGGCGGCAGCACTCCGTTCACCTCCACGCGCATGTTCTTCGACTTGGGCGCCAGAAGGGTCTGGGTGGCGAGCACATGTTCCACTTCGCTGGTGCCGATGCCGAAGGCAAGCGCCCCGAAGGCGCCATGCGTGGAGGTGTGCGAGTCGCCGCAGACGATGGTCGTGCCGGGGAGCGTGAAGCCCTGTTCGGGACCGACGATGTGCACGATGCCCTGGCGGATGTCGTCCATCGCCAGATAGTCGATGCCGAATTCCCTCGTGTTGCGTTCCAGGGTTTCGACCTGCTCGCGCGATTCTGCATCGGCGATGCCTTGGGCGCGATCCCGGGTCGGCACGTTGTGGTCGGCGACGGCCAGCGTCCGTTCCGGACGGCGGACCTTGCGGTGGGCGTTGCGCAGGCCCTCGAAGGCCTGCGGGCTCGTGACCTCGTGCACCAGATGGCGGTCGATGTAGAGGACGGTCGATTCGCCCTCCGCCTCGTGCACCACATGTGCGTCCCATATCTTGTCGTAGAGCGTCTTGCCCATGGCCGGCCACCTTTCGGGGCCTAACAACACCACGCCCGCGCCGCGCGCAAGACCCTACCGGTTGGCCGCCAGCCACACCACGACGGCGATGATCAAAAGCGCCACGGCCTGGGCCACGATGCGGTATCGCATCAGCACGTTGGACCATCTGGCCGAGGTCTTGCCGCCGATCGCCATCACGGCGATGCCCGCGAACAGGATCGCCGCCACCGCGCCCAGCGCGATCAGGATGAGGATGTTTCCGATCATGCCGGTTTCGCCAATCCCGCGCCCGCTGCGCCGCCCGCGCCCGCCGCCTTGGCCGTGAGGTCCTTGAACTTGCGCGAGATCGAATCGAGCCTGGCCTCCCATTCGGGATTGGGCGTCTGGCCCTCGATCTCCTTGAAGTAGACCTGCATAAGGGCGGCGATCGCCACCGGCTCCAGCAGCGCCGCCTTCAGCGCCCAGGCGAACACGAAGGCGAACGCGATGCCCCAGATCGTGGCCGTGCCGGGCATCAGGGCCACGAGCGCCGCCGCCGGCGCGATGAGGACGATGAACAGCGCAACCGTGCAAAGCCACAGGAAGACGGCTAGCCAGGCCGCGTTCTTGAGGAAGTGCTTGTAGTTCTGCGCGTAGAGGATGAGTCCGTCCTTGGCCGTGGCCCAGGGATTTGTCGTCCGCGTACGGATCAGATAGGCCAGGATGATCTCGTCGACATAGGTGAGCGACATGCGCACGATCGATTCGGCAATGCGCATCAGGCTCTGCAGCGCCGGCACCGGCAGGAAAGCGGTGAAGAAGTTGTTGGTGCGGAAGAAGGCGGCGAGCACGCCCTTGATGATCTGGTCGACGCCGAAGAGGATGCTCGATTCGGCGAAGTGCGTCTTGACGAAGTTAGCGCCGAAGCCGAGCTGACTCTGGCCGGACGGCACGTCGTGACCGTCGTAGATCTCCACCAGTACGGCGATGTGCGCCGCCTTGACGAGATAGAGCAAGTACTCGCGCGCCAGGTACAGCGCCGCGCTGACGAGCCCGAAGCCGATCAGTCCGCCCCAGAACGCCCCGCTTTCCGGCGCGCCGCCCGAACCGGCAAAGCGGCCGAAGCCGTAGCCCACCGCCGCGCCGACGCCGGTCGTGAAGAAATAGGCAACGCCGATGCCGACGAAGACCACGATGCGCAGGACGATGAACGGCAAGGTCTTCATCACCATGCCCACCGCCTTGCCGAAACTGAAATCCCACATGCTCATGCTCCCGTCGCGGCTGTCTCAAGCCATTTCGTCGACGTCTTCGTCCGAGAAACTCCCCGGAACGATCGTCACCGGAATCGGCTGCACTTTTGTGGCGAACAGGCTGACCAGCGGACCGGGGCCTTCCTTCGACGTGCCGGAGGCCAGCACCAGGATGGAGATGTCGCGGTCGCGCCGGATCAGCTCCATCAGCACGTCGCGGGCCTCGCCATGCTCGATGACGAGTTCGGGCGTGATGCCGGTGAGTTCGTTGATGGTCTTGGCCGCGTCGTAGACCAGCGCCTCGGCATCCTGGTGAGCCTCGTCGGTCATGATCTCCTCGACGCCTTTCCATTGCTGGAAGTCGACCGGCGCGGCGACGCAGAGCAGCGTGACCCGTCCGCCGGTGTGCTGGGCGCGGCGCGCGGCGAAACGGACTGCCACCCGGCATTCGGGCGACTTGTCGACAACCACCAGGAATTTGCGGGCCGGCACGGTCATGGCGCGGGAGCCTGTCTCATAACGTCGCCTACGGCAAGGTCAGCTTGCGCTTGAGATCGTACAGCAATTCCAGCGCTTCTTTCGGCGCCAGGGCATCGGGTTCAACGGCGCGCAACGCCTCCTCCACCGCGCTCTTCTCCTTCTTCGCCGGCGCGGTGGCGCTGAACAGCGGCAGATCGTCGATACGCGCAAGTGGCTTGTGGCCCTCGCGCCCCTCCTCCAGCGCAGCGAGCACGTCCTTGGC
>DATKOE010000178.1:0-12918 GCA_035524815.1 Rhizomicrobium sp.
ACCTGCCGCGCGACAACAAAAAGGGGGCCGGATCGCTCCGGCCCCTTCATCTTTTCGAAAATGCACCCGCCCGCTATTCGGCCGGCACCGCGACCTTCGGCGCCTCCGCATGGATCTCGGAATCGGGATAGGCCACCTTCAGGTGTCGGAACCAGGTGAAATAGAGCACCAGGCTCGTTGCCGCGATGATGATGCCGGCGATCTGGGCGCGATCGTATTCGCGGATCACGACGTAGATCGGCAGAGCCACCAGCGAGGTCTGCCAGGCGATGCCGAGCACAATGTTGAACATGTCGCGGACGAAGTCCGGATTTGGCATGAACGACGGGTCTTCGGCCTGGACCTTTTTCAGGATCGGGCCCCAGAAGCCCCACGGCCGGGTCTTTCTGTAGAAGTTCTTGAGAACCTCGTCGTCTTCCGGCTTTGAGAGAAGCGAGCCCAGGATGCAGCCGATCAGGGAGACGCCGAGGATCAGCGGGAACACCGCCAGCGGTGCCGTGAACCCGCAGTAATCGCGCAGGACCTGCGGCAGCGCCGGATCGGCGGCCCAGCCGGCGAGGACGGTGTCGATGTGCAGCATCGGCAGCGCCGGGATCAGCGCCGAGGCGATGCCAAGCACCATACCCCAGAAATAGCCGTATCCGTTGAAGCGCCACCAGTACCACTTGATGAGATTGGCGGCCGCGTAACCGCCCCACAGCGCGCTCGTGATCCAGCCCACCACGTTGTTGATCGAGGTGATGAACCAGCCGATGCAGATGCCGACCACGACGATGGTCAGCGAAGTGGCGATGGCGAGACGCACGCAGGTTTTTTCGCTTGCCTTCGGGTTGATGAAGCGGCGGTAGATGTCGTTGACGATATAGGGTGGGGCCGCGTTAACGGTTGCCGCGAAGTTGGACATGAACGCCGCAAGCAGACCTGCCACGGTGATGCCGAGAAGGCCGGTCGGCACCCTGTTGAACAGGGCATCAGGCAGGATCTTCTCGAAATTCATGTTGACGCCCATGGCGTTGATCTGCGTGCGATAGAGCACCAGCGCCAGGACGGCCAAGCCCGCCACCATGAAATAGCGCGGCACGTTAAGCACGACATTCACGACCGCGCTCATTTTGCAGGCGTCGCGCGCGTTTCGGGTGGAGAGGATGCGCTGCATGTCGTAGTTCGGCGCCGGGCCTGCCGCCGAAATCAGGATGCCTTTCGAGACGTACATCAGGAGCAAGAATCCGAACAGGGTGGCGCCGTCTTGAACGATCCTGAAATTGGCTGCGGGCACGGTCTTCGACCAGTCGAGGCCCGTCTGCCAGCCGAAGAAGATGTTGTCCCAGCCGGCGGGAACTGCGGCCTTGATCGCGTCGGGGGCGATCGTCTGCATCGCGATCGCGCCGATGGCGATCGAGGCGATCGTCAACAACGCGAATTGCATCACTTCGGTAATCACCACACTGAACATGCCGCCCTTCACCACGTAGAAGGCGGTCAGCCCCATCAGGATCAGGGCGTAGTAATTGGCGTTCTGGGTCGGATCGGCGGAAAGCTGCCAGGGCAGGAACTCGGTGGCGAACAAACCAATGCCCTTGAAGCCATAGGTGAAGAAACTGACGATGCCGACGAGGGCGAAGATCACCACGATGATGTGCGAGAGCTGTGCGCCCTTGTTATCGCCGAAGCGGAACTTGATCCATTCGGCGCCGGTGGTGACGCCCGAACGCCTGAGCCAGCCGGACAGGTAGACCATCAGAAAGATCTGGTTCCACACCGGCCACATCCACGGCATCCACACGCTTTTCATGCCGTAAATGAACATCCAGTAGACAAGCAGCATCGTGCCGGCGACATCGAACATTCCGGAAGCGTTGGAAACGCCGAGCACCCACCAGGGCAGCACGTTCCCGCCCAGGAAGTAGTTTTTTGTGCTCTTCGCGGCGTGGTGTGAGACCCAGTACCCGACGATGACGCTCGTCGCGAGGAACGCGAGGATGATCCCGATATCGATGATGTGCAGGTTCACGGCGTGTCCCCCTTGGACGGAACGGCTTATCGTTGAGCCTTGCAGAGACCTTCTTGCATAGGTTCCGGCGTGTCAAGTAAGCGCTGTCAAAGTCGAATTTGTGGTTACTCCGGAAGGGTGTGGTTCTCACGGGCCGCTTCTCCGTCCTCGCCGGAACGTGATGCCTCGTGCGACAGCGTGTCGTGCCTTTTACCGCGGCGAAGAGTCCTCGAACGAGAGGTTGCGGCTGAAGAACGGCAGCACGTGGTTCTGCATGCGGTCGGCCACGGCGCTGATGTGGTCGCCGCTGTAGAGCTCGAAGCTGTTGGCGATACCGTAGGTGTCCAGGATGCGGTGCAGTTCGGCGGTATCGGTCCTAAGCCCGTCCAAGTCGCCCACGTCCATCGCGATCGCGTGATACTGCCGCAGATTGTAAATGTACTGGTCGACCACCGCGAGCGGCGCATTGGCGGCCCAGCGCGCCAGCACCGAAGGCTGCGGCACGCCGTCCCTGGTCGGCAGGTCGAGGTAGAACGGCGGGGCTTTGGGATCGGGTGACCAGGCGGCGGCGGACGCCATCGTGGCGCGGGTAAGGAAATCGAGCTTGGAGGTGTCGCCGGCCTTCATGGCGTCCTCCGTCGTCTTGGCCATTTCAGGCGGTGGCGCCTCGCGCGCCGACATGCAGCAGGGACTCATGATGTAGAGGCTGGAGAACACCTCGGGATGCTTCATGCCGATGCGGGTGGTGCCGTAACCGCCCATCGAATGGCCGGCCAGCCCGCGGCTCATGCGGTCGGGGATGGTGCGGTAATGCGCATCGATGTAGGAGACGAGATCCTGCGCAATGAAATCTTCCCAATCGCCTGTCGTCACCGAGTTCGAATACATCGATCCGTTATGCAGCGTCTGGGCGTTGGGGATCACCACGATCATCTCGCGCGTGCCGGTGGCGAATGCCCCTTCGATGGTCTGCGGGGTGTGAATCTCGGTCGTCCACTTTTCGTTGCTGATCGAATAGCCGTGCAGGGCGTAGACGACCGGATAACGGCGGTTCACTTCTTTCGTATAGCTCGGCGGCAGGTAGACGATCACGTCGCGGTCGGGGGAATCGCCTTCCAGGTTGGCCTCCAGATGGATGCCGTGAACCTTGATGCGCTCGATCGTCACCGGAGCTGCGCCAGGCACCGGCGGCGGCACGATCAGCGGCGGGCGAGGCGGCGGAACCGCCGTGCCGGCGGGCTGGGCGCACGCGGGCGCGAACAGGGCGGCAGCGATCAGGCACACACTGCGGAACGACATGGTTTTCCCCTTTGGCGATGGGCCGCGGGAAATCAAATCTTGTCTGACAAAACCGCAAAAGCGACGTTTGCCGCGGTTTCGCCGCTCTCGCGCTTGTGAAGTCCCGTCCGCACTATCTCCGCCGGGTCAGCAGCTCGGCGGCGAACTGCGACAGCGTGTCGTCGCGCGCGCCCATGATCACGATGCGGTCGCCCGGCTCGGCCAGCGACATGAGCTTGTCGCCGCATTGCGCGCGATCGGCAAAGGCGAAGGCGCGGCGGCCGGCCGCGGCGACGCCCCGCACGATGTCCGCGCTCGAAACGGTCCGCTCGACCGTACCGCCGAAATAGACCGGCTCCGGCATCACCAGAACGTCTTGGGGCGACAGCTTCGACGCAAATACGTCGATGAATGCGTCTTTCATCAGCCGCAGCGGCCCGAACCCGTGCGGCTGGAACAGGATCAACAGACGTCCGGGGAAATCGTGCAACGTCGCCAGCGTGGCGGCGATCTTGTCGGGGTTGTGGGCGAAATCGTCGATGACGGTGACGCCGTTCGCCGTGCCCACGATCTCCAGCCGCCGCTTGATGCCGGTGAAACGCCCGAGCGCTTCGGCTGCCGCCTCCAGCGGCACGCCTGCAGCCAGCGCCGCGCCCAACGCCGCCAGCGCATTCGACACGTTGTGCCGGCCGGGCACTTTTAGCGCCACCGCCGTCGCGCGCCCGCCCTGGAGCACTTCGAAGGAAACGCCGTTGGGCGAAGGCATGATGCGCCCGCCCAGGATTTGCGCGGCATTGTCGGTCAGGCTGTAGGTGACGGCGTTCCTGGGCGCCAACGCCGCCGCTTCGCCGTTGTCGAGATTGATCACCGCGGTTTCGGCCTTGGCCAGGAAATCGCGGAACAGCACGCGCAGCTCGTCCATCGACTTGTGGTCGAGCGCGACGTTGTTCACCACCGCGATCCGCGGCCGGTAAAGCGCGATCGAGCCGTCGCTCTCGTCGACCTCGCTGACGAAGCAGTCGCCCGAGCCGACGCGGGCGCTGGCGAACGGCACGTCGGGCGCGACGAGGTTTTTCATCACCGCGCCGTTCATGATGGTGGGGTCGCGCCCGGTGGCGGTCAGGATCCATCCGAGCATGCCGGTGGTGGTGGACTTGCCGCTGGTCCCCGCCACGCCGATCCCGGTCTTGGCCTGGTTGAACAGGCTCGCCAGAAGTTGGGCGCGCGTCTCGATCCGTGCGCCGATGCGCCTGGCCGCTTCGATGTCGGCAATCGTGGATTCGACGGCGGTGGATGCGACCACGACGGTTTCCGGATCGGTGACGCCGCTGCCGTCCTGGGCAAAGAGCGTGACGCCGCGCGCCCTGAGGAAGGCGAATTTCTCCGGCGTGCGGCCCTGATCCAGCGATCGGTCCGAACCGGCGACCTCAAAGTCCTTGCCGCGCAGGATCAGCACCAGGGGCAGCATGCCGCTGCCGCCGACGCCGCAGAAGAAGTACCGGCTGTTCAGAGTCATGGGCCGAGTTTATAAAAGGCGCATGCCGCTTGGGGAAGGCGAATGCGCGCAAAGCTGATCGGCATCGTCGCGCCGGCCTCGCGACTCGATCCTTCCATCGAGGCGCGGGTTTGCACTCTGGCGGAGCGCATCGATCCGCCGGTTACGCTGCTGTTCCATCCGCAATGCTTTCTTTCGAGCGGGCATTTTGCCGGCGACGACGAGGCGCGCACGCGCGCTTTCCTGGACGTGGCGCAAGATCCCAATTTCGATGCGCTTTGGGTCGGCCGCGGCGGCTACGGTTCGGCGCGCATCGCCCAAGCGGTGATCTCGCGGCTCGACGCCGCCGCCCGGCGAAAGGTCTATCTCGGCTACAGTGATGCGGGCGCGATCCTGGGGGGACTATACCGCGCGGGCTGCCGCGTGGCGCACGGCCCCATGCCCGCCGACATCCTGCGCGAGGGCGGCGAGACTGCCGTCATGCGGGCACTGCAATGGCTATCGAACGGCGACGCTTCAGCGCTGGAGCCTTCGCTGGAGCGGCCCGCCGCGGCCTTCAACATGATCGTCCTGAGCCAGATCCTGGGCACGGCGCTCGAGCCGGATCTGAGCGATCACGTGCTGATGCTGGAAGAGGTGTCGGAGCATCTCTACGCGATCGACCGCACCATGTTCCATATCACGTCCACGCCCTCCATCCGCAGGGTGAAGGGTATCCGGCTCGGACGCGTGTCCGACGTCCTGCCCAACGATCCGGACTTCGGTCAGGATGAGGTCGAGATCGTCCGCCACTGGTGCGAGGTGTCCGCCATTCCCTATCTCGGCCGCGCTGACATCGGCCATGATGCCGCCAACAAGGTCGTACCGTTCGGTCTCTAGGCGGAGGTGCTTTCGAAAGCCGTGCTCGCGGTGCTCCGGCGGGCATCTAGCCATTCGCGCAACGCCGCGTTCGCTTCATCGACGTCGGCGCGGAATTCGGCCGCGATGGTCCGGGCGCCGGCGGTGTCCCCGCGGCGGCAGGCCTCTTCCAGGCGCCGCGCAATCCGGCTGACGCGCATGGCGCCGACGTTGGCGGCTGTCGAAACCAGGACGTGGGCCGCCTTTCCGGCCGCATCGAATTCGTCGCGGGAAAGTGCCTGAGCCACGGCTTCGGCGTGGGCGGCGGCGTCCTTCAGGTACAGCTCGACGAAGGAGTCGAGATTCTGCTTGCGCAGCGCCCGGACGAGGGAGTCAAGCTTTTCCTGCTCCAGCACGGAGGTCCCGGGCCGGACCGCGCGGTTGGCCAGAGCGGCAAGCTTGGCCAGGACCGTTGCGCACTGCACCGGCTTGGAGATGTAGTCGTCCATACCGGCCTTCAGGTATTCCTCGCGGGCGCCGGCCATCGCGTGGGCGGTCATGGCGATGATGGGCACATTTCCCTTTGGGGGATCGAGCTTGCGGATGCGTTGGGTCGCGGCCACGCCGTCCAGTTCCGGCATCTGGATGTCCATCAGGACGACGTCGTAGTCCTTGCTTGCAACCGCATCGATCGCTTTCAGGCCGGTGTCGGCGATGTCGACATGGTGGCCCGCCTTCTCCAGCATGGCCCGTGCGAACTGTTGGTTGATGCGGTTATCCTCGGCGAGGAGGATTTCGAGCGGCCTTGCCGGCTCGGCCGGCGTCGGCCGTGCGCGCGGAGCCTGCTCCGTCGCGGACTTCTGCCCAAGGACGGTGCCGATGCAATCCCGCAGCGCCTGCCGGCGGATGGGTTTTTCGAGAATGCAATCGAACTGGACCTCCCCGCCGACCGCCTCCCGCCCCGCAGAGGTCGTCAGCACGAGCTTGAGTTCGGAGAATTGATCGGTTTGCCTCAGCCGCCGCGCCAGCTCCACACCGCTTATTCCCGGCATCATGTGGTCGAGGAACATGATGTCGTAAGGCTGGGCCGCGTACCAGGCGCGCTCGATTTCGTCCATGACGCGGGATGGGTCCTGGATTGTGGCCGTCTCGGCCCCGAACGCCCCCAATTGCCGTGCGAGGATTTCGAGATTGACGGCCATGTCGTCCACGATCAGAGCGCGCGGCGTTGCTGGTCCGAGCGGCGTTTCTCTAGCCGCGGTTTGCACGGCGGAAGGTTCGATGGCGATCTCGAACCAGAATGTAGTGCCCTTGCCGACCGTGCTGGAAAGACCGATCCGCCCGCCCATCAGCTCGATCAGCTGCCTGCAAATGGCAAGCCCGAGCCCGGTGCCGCCGAAGCGCCGGGTTGCCGAGCCGTCCACCTGGACGAACTTGCGAAATACGTTCTCCTGCTCCGCCGGCGCGATGCCGATTCCCGTATCGGCGACGGCAAAGCGCAGGACGGCCGGCGTCGCTTCGGGGCTGGACGCACGGCGGACCGTCACCGACACGCCTCCTTTGTCCGTGAACTTGATGGCGTTGCTCATCAGGTTGAGCAGGACTTGGCGCAGCCTGAGCGGATCGCCGACATAGGAGCCGCAGGCCTCCGGTTCGACGTAGACTGCCAGGTCGAGCTGCTTTTCGCGCGCCTTGGCGATCATCAGCGCCGTCGTGCGTTCCACAGTCGCCACCAGGTCGAACTCGGTGTGGTCCAGCTCCAGCTTTCCGGCTTCGAGCTTGGAAATGTCGAGGATGTCGTTGACGACGGTGAGCAGCGCTTCGCCGGAATCGTGGATCACTTCGGCAAAGCGCTTCTGTTCCGGGCTCAGGTCAGTTGCCAGCAGCATTTCGGACATGCCGAGCACGCCGTTCATGGGCGTGCGGACCTCGTGGCTCATATTGGCGAGGAATTCGGATTTGGCGCGATTGCCCGCTTCAGCCTGTTCCTTGGCGGCGATGATCTGCCTCTCCACCGCTTCGCGCTTGCGCAGTTGCCGCACCAGGATCATGCCGAGGATCAAGGTCACCAGGGTGATCGCGAACAGACCGCTGCCCTCGACCCATGCCCCGCGCCGCCATTCTTCGGTCGCTTCCCATAGGGGCCGGCGAGCGATGACGATCAAGCCGTCTTTTTCGGCGCGCCCTTCCAGCATCTGGTCGCCGGGTGGCGCCGGCGCGTGACCCACGGGTTGGATCTGAAGTTGGACGCCGTAAGGCAGGCTCATGTCTTTCCGGAAGCGGGCGAGCATCCGGGTGGCGAAGCGCACGTCGACTCGGGGCTGCGCCCGGTCATCGAGGACGCCGTAGGGGATGTTGACCTCGAAGGTGGCCAGCATCGCCGCGTAGTTGGCGTAGGCCTGTGCGGTGGTTTGGAGGTTGTCCTGTTCCTCGATCACACGCTCGCGGTATTCGGTAACGGTGAGCCAGGCGTATCCCGCCCAAAGCAGCGTCAGGAACGTGACGATGACAGCGCCCGCAACGGCACTAATTTGGCGGAAGCTGAGATGCGTCGACATGGGCGGCCTTCGGGCCCTGCACGCAGGAATTGTCACCAGTTTTATCTAAGTGGGGGTTAAGCGGACGACTCGTGGTCGCGGCAGTGGTTAACTGGCCTTAAAAATAGGCTTGAAAAAACTGCACCTCTTGATTTTTGTTCCTTTTTTGTTCCATATTCTTCCTTCGTCTTGATTGAAAGCCTGTCGCAACAATGCGGCGGGCGGAAAGGCAGGAGTATGTCCGCGGCACACGAAAAAATTGCATTTCTCCGCGCCACCCTCGCCAAGGCGGGGCCGCCGGAAATCCGTGTGCCGCTGGGCCATGTTGGCGCCGATGCCTGTCTCGCCGGAGGCTTGAAAAAAGGGGCGTTGCATGAGGTTTTTGCGATCGCTTCGCACGAAACGGCAGCTACTGGCTTTACGGCTGCGCTGGCAGCACGGATCGGCGGTCCGCTGCTCTGGATCCGCCAGGACTATGCCGCTCTGGAGCATGGCGAACTGGCAGCCACCGGCTTTTTGGAATTGGGCCTCGATCCGTCTCGCATCCTTTTGCTGCGTGTGCCGGACGTCGCCGGGGCACTGCGGGCCGCCTCCGATGCGCTCACCTGCAAAGCGCTCGGCACGGTGGTGATCGAGATCGTCGGCGCCCCGAAGCTGCTCGACCTCGTCGCCCACCGGCGGTTGGCGCTGGGGACGGCGGAAAGCGGAGTCACGGCCTTGCTGCTGCGCTTCGGGGCCGAACCCGACATCGGCGTCGCCGAGACGCGCTGGTGCGTGCGCGCCGCGCCGTCGGGGGAAGACGAAGACTGGGGCCGCCCCGTGTTCGATGCCGCGCTGACGCGCAACCGGCACGGGCCGCCGGGGCAATGGGCGATGGAATGGAGTTGCGACGATGGAGAATTCCGCCCGGCGGATCCTGGCGCTGTGGTTTCCGCGCCTGCCGACCGACCGGCTCAAGCGGCGATGGCTCAGGCGTCCGCCGCCTGATGCGGCGCTTCCGCTCGTCATCGTTGCCAAGATCGACAACGCGATGCGGCTCACGGCGGTGGACCGCAGGGCCGCTTCGCTGGGCCTTCATCCCGGCCTGCCGCTCGCCAATGCGCGCGCGATCGTTCCGGCGCTGAAGGTGATGGCGGCGAACGGGCCGGCGGACGAAAAGCTGCTGGAAGCCGTCGCCGACTGGTGCGACGGCTTCACGCCGTTCGTGGCGCTCGACCCGCCGCACGGGCTGTTGCTCGACGTCACCGGCGCCGCCCATCTGCTTGGCGGCGAAGAAAAGATGCTGGAGCGCATCCGCGCCGATCTGAAGCGACAGGGTTTCGCCGTCACGGGCGCGATTGCGGGCACGGCGATGGCGGCGCGCGCGCTCGCCCATCATCGCGATGGCATCATCGTTCCCGCCGGCGCGGACGGCGAAACCGTCGCGCCGTTGCCGGTGGAGGCGCTGAACCTCGATGCGGTCACGACCCATGCCTTCCGCCGCGCAGGGCTGAAGACGATCGGGCAGGCGGCCTCGCGCACCCGCGCCGAGCTTACCGCACGCTTCGGCGCCGGCATGGTGTTCGCGCTCGATACCGCGCTGGGCCGGGCGGAGGCGCCGATCAGCCCGCGCCTTCCCATGCCTGCTTACCGCGCCGAGCGCCGTTTCGCCGAGCCGGTCGTCGTGCAGGACGTGCTTCTTGCCACTGTGAAGTTCTTGGCCGGCAGGCTCTCCAAGCTTCTGGAAGAGCGCGGCGAGGGCGCCCGCCGCCTCGACGCCGTGTTCTTCCGCGCCGACGGAGCCATCCGCTCCATTGCGGTCGAAACCGGCGCGCCGACGCGCGATCCTTGGGTCATCGAACGGTTGTTCCGCGAGAAGATCGACGCGCTCGCCGATCCAATCGATCCCGGCTTCGGCTTCGATCTCATCCGGCTCGAGGCGGCGCGCGCCGAACCTTGCCGGGCGGAAGCGGCCGACTTTTCCGCAGGCGAGAAGGAGAAGAAGGAAATCCGCTTCCTGGCGGACCGCCTCGCCGCGCGCTTCGGCAGCCATCGCGTGCTCGCCTTCCGGCCGAACGATACGCACATCCCGGAAGCGGCCTTCGTGGCCGTTCCGGCGCAGTATGCCGAGCCGGCAACGCTCGAATGGGAGCGCGCCCGCGGAAAGCAGGAAGCCCCGCGCCGTCCCTTGCGGCTTCTGTCGCCCGAGCCCGTCAGCATGTTGCGTTCGCAAGATCAGATGCGGTTTCGCTGGCGCAATGCCTTGCATGTGGCCCGCAAGGTGGAAGGTCCCGAGCGCATCGCCATGGAATGGTGGCATGCCCTCGCGCCGGATCGCGATTACTTCCGCGTGGAGGACGAAGAAGGTCGCCGCTTCTGGCTCTACCGCGAAGGTGCGGTTTCCTGGTTCCTGCATGGGGTGTTTGCGTGAACACTTATGCGGAAATTGGGGTCACGACCAACTACTCTTTCCTGCGTGGCGCCTCGCATCCGCGCGAGATGGTCGCCGCCGCGACCGCGTTGGGGCTTGCGGCGATCGGAATCGCCGATCGCAATTCGCTCGCCGGCGTGGTGCGCGCCTACGACGCTTTGCAGCAGATCGAGGGAAAAAAGCCGAAGCTTCTGGTCGGCGCGCGCCTGGTGTTTGCCGACGGTACCCCCGACATCCTGGCCTATCCCACCGACCGTGCGGCCTATGGCCGGATTTGCCGTCTTCTCAGCCTCGGCAAGCTGCGCGCACCCAAGGGCGATTGCGTGCTGACGCTCGACGATCTTCTCGAATGGCAGGACGGTCTTTTGCTCGTGGTGTTGCCGCCCCCACCCGGACGGCAGCCGCCGCCCGTCGTCGAGAAAAAAGCGTGGAACAACGACGTCGCCGGAGGCGGTAGGAAATTTGCGGTCGCACCGAAAAACAACCTCAGGGCCGGGTTCGAGGACATTCGCGTAGTGCTGGCGAAGTTGGCCGCCGCCGCGCCCGGCCGGGTCTGGCTCGGCGTTTCCATGCCGTGCCGCGGCGACGACGAGCGCCGCCTGCGCCGCTGGCAGAAGGTCGCCCGCTCGGCCGGAGTGCCGCTGATCGCCACAAATGACGTGCTGTATCACGCCCCCGGGCGCCGTCCGCTGCAGGACGTCGTCACCTGCATCCGCGAGCATCTCACCCTCGATGCCGCCGGCCGCCTGCTCGAACCCAATGCCGAGCGGCATCTGAAATCGCCGGACGAGATGGCCGCATTGTTCGCGTGCGTGCCCGAGGCGATCGCCGAGACGATCCGCCTGGCCGGTCGCGTCACCTTCAGCCTCGGAGAGCTCAAGTACAATTACCCGGACGAGCCCGTGCCGCCGGGCAAGACGCCCCAGCAGCATCTCGAGGACCTCGTCAGGGAAGGCGCGGCCAAACGCTATCCCGGCCTGTTGCCCGAAAAGGTCCGCACCACGCTGGAAAAGGAGCTGCGCCTCATCGGCGAAATGAAGATCGCGCCGTATTTCCTCACGGTGCACGACATCGTCCGCTTCGCCAACAACCGCAACATTCTCTGCCAGGGCCGCGGTTCGGCGGCCAATTCCGCCGTGTGCTACGTGCTCGGCATCACTTCGGTCGATCCGATGCAAATCGATCTCTTGTTCGAGCGCTTCGTCTCGCAGGAGCGCAAGGAGCCGCCCGACATCGACGTCGATTTCGAGCACGAGCGCCGCGAGGAGGTGATCCAGGACATCTATGCCCGCTACGGCCGCCACCGCGCGGCGCTGGCCGCCACCGTCATCTGCTACCGTCCGCGCAGCGCCATCCGCGAGGTCGGCAAGGTGTTCGGCCTTTCGGAAGACGTCACGGCGGCACTGGCCTCCGGCGTGTGGGGAAGCTGGGGTCGCGAGCTGAGAAGGAAAGAAGTGCGCCAGGGCCGGCTGGATCCGGAAAACCTCGTCGTCGCCCGTGCGGTGACGATGGCCAACGAGCTGATCGGCTTTCCGCGTCATCTTTCGCAGCATGTCGGCGGCTTCGTGCTCACCCGCGACCGCCTCGACGAACTTGTTCCCGTCGGTCCCGCCACGATGGAGGACCGCTGGATGATCGAATGGGACAAGGACGACATCGACACGCTGATGATGATGAAGGTCGACGTGCTGGCGCTCGGCATGCTGACCTGCATCCGCAAGGCCTTCGACCTCATCCGGGTGCACGAGGGAAAGTCCTACAGCCTCGCCAGCGTGCCGCGCGAAGATCCGGCCGTGTACGACATGCTGTGCACCGCCGACGCCATCGGCGTGTTCCAGGTGGAAAGCCGGGCCCAGCTCGCGATGCTGCCGCGGCTTCGCCCGCGCGAGTTCTATGACCTCGTGATCGAAGTAGCGATCGTGCGTCCCGGCCCGATTCAGGGCGACATGGTCCATCCCTATCTCAGGCGCCGCTCGGGTCAGGAGAAAATCGAGTTCCCGTCACCGTCGCCCGAGCATGGGCCCGCCGGCGAATTGCATCAGGTGCTGGCGAAGACGATGGGCGTTCCGCTGTTCCAGGAACAGGCGATGAGGCTCGCCATCGTCGCGGCGAAGTTCACGCCGGAAGAAGCCAACGGCCTCAGGCGGGCGATGGCGACCTTCCGCAATGTCGGCACCATCGACACTTTCAAGGCGAAGTTCGTGGGCCGCATGGTGGAGCGCGGATACGATCCGGACTATGCCGGGCGCTGCTTCCGCCAGATCGAAGGCTTCGGCAGCTACGGGTTTCCCGAAAGCCATGCCGCCAGTTTCGCCCACCTCGTCTACGTGTCGGCGTGGATCAAGAAGCATCATCCGGCCGCGTTCTGCTG
>DATKOE010000179.1:0-3675 GCA_035524815.1 Rhizomicrobium sp.
GCTTTTTTTCGAACTTGGTTAAAACTCCGCCGCGATGAGCTTCCTCGGTAATCTCTTCCGTTCGTCCATCGGACGAAAGTTCCTCATGGCCGTCACCGGCATCGTGCTCGCGCTCTTCGTGACCGGCCATCTGGTGGGCAACCTGCAGATTTTCGCCGCGCCCGACCGTATCAACGGGTACGCCCATTTTCTGCAGTCGCTCGGGCCGGCCTTGTGGGCGGTGCGCCTGGTCTTGATCGCCTGTGCCGTGATCCACGTCTGGGCGGCGCTCACGCTGCACCTCGAAAACTACCAGGCGCGCGGTTCCGAGAAATACGCCGTGAACCGGTGGATCGACGCGGCGCTCGCGTCCCGTTACATGCGATCGACCGGGATCGTGGTCGGCGCTTTCATCGTCTATCATCTGATGCAGTTCAGCTTCGGCACCGGCGGCACGCCCTTCAAAACCGAGCTGGCCCAATGGACCATGCGCGCGGATGTCCACGAGTTCGGCGTGCCGCTCGCCGCCAAGGGCGCGGTCGTCGACGACGTGTACAGCATGGTGTTCCTTGGCTTCAGCAACGCCTACGTCTCGGTCTTCTACGTAATCGCCATCGGGCTGCTGTCCTTCCACCTGTGGCACGGCACCGAGTCGTTCTTCCAGACCGTCGGCTGGCGCAATCACCAGTGGGCGTGCGCGCTCCGCCGGGTCGTCGCCGTCTTCAGCCTCCTGTACTTCCTCGGCAACCTCGCGATCCCCGGCGCAATCCTGACCGGCCTCATCCGGCCCGCGCCGGGCACCGCCGCGGCCCAGCGCCTGGCGGCGTCCGCCGTCCCGCCCGCCGCCGTCGCCCACCGCTGACCTTTCCCCGCCATGGCCCAACTCGATTCCAAGGTTCCCTCCGGTCCGCTCGCCGAAAAATGGCGCAAGCACAAGGCGGAGATCAGGCTCGTCAACCCCTCCAACAAGCGCAAATACGAGGTCATCGTCGTCGGCGCCGGGCTCGCGGGCGCTTCCGCCGCCGCCTCCCTCGCCGAGCTGGGCTACCGGGTGAAGTGCTTCGTCTTTCACGACAGCCCGCGGCGCGCCCACTCCATCGCCGCGCAGGGCGGCATCAATGCCGCCAAGAATTACCAGAACGACGGCGACAGCGTTTACCACCTCTTCCACGACACCATCAAGGGCGGCGACTACCGCTCCCGCGAAGCCAACGTCTACCGGCTCGCCGAGGTGTCGGGCAACATCATCGACCAGTGCGTGGCGCAGGGCGTGCCGTTCGCCCGCGAGTACGGCGGTCTCCTGGCCAACCGCTCCTTCGGCGGCACGCAGGTGTCGCGGACATTCTATGCCCGCGGCCAGACGGGCCAGCAGCTCCTGCTCGGCGCCTATTCCGCGCTCTCGCGCATGATCGCCCAGGGCGGCGTGGAGATGCTCACCAACGAGGAGATGAACGATCTCGTGATCGTCGGCGGCCAGGCCAAGGGGATCGTCACCCGCAACCTCAATACCGGCGACCTCCGCCGCTGGGCGGCCGATGCCGTCATCCTCGCCACCGGCGGCTACGGCAACGTCTTCGATCTCTCCACCAACGCGCGCGGCGCCAATGCCACCGCCATCTGGCGCGCCTACAAGCGCGGCGCCTGTTTCGCCAACCCCTGTTTCACCCAGATCCACCCGACCTGCATTCCCGTGACCGGCGACTACCAGTCGAAGCTCACCCTCATGTCGGAATCGCTCCGCAACGACGGCCGCATCTGGGTGCCGAAGCGGGCGGAGGACCGGCGGAAGGCGCCCGGCGACATCCCCGAGGCGGACCGCGACTACTACCTCGAGCGCATGTATCCGAATTTCGGCAACCTCGCGCCCCGCGACATCTCCTCCCGCGCCGCCAAGCACGTGTGCGACGAGGGCCGCGGCGTCGGCGAGAGCGGGCGCGGCGTCTATCTCGATTTCGCCGACGCCATCAAGCGGCTTGGCGAACCCGTCGTGCGCGAGCGCTACGGCAATCTCTTCGACATCTACCAGGAGATCACCGCCGAGAACGCCTACCAGGTGCCGATGCGCATCTACCCGGCGGTGCACTACACCATGGGCGGCCTCTGGGTGGACTACAACCTGATGTCCAACGTGCCCGGCCTGTTTGTGCTCGGCGAAGCCAATTTCTCCGACCATGGCGCCAACCGCCTCGGCGCCTCCGCCCTGATGCAGGGCCTGGCCGACGGCTATTTCATCGTCCCGTACACGATCGGCAATTACCTCGCCACGCAGAAGATCGGCTCGCGCCCGTCGCCCGACGCGCCCGAGTTCCTGGCCGCCGAGGCCAACGTCCGCGGCATCGTCACGCGGCTGCTGTCGACCAGCGGCCAGGAAACCGTCACGCATTACCACAAGCAGCTCGGCCATATCTTGTGGGAGCATTGCGGCATGGCCCGCCACCGGGCCGGCCTCGAAAAGGCGCTCCAGCTCATCCCGGCCCTGCGCGCCGAGTTCTGGCAGAACGTCAGGGTGCCCGGCACGGCCGCCGATCTCAACCAGTCGCTCGAGCGCGCCGGCCGCCTGGCCGACTACCTCGAGCTCGCTGAACTCCTCTGCCGCGACGCCCTCGAACGCGAGGAAAGCTGCGGCGCCCATTTCCGCGAGGAGTATCAGTATCCGGACGGCGAGTGCCGGCGCGACGACGCGAAGTTCGCGCACGTTGCCGCCTGGGAATTCCAGGGCGAGGGCCAGCCGCCGCTCCGCAACGTCGAACCTCTCGTCTACGAGACCGTGCAAATGTCGGTCCGGAACTACAAGTAATCCGTCTTTCAGTTTTCAGCATTTCAGCGTTTCAGCTTTTCAGTCTTTCCCTTCCCATGGTCGCCGAAACCGCCTCGAAAAACATCTCCGTCACCCTGCGCGTCTGGCGCCAGGCCGGCCCCGGCTCGCCCGGCCGGTTCGTCGAGTATCGCGCCCGGGACCTCAATCCCAACATGTCCCTGCTCGAGATGCTCGACGTGGTGAACGACGAGCTCACGTTGAAGGGCGAGGAGCCCATCGCCTTTGCGCACGACTGCCGCGAGGGCATCTGCGGCACCTGTTCGCTGATGATCGACGGCAAGCCCCACGGCCCGCACCGCGGCGTCGCCAGCTGCCAGACGTACATGCGCAGCTTCGCCGACGGCGCCGTCATCACCATCGAGCCGTTCCGTGCGACTCCGTTCCCGCTCATCAAGGACCTCATTGTCGATCGTTCCGCGTTCGACCAGATCCAGCAGGCGGGCGGCTTCATCAGCGTGCGCACCGGCGCCGCGCCCGACGCCAACTCGATCCCCGTCTCGAAGGACGCCGCCGAGCTGGCGATGGATGCCGCGGCCTGCATCGGTTGCGGCGCCTGCGTGGCCGCGTGCAAGAACGCCTCCGCGATGCTCTTCGTGGCGGCCAAGGTTTCGCAGTTCTCGCTGCTGCCCCAGGGCCAGCCCGAACGCCACCGGCGCGTGCTCGCGATGGTGCGGACGATGGACGATCTCGGCTTCGGCAACTGCACCAACCAGTACGAGTGCAGCGCCGCGTGCCCGAAGAGCATCACGCACGATTTCATCGCCCGGATGAACCGCGACTACCTGAAGGCGACCTTCCACGAGGCGTTCCAGCCCAAGAGCGTCAACTCCTCCGCCGGCGTCTGAGCCGCGCCCAGAAACGGATTTTTACGCAGAGAT
>DATKOE010000180.1:0-18008 GCA_035524815.1 Rhizomicrobium sp.
CGACACGTCGCGGGTGATCGAAGGGTTGTCCGACTTGCGGCTGATCTTGTCGACCTCGTCGATGTAGACGATGCCGCGTTGCGCCCGCTCGACGTTGTAGTCGGCGTTCTGCAGGAGCTTGAGGATGATGTTCTCGACGTCCTCGCCGACGTATCCGGCCTCGGTCAGCGTCGTGGCGTCGGCCATCGTGAACGGCACGTCGAGGATGCGGGCCAGAGTCTGGGCCAGAAGGGTCTTGCCGCAGCCGGTCGGGCCGAGCAGCAGGATGTTCGACTTGGCCAGTTCGACGTCGGAGTTCTTGCCGCCCGCGTTGATGCGCTTGTAGTGGTTGTGGACGGCGACCGAGAGCACCTTCTTGGCGTGCTGCTGGCCGACGACGTAATCGTCCAGAACCTTGAAGATTTCCGCCGGGCTGGGCACGCCCTCGCGGGACTTCATGAAGGAGGTCTTGTTCTCCTCCCGGATGATCTCCATGCACAGCTCGACGCATTCATCGCATATGAACACCGTCGGGCCCGCGATCAGCTTGCGGACCTCGTGCTGGCTCTTACCGCAGAAGGAACAATAGAGCGTGTTCTTGGACTCGCCGCCGCTCGCTTTACTCATTCGATGTCCCGGGCCATTCCCGACCCGCCCTTAAAGACCCGCAAGGCCACTCCGGTTCCCGCCCTGCACAACCCGCGCCAACCAAATCGGCTTAGCGCCGACTTATTGGACCATGCTAGCGCCGAGCGGATCAAGATTTGTTTAAGCCGCTATGATCCTGACAGGCCGGATTAATTCTGAAATCAGGAGTTCTCCGTAGGTTCGGGGCGCCGGGTCAGGACGGAATCGATCAAACCGAAGGCTCTTGCCTCCTCCGCCGTCATGTAGGTATCCCGGTCCAGAGCCTTTTCAATGGTTTCCACGCTCTGTCCGGTGTGCGCAGCGTAAATCTCGTTGAGACGCCGCTTAAGCTTGACGATCTCCTGGGCGTGGCGGGCGATATCCGCCGCCTGGCCGTAGTAGCTGGCCGAAGGCTGGTGGACCAGAATGCGGGCATTGGGCAGGCAGTAACGCTGTCCTTTCGCGCCCGCACACAGCAAAAGCGAGGCCGCCGAGGCCGCCTGGCCGATGCACAGGGTCTGAATCGCGGGGCGGATGTACTGCATGGTGTCGTAGATCGCCATGCCGGCGGTCACAATTCCGCCCGGAGAGTTAATGTACATGGAGATCTCTTTCTTGGGGTTCTCCGCCTCCAGAAAGAGCAGTTGTGCCGTGATGAGACTGGCGCCGTAGTCCTCCACCGGCCCGGTTATGAACACGATGCGCTCCTTCAACAGCCTGGAGTAGATGTCGTAGGCGCGCTCGCCCCGCGCGGTCTGCTCGACCACCATCGGGACTAGGGTATTCATGTAAACGTCGTGCGGGTCTCTCATGGCCACCTCTGATTCGGCCGACGAGTTGAGGACCGGAAAAGATGCGTGTCAACGGGTTCGTTCCGCGAGAATCTGACTCGCTGTTGCGAACGCGTCCAGACGCTGGTACCCAGCGCAAACGCCGCTTTGCGAGGCTCTCCATGCGCCTGCGTCCGTTCGGCAGATCGCCCGTCAACGTCAGCGATATCGGCTTCGGCGCCTGGCAGATCGGGGCCGCGTGGGGCGAAGTCAGCGCGGAGGATGCCAAGGCGGCGCTGAACGCGGCGCTCGATTCCGGCATGACCTTCATCGATACCGCCGATGTCTACGGCGACGGCCGCTCGGAGAAGTTCATCGCCGAGGTGTTGAAGGCGCGCGGCAGGCCGCGCCCGTTCGTCGCCACCAAGGCCGGACGGCGCCTGAACCCGCACACCGTGGAAGGCTACAACAGGAAAAACCTGGAGGGCTTCATCGACCGAAGCCTGAAGAACCTCGCGGTCGACAGCCTTGATCTCGTCCAGCTTCACTGCCCGCCGGTGGAGGCGCTCTATCGCCCGGAGCTTTTCACCGCACTCGACGACATCCGGAAGTCTGGGAAGATCAAAGCCTATGGCGTCAGCGTTGAGAAAGTGGAAGAGGCTCTGAAGGCGATCGAGTTCCCCAATGTTGTCAGCATTCAGATCATCTACAACATCTTCCGCCAGCGCCCGGCGGACCTGTTTTTCCGCGAAGCCCAGCGCCGGAAAGTGGCTGTCATCGTGCGCGTGCCGCTGGCAAGCGGCCTTCTGTCGGGGAAGATCACGGCCGAAAGCCGGTTCGCGCCCGACGATCACCGTACCTTCAACCGCCACGGCGAGGCCTTCGACGTGGGCGAGACCTTCGCCGGCGTGCCGTTCGAGGCCGGCCTTCAGGCCGTCGAAGAGCTGCGCAAGTTGGTGCCGGCCGGAGCCACGATGGCGCAGTTTGCGCTGCGCTGGATTCTGATGAACGAAGCGGTGACCGTCGTCATCCCCGGCGCCCGAAACGCCGAACAGGCCCGCGCCAACGCGGCTGCTTCCGATCTTGCCCCGATCACGGCCGAAACGCTCGTCGCCGCGCGGGAAATCTACGATCGTCTGATCGCCAAGCACGTGCATCAGCGCTGGTAGGCGTCAGTCGCCGATTGCGAAGGTCATCTTCACGAAGTCGAGCACCCAGTGGTCGGTTCGGCGCAGTGCGTCCTGGCCGAGTTGGCCGTGGCGGTCGCGCTCGTCGGACGACAGCACCTTGACCTGCTTGAGCACCACGGGCCGGCCCGCCACCGAAAGGGTCAGTTCGGGGATCGTACGGGCACGATAATCGGTCGTCGCCCCGCCGCCGCCTTCCCAGTGCGCCCAGCCCTTGGACGCGTCCGCACCGATTGAAGGGTATTCCGCCAGCGCAGTGGCGTTGAGGGTTGTCTTGTCATCCGCCGTGTCGAGAGCGAGGCGAAGCACGACGTCGTCCGCCTTCACCAGAACGAACGGGTCCCAGCCCGAGACTATGAGGTTCAACTCGGCCGCCGGGACCGCGCCGGGCCGCGCCCCATAATACAGCCTCAGCGCCCCGCCCTCTCTGGCGAGTTCGATCCGTCCCAGCGCGAGCATGATGGGCAGACCCACGACGGCGTCCATCCTGTAATCGGCGCCGAAACGCACGGCCCAGTCGGGCAGCACGGCGAAAACGACGTTGGTGAACTTCGCCTCGCCGAACTTGAGTTCGTCCGCAACGCCCAGGCGCATCGGCAGGTCAGGCCGCGTGGAAGTAAGGATGGACGTGGCCCGCTCCAGCACGCGCACGCCAAGCTGCCGTGCGGCGGACTCACTCAATGCCGGCAAAGTGGAATCGGTGTCGATGATCGCGTCGCGGTCGTGCCCGTTGATCGCGACGCGCACCCGGATCATGCCGGCAGAATCGCGACGTGCATCCAGTGCGCCCGAAACCGGCAGCGCAAGCCGCATGGCCGGCTCGCGAGACAGGATGTCGGACCACTCCAGCGCCTGCCGCGCCTCGCCGGTCAGCGGCCTACCCGACTGATCTTGCGCGCATGTCAGAGCGGTGTGCAGATCGGTCCACCGGCTTTGGCGCAGACGCACGTCGGCCATCGCCAGGCACGCGCCCGCGCGGATGTCGTTGTCCTGCGCCGACTGCGCCAGTGGTATGAGGATCGCCAGCGCCGCCTCGTCCTGGTGCCGGAGCGAGAGCGCCGCGCCGTTCGCCAGCGTCCTTTCATCCGGTGAGGCAGCGTCGCGGCTCAACCCTTCCAGCTTGAGCACATCGCGCGTCTCGATGATCGAGACGAAGGGCCCCGCCGAAGCCGGAGTAAACAGGGCGCAGATCGCCGCAAGGACGCCCGCCTTCAGGCTCGCCATGTCCGCCCCCGCCCGAGCTTTAGTCCGCCACCACGAGGCTCATGCTGTCGAAGTCGAGAATCCAGCGTTTGCCCTGGCGCAGCACGTCCAAGCCGATCATACCATCCTGGTCGGCCTCTGGATCGGACAGGACACTCACTTTCCTGAGAACGCAGGTGCGCCCGGCGATGGTGAACCTCAGTTCGGACAGCGTCAGTGCCTTGGTGTCTTTGGCCGCGCCGCCGGCACCCTCCCAGCGCCACTCGCCGGCGGCTGCGCCCTCGGCAAGAGCTGGGAAGTCCTTCACGGCCGTTGTGTTGAGGACACTTTCGGTACCGCCGCTGTCGACGAACAGCCGCATCACCCCCCTGGCCTTCTCCGCATAGACGAGCACGAACGGTTCGACGCCGCCGAGGATCAGGTTGGATTCCGTCGCTGCGGCCTCACCCGTCCGGTGTCCGTAATAGAGGTAGTCCTTGCCGCCCTCGTCCGCCACTTCGATGCGGCCAAGGGGCAGCATGACCGGAAGTCCGATGACGGCGTCGATCTTGAATTTGCCTCCGGCAAAGGTGAGCGCCACATCCGGCAGCACCACGAAAACGACATTGCTGAATTCCGCGTCGCCGATCGTCAGCTTGTCCGCCAGTCCCAGGTGTATCGGCAAGTCCGCTATCGATGAGCTCTTGATGGTCGTGCCTTTTTCCAGCACGCGCACGCCAAGCCGTGCCGCGGCGGACTCGCTGATCGTCGAAAAGCCCGCCCCCGTGTCGACGACCGCGTCCTGCGCCTTGCCGTTGATCTCAACGGGCACGCGGATCAGCCCTGCCAGGTCGCGCGTGACGTCGAGCTTTCCCGCAGCCGGGTGCGCGAGTTGCATGGGCTTCTCGTGCGCGAGCAGAGCAGCGGTCTCGTAGTTCTGCAACATTTCGCCGGCGAGCGGCTTGTGGGACGCGCTTTTCACGCATTCGAGCGCAGCCTTCATGTCGGCGAACCGGCTCTGGCGCAGGTAGATGTCTGCAAGCGCGCCGCAAGCCGGCGAACGAAGCTCGCCCGGCACGTGCGGGCGCAACATCCGCTTCAGCGCAACGATCGCAGCGTCGTCCTTGTGGCGCAGCTCCAGCACCGCCCCTTGGGCGAGGTTCCTTTCATTGGCGCTCGCCGCGCCGCGGCTCGATGCTTCCAGCTTGAACACGTCGCGAGCATCGAAGGCTGCTCGCACCGGCGAACCCCACGCCGGTACAAGCAACGCGCACGCCGCAAGCGCCGCGGCGGCGCTGCAATTCAGTCTTGACACTTCCCCTCCTGCTCCACTGCAGACCGGCGCACCGGCTGCTATGCCTTTCTTACCACGAAGCTCCCGGTTTTCGATTCCGGCACGGCGCGCCACCCCGGCGCAAGATCGAGCGTCCAGCCCGGGCCCTCGAGATGCTGTCCCTCGTTCTTGGAGGGCGCCGGCAGAACCGCCTTGCTGTAATCGGTCGGCACCAACGCGCCGTCCTTGACGTCGAGCGTTCCCCAGGCATCGGTGGCATGGAACGTCGGATAGACCGCACCGTCGTCGCCGAGCGAGACGATGGTCGTGGTGTTGAAGCTGAAATTGAACTGTCCGGCGTTGGGCAGCGTGAGCGTGGGTCCCTCTACCAGCAACTTGTGAAAGCGTGCCTTCTCGGCGGCCTTGACAGCGGCCCGTTCGGTTTCGGCCGCGCGGATCGCCGTGGCTCCGTAGCGCTGCGCCGCTTCTTCCGCCGAAGCCGTTGCGGACCGTTTCAGCGTCGACCGGAGCATCGCTCCCAGATCGGAGTTCTGTGTGATGCTGCGCCGCCAACCCGGCTGGCGTTCGTCGAGCAACAGGCCGTAGGCGGGCACCGAGGTGAAGATGAAGGTCCGGACGAAAGTGGATTCGGCGTCCGGCCTGGTCAGCCGTCCCATGACGTTCCAGAGCATGGCTCCGCGATCGGAGGCGGCGGCGACAAGTCCGGTGTATTCCGCAAGCCCCTCGACGATCTCCATCATGCGCTCGGATTCCGCGGAACCGGCGAACAATGCCTGGCGATGGGCGCGGAAGGCCAGGGCGTCGCGGATCGCGCCCTCCTGCACCTCGCCCTGCGTCGCCAGCGCCGCGGCCAGCGCGCGCCATTCGAGCTCGATCCAGATGCGGCCCTCGGAGGTGTCGAGGTGCAGGTTGAGGACATTGATCGGCTTGATGCCGAGGCCGGGCTCGATGCGGTGAAACATCTCGTGGCCCATCGCCGTGCGCCGCAAGAGCGTGTCGGCGGGCAACGGCAGCAACAGCATGGTCCACCGCTTGCCGCCCCAATCCACCGACGTGTAGCCAAGCGCGAGCGTGTCGGGCAGCCTGCCGGCATAGACGTCGCCTTCCTTGTGCAAGGCGCCGGCATCGTCGGCTTCGTTCGCCATGACAGCGCGCGTTACGGGATCGACGACGAGCATCGGCCCGTACAGCGGCTGTCCCCACAACTTGCCGTCGTCGTGATCCGAAACCTGTTCGGCTTCGGCGAAGGAGGCGCGCGCCTTGTCGATGTCGGCCGGCGTCTGCGCGGCGGCTGAAACGCAAATCGAAACCGCCGCTGCAATACGGCTCAGAATCCTGCGCATGATTCCCCCAATCAGTCCTTTTCGCCTTCGTCCGCCGGCTCGCTGGCGCCCGCAACGTGCTCCAGCAGGTCGCCAGGCTGGCAGTCCAGTTCGCGGCAGATCGCGTCCAGGGTCGAAAAGCGGATGGCGCGCGCCTTGTTGGTCTTGAGGATCGACAGATTGGCCAGCGTGATGCCGATGCGGTCGGCCAGCTCGGTCAGGCTCATCTTGCGATCCAACATCACGCGGTCGAGATTGAGCTTGATGGACATGGGCGCGCCCTCAAACCGTCAGGTCGCTCTCGTTCTTCAGCGCCAGCCCCTGCCGGAAGACTTCGGAAAGCGCCAGCACCAGAAGACCCGAGAAGAAGACCGGCGTGCCGAACGGGAAGCCGCCGCCGCTGGAATAGTTGGCGCCGCCGGAGAAATCGCCGTCACCGACGATGCCGTTGTGGCCGGAGATTACGAACGTGTTCTGTGTCGGGAAGTGGATGGTCGTTCCCGAGATCGTGAGCCACGCGTGCTCGGAAAGATAGGAAAGTACGGCGTAGTGGAACCAGCTTTCCGCGAGAGCCGACACGATCGAGAACACCAGCAGCGACAGGCCGATGGACTGAACCAGCCTGAGGTTTTTCTGGGTGAAGCTCTGTCCCCTCGACACGTTGCGGAACAGCCGCCGCAACAGATCGAACAAGACCGCGTAGAAGGCCACGCTGAGGATCGCCACCGGCACACCCTTGTGCTTCAAGACGTCGATGAGCCCGCGGGCGTTGTCGACGGTCAGAACCACCGCACCGCGAAATCCCGAAAGCGTGAAAGTCGACCCTTTCAGCCAGAGCACGCCTGTCTGATCACCCATCTTGACGTCGACGGGACCGAAATGCGTGCCGAAGGGGATGTTCGGATCGATGATCAGGAATGCCACCAGAGCGACCGCGGCGATTGCCGAGAGCACGGATAGAATCGCGAACATCCAGCGCAGAACTTTCGGAAGCCAGGCAGTATTGGTCATGGTCGTCCCCTTTCGCCCGACGGGCGCGTGATTGGTCAGAAGGTATTGGCGTGCGCGGCCAGTTCGCCGACGACGTCGAGAACCAAGGCAAGCGCCTTGCCGGCGCAGAACTCGACCGCGCCGGCGACATAGGCGTCGAGCGGCTGTGCGCGCATCGCCGCGGTGATCGGCCCCTGCCCCGCACCGCTATTCACGCCGGCGCCGATGGTCAGCGCGGCGGCGATCAGGGCGCCTATCAGCATTTGGCGCCGCAAGCTCCTCATTGGTTCCCTCCGTCTGTTCGCCGAATTTCGATGAATACATATCGGAACTCGTGATGATTTTATCGATAATCAATTTATCGACAAACGGCAAGAGGAACGTTTTCACAAGTTTACACAGGCATACACCGCCGGATTCCAGCCGCAGCGGTCCTCGATGCTCAACCCTTTGTGCAACCGTCAGCGCCGGGCGGCGCCCTCCTGGGGCAGCCCGCCAGTCCTGTCGACCCAGTCATCCACCTTGGCGGCATCGGTGCCCAGGTGCGCTTTCCAGAAGCTGCGGAAATCGGCCGTCACAGCGCCCTTCGACTTGTAGATCTCGAAAAATTCGTGCGCAGCCGCGAAGAACGCCGCGTCGCCCAGCGTGCGGCGGAAATCGTCCAGCATCAGGGAGCCCTTGTAATAGCGCACAAAAAAGCCGCTGCCGTCGGCGGGAACGGTGGCCAGCGACGGTGCATCAGCGGGCAAGCCCGCAACCGTCTTCCTGTATCCCGCGATCACCGCATCGAACTTGTCTTGCGAGACGATGTCGCGCACCGCCAGCGCCGAGGAGTATTCCGCGAAGGATTCGTTGATCCAGTCGCCTTGCCCCGTGCCGAAATTCCACCAGAAGTGGCCGATCTCGTGAGCGATGTCCTGGAAAAGCGTGTAGCCGGGATCATTCGCCATCGCTTCTTTGACGCGGCCTTCCGACGTCACGATCAGGCCGAGGCGCGCGATGCCGGCGCGTCCTTGCCCGCGTTGCATCGGCGCGTAGACGTGGCGAACGGTTCCCCCGGAAACCACCGTCTTTCCGAAACGCCGCTCGTAAAGGCCCATTACCGCGCCGAGGTCCTTGGCTTCGCGCGCGATCACCGCGTCCGGCATGTCGGTGTAATACACCTCGATCGCCGCATCGCCCGCCGGCTCCACGACACGGCGGAAGTTTGGCGCGGCCGAGATCACGATGTCGAAGTTGTTCGACGACTGCCACTGCGTGACCTCGCGCCCGTTTGCGGATGACAGCATGGTCTTCGCACCGGAACTGACCGCGACCCAGCCTTTCGGCATCGATACTGTCAGATCAACCCCGAAGCGCCGACCGAACGCACCGAACTGCGGATACCAGGAGGAATAGCTCGCCAGTTGGACGAGGCGCGCGTTCACCTGATCGTCCATCGAGAGCGTGCCTTGTGGCGCCGCGCCCCACTCGGGCAGTTCCGCGAGCTTTCCGGCGTAGGTAATGCCCATCGTGACCGCGCCGTTCCGCGCTGCGCCCCGGGGCAACGTGACGACGACATCGCGCGTGGCCGGATTGAACGGCGTGGGCTCGATGGCTTTGTAGGCAAACGCGGCGTGCTTGCCGGCGATCGCGAGGCGGCTGATCTCGAACGTCCGGTGCAGGGCGAAACTCACCTGCGAGGCGTCCTCGGCCACCGGAACGGCAATGGTCCCGGTGACCGCGACCGTCCCCGCGGAAGGTTCGATCTCGGCCTTCAACGTGTAACGCATATCCGCCGCAGCGGACTGGGCTGCCAACGCGAATGCCGCAACAAACAAAAGCGCAATGGAACGCAACATCGTCATTCCCTCATCACTTGCCGACGGAAACCGCCGGATGGCGATAGAGTTCTTCCCGGAAGAAGGCGGCGCCCTCTTCGCCCAGGTCCTTGCGCGCGAGATCGAGGAACGCCGCTGTCGCGGCGTTACGCGTGACGGAATAGCGCCCGTACAAATCCGTCAGGAACGCGTCGAGCTTCGCCTCGCCGAACTTGTCGCGCGCGGCGAAGAGCACCAGCGGCGCCTTTTCGTAGCGGTTGAGCCACTGGTCTGGCGAGTTTTGCTTGGTTTCGGCGATGGCATCGCCCGTCTTGTTGTGTGCTGCATCCTGGCGGAATTGATCCAGGATTTTCTCCGCTTCCGCTTTGCCGTACTGCTCCTCGACGAGCCGCACCGCCGAGAACTCCGCCAACCCCTCGTTGAGCCAGTTATCGCAATTGTCGGTCCAGTCCTGCGCGTTCATGAAAGGCGCAATCGTCCACCAGTAATGCGCCAGTTCGTGTGCGGCCCAATGGAAGAGCGCCGCGTCGCGGTCCTCCTTCTTCATGTCGTCCGCGACGAACCCTTCCGACGTCAGCACCAGCGGCGGCCGTGCATAGGGGTATCCGCCTCGCGGCGCGTAGAACACCTGAATGCCTGCTTTCTTTCTGGTTTCGCCGTAATGGGCCGTCAGCCCGCTTCTGGCCTGGATGAGCGCATCGCGCAGTTTGTCCATCGTCGCTGCGGGCATGTTGGCGTAATCGATTTCCACCCTCGGCGATCCGGCGGACGTCGCATGCATCCCCGGCGCCGCTACCAGCGCAATGTCGAAGCTTGGCTCGTACGAAGTCCAGACGTAGATCGCACGTCCGTCTGCGCGCGACTGGGACACGAGCCGGGCATTCGATGCGGCCATGAACCCGTCGGGAAGGGCTGCCGTCAGCCGGAACGTGCTGTCCGCCGACGCCGGGAAGAGCGGAAACCAGGCCCCGGGCTGTCCGGCCAGTTCGACGAGCCCCGGTGTGATCATGGTCACGCCGGCGATGGGTTCGTCGATGGTGCCGCCATAGCGCACCTCCAACACCTTCGCGCCCTTCGTGTCGGCGATGATACCGGCGGCTTCGGGTGTGAAGGGCGAAGACGGTTGCGACGGATCGGTATGGAACGCGACGGGTTTGCCGTCGGCGACGACCGACCGGACAACGAAGCCCTTGTGCAGAACGAACCGCTCGGACGGCGGCTCTCGGACGATGACCGTCGCATCCAGCCTGTGGGCCTCGGGGCTGATGCCGACATTGATTTCGTAGTGCATCGCGCTCGCAGGCGTGCAGACGATCGTCGCCGCGGCGATGATAAAACCAAGACGTTTCATGGATGAACTCTTCCGGATTTGCAGACGAGAGAGCAGCACGCCTTCTTTACGGCAAATGTGCGGAGTGCACAGGTTTGTACCAAGTGAAATTTCGCATCCGGGTCCGCCGCACGCGGAATGGCGCCGAACTACTCCGAAGACCAGTGTTTAGCCGGTCTTCTTGAAAGTGGAATAATCCAAAAACAGAAAGGGCGCCTTCGGGGGCGCCCTTTCAATTCGCGATCGGCGATATCGCTATTCGCTCTTTTCCTTAAGTTTCTCCGCCGCATCGTCGGGGTCGAGGAAGAGCGTTTCGCGGTCGACCTTGCGATCGGTGACCTGCGCCAACTCGGCGATGAAATCCACCACCTTGTCTTCGAAGATGGGGGCGCGCACTTCGGCCTGCGCCTGCGCGTTGCGGGCGTAGTATTCGAACACCTGCTGCTCCTGGCCGGGGAACTGGCGCGCGCGCGCGGAGATGGCGCGCTGCACTTCCTCGGCGGAGACGGTCAGTCCGTTCTGCTCGCCGATGCGCGCCAGCACCAGGCCCAGGCGCACGCGGCGTTCGGCGATGTCGTGGTATTCCTTCTTCAGTTCGTCCTCGGTCTTGCCCTCGTCCTCGGGCTTCTTGCCTTCACGCTTGAGCTCGGCTTCGACTTGGCGCCAGATGCCGTTGAACTCGCCTTCCACCATCGTCGGCGGCAGCGGGAAATTGTGCGTCTCGTCGAGGGCGTCCAGGATGCGCCGCTTCATGTGCAGGCGCGATGCGGAGGCAAACTCGCGCTTCAACTGCTCGCGCACGCGCTCCCTGAGCGTGCCCAGGCTGTCCATGCCCAGGTTTTTGGCCAGCGTGTCGTCGATGACGAGTTCGTCCGGCTTCTTCACTTCCTTCACTTTGCAGGCGAACACGGCGTCCTTGCCCTTCAGGCTGTCTTCCGGATAGTCCGACGGGAACGTCACGTTCACGTCGCGTTCTTCGCCGGCTTTCGAGCCGATGAGCTGGTCTTCAAAGCCGGTGATCAGCTGGCCCGAACCAAGCACGAGGTTGAAATCCTCCGCCTTGCCGCCGGTGAATTCCTCGCCGCCCACGCGGCCCACGAAGTCGAGCAGCACGGCGTCCCCCTTCTCGGCGGGCTCGCCCTCGGCGCGCGCCGAATAGGTGCGCGACTGTTCCGCCAGGCGCCTGATCGAGTCGTCGACGTTTTCGTCGGTGACGTCGGCAGTCAGCCGCTCGACCTTGAGCGTGGAGACGTCCGCCAGTGCGAAGTCCGGCATCAGGTCGACCACGACCTTGAATTCGAGATCGGCCTTGCCGTCGACCACGGCCTGCACGTCGCCGATCGGCTCGACGCGCGGCGGGAACGCAACCTTGAGCGCGTTGTCCGCAACCGCCTTCTGGCTGCCCTCGCTTACCGCCGCCTCGACGATCTCGCCCATCATCGACTTGCCGAATGTCTTCTTCAGATAGGAGACGGGAGCCTTGCCCGGCCGGAAGCCCTTCAGGCTGAGGCGCGGCTTGATTTCTTCGATCTTGCCGGTGAGGCGCTTGTCCAGGTCGTCGACGCCGACCACGATCTTGTATTCGCGGCGCAGGCCTTCGGAAACGGTCTCGGTGATTTGCATCGGAATGTTTCTTCCCAAACTCTATTCTTGGCTTGCCACCCGAAGCGGCGGCAGTCCGTCAGTCCCCCTACGCCAAGGCTTCGGGGGTCACCCTGCTTGGCTCCGCCGCGCAGGGTGGTGCGGGCGGAGGGATTTGAACCCACAAGCCTTGCGGCGCTCGGACCTAAACCGAGTGCGTCTGCCAGTTCCGCCACGCCCGCGTGCGGGCTCCTCCGCAGGGCAAACCTGCGGAAGGGGGCCGCTATAGCAGGGGTTTACGCAGGCCGCTAGGGCCGCAAAGGCCCCATCTGCCCCACGCGACAGTGGCTTCCTCGGGTTACCCCGCCGGGCCCCGGCCCGAGCCGTTCAAAGGCTGCGATCCGTTGGTTGGCGGGGTTGCCGGGCGGCCGGGCTGGACAGGCCCCGCCGGCTGCGGCGGAAGCGCCTGTGCCGATGCGGCGCCGGCGGGCTGGGCTGCCGCCGGCGCGCCCGGCGCCGCTGGCGAGGCAGCCGTCTGTCTGGCTGGCGCCGCTTCGGCCGGCCTGGCGGGGGCGCCGACCTGCGGCTTGTCGGCCTTCTTCTCGAACGGCGTCACTTTGCCGTCGATCAGGCCGCCGCGCTCGATCTCGAGCTGGCCATAGCTGAACTGCCCGGCGATGTGCCCCTTGTTACGCACAAAGAGGCGTCCGCGCACATGCAACGCGCCGTCGAACGAACCCTCCACCTCCGCATCGTCGATTAGCGCGGTGCCGAGAAGCAGTCCGCCCGGGCACAGGATGAGCTTGCGCGCCTGCGCAGTCCCTTCGAACGTCCCTTCCACGCGCAGCAGCTCGCAGCCCGAGAGCTCGCCTTTCAGCCTGACGCCGGCGCCGATGTAGAGGTGAGCATTGTCCTGCGGATCCGGGCTTGGCTTATCCGCCATCTGAGCACCTTTCCTCTGTTCGTTTGGTTTGAAGGCTGCGGAATTTTCGCTGCCCGCGGCGAGCACCTCGTAGACGGTGGGAGCGTGCGGTTCGCCGGTGCGCGAGAGCTTGGCGGATTCGAGCGGCGTTTGCCGTTCGGCGCCGGCCGTCGCGTCCGCGGTGTGCTTGGATGAACCGAACATGTCGCGCCTCACCCAACATATAATTTGGATTACTGACAAAAATACACGCGCGCGCGGCTGCGCGCAAACAACGCGGCGGCGTTCACGTATCGTAAGGCTCAGAGATTCTTCTGATACCAGGCCACGTCCCAGAAGCGGCCGAACTTGCGGCCGACTTCGCGATACATCCCTACGTAAGAAAAGCCCATCGCCAGATGCAGAGCGACGGAACTTTCGTTCGGCTGGGTGATGCCGCCGAATGCGCGATGAACGTCCTCAAGCGCCAGCGCCTCGAATAACGCCGTATAAAGGCGCCTGCCGATGGCGCGCTTCTCGAAGCCCGGCTTGATGTAGATGCTGGTCTCGACGGAGGATTCGTAAGCGGCCTTTTCCTTGAACCTGCCCGAGCACGCCCAGCCGATTGCCTCGCCGTCGCTCGCGGCCACGAAACACTGATGCCGGCCCGTCGACGCGAAGCCGTCGAGCCACGCCTGACGCTCCGACGCGGTTCGCGGCTCGACGTCGAAGGTTATCGGCGTGGCGAGGACGTAGTGGTTGTAGATGGTCAGCAGCGCCGGAAGGTCGGCCTGTTGGGCGTGGCGGAATTCCATCCGGTTCACCGTTCAATCGAAATCCGTCGGCAGCGACGGGTCCTGCGAGTGCTCGAAGAGCCGCATGATCTGCCACGCCTGGGTACGGCCGGACGAAAGCTCCGGCAGATCGTCGATCGGAAAGAAGCGTGCCTCGCCGGTTTCGAGATCGGACTTCTCGCACCGTCCCGCTTCCTCGCAGAGGAACATCAGCTTGTAGATGTGGAAGGGATGCGGCTTGGTGTTGCCGTGCCGGTCGCGATCGTACACCGCGCACAGTTTCCTCACCTTCACGACGTAGCCTGCCTCCTCCGCCACTTCGCGGACGACGTTCTCGCTCGGAGCTTCGTTCACGTCGGCGAAGCCGCCGGGCATGGTCCAGCGACCGCCGTCGATCGTCTCGCTCACGAGCAGGATCTGCCGGCCGCGGAAAACGGCGCCGCGCACGTCGATCTTCGGCGTGGCGTATCCTTCCTGCTTGGCGAACACCGCCTCGATGTGCGCGACCTCTTCGCCGCCGCCTTCTGCCATCATGCGTGCCGACAGCGCCAGCATGCTCTGGTAGCGCGCACGATCGTAGGGACTGTCGGCGTAGGCGAGGCCGCTCTGTGCAGCCGCCTGCAACTCGCGCGCCCACCGGAGCCACTTGGGGATCATGCTAGATCTCTTCGTACAGGTGCCTGAAAACCGAGGGTAGCTGCTCGGGCAGGTCCTCCGCGATCAATCCAGGGCCGAATTGCGTGGCCGCCACCCCGTGCAGCCATACCGCGGCGGCGGTGGCGTAAAACGGATCCATATGCTGGGCCAGAAGACCGAGCACGAAGCCGGACAGCACGTCCCCGGAACCGGCGGTGGCAAGCCAGGGCGGCGCGTTGTTCGATAGCGCCACGCGCCCGTCCGGCGCGGCGATGGCGGTATCGGGTCCCTTCAGCAGCACCACGCACCCAGTCCTGCGCGCCGCCGCGCGCACCGCCTCGACCCGGCTGCATGACTCCTTCAGCAATCCCGGGAACTGGCGTTCGAACTCGCCTTCGTGCGGCGTCATCACGGTCGAGCGCCTGCCGAACAGCGCGTCGGCTTCGTCGAAGAGCAAGAGCGCGTCCGCGTCTAGAACGGCCGCGGCGTCGCTGTCGCGAACCGCGCGCACCAGCTCGCGTGCGCCCGCGCCGGTACCGAGGCCCGGACCAATGGCGACGGCGTTGAAGCGCTTGTCTTCCAGCAGCTTCGCGAGCCCTTTGGCGCCGTCGAACGGCTTGACCATGATCGCGGTCAGATGCTTGGCGTTGACATCCACGGCATCGGGCGGACTGGCGACGCTCACGAGTCCGGCCCCCGCCCGTAGTGCTCCGCGCGCCGCCATCCGCGCCGCGCCGGTGGCGTGCGCGGGCCCGCTGACCACCACGGCGTGTCCGCGCGAGTATTTGTGGCCGAGCGGATCCGGCCGCGGAAATGCGTTGCCCCAAAGTTCGGGCCCGTTCAGGAAGATGTGCGGCTCGATCGCGCCGATGGCATCATCGGGGATGCCGATTTGCGCCAGCACCACCCTGCCGCAGGCGATCCGCCCCGGCATCAGCACGTGCGCGGGCTTCAACCGGAAAAAGGTGACGGTGGTGTCGGCTGAAACGCACAGCCCGTCGAGCGACTTGCCGTAGTCGCCGTGCAGGCCGCTGGGCACGTCGATCGCCACTACCTGCGCCGGATTATTGTTCAGCGCAATGGCGGTTTCGCGCGCCGCACCTTCGAGCGGACGCGCCAGTCCCGCCCCGAACAGCCCGTCGACGACGACCTTGGCCCCTTCCAGCGCCGCCGGCGCCAGAGGAGCGACCTCATCGGGCCACTGCACCGACTGGTACGCGGCGTCACCTTTAAGCCCACCGCGCTCGCCCAGCAGCGCCACACGCACGTCCCACCCGCGCGAGCGCAACAGGCGCGCTGCCACGAAACCGTCGCCGCCATTGTTGCCCGGCCCGCAAAGCACCAGAACGGGACAGGGCTTGGAGTTCTTCCTGACGATCTCGTCGGCGACCGCTCGCCCGGCGTATTCCATCAATGTGCGCGAGGGGATGCCGTGGTCGGCGGCATACTGATCCGCCGCATACATCTCGGCGACCGTGATGATTTCATTGGGTTGTCCGGGCATGCACGCGAGGATAAGCCAGGACGCTGCGGCGCACAAACTCCGTGCGGAGACTTTATCCCGAAGCGCCGATGTGTAATTGTGGAGTCACAAAGGCATCTTTCTGGGGAGATGACATGGCCCTCCATCGCACGAGACTTGCGGCATATGCCTGGGCGCTGACGCTGGCGATGGCGGCCGGCGCTTCGGCTGAAACGCTCAACGACACGAGCACCACCGCGTCGACGAGTTCGTCTTCGACCACGACGACGATGACGATGCAGCAGCTGCAGGGGAAGAACCTGCTCTGGCTCAGCGCCAGCATGACGTCGTGCCCGTCTGGCACCACGCTCGTCTATGTGAGGACTTCGACCGGCACCAAGAAGGCGTGCGTCAGCGATTCGAGCACGTCCACCGGCTCGACTTCGGCCACGCCGCAATAGCGCCCGCCCGCTTCCGGCCCGGCTCATGCATCTAGATCGCTAGGAGCTGGGCGCGGAGGTCAAATCCGTAGGCAAAGGAGGCAGCAGCGGTGCGACCCGCTGCACACTTCTTGTGCATGCGGGCCAAAATTTGTGCATTATCCCGTGCAGCAAACGAATCGGCCCTGTAAGGGACGGAAAGTGTTGGCTTTTTGCCAACGGAAAGTTGGCACAACCCCTGCTAATTCCTTAACGGCGCGGAATGGCGCAAGGAGTCCGGAATGAAAAAGTTCGAGGCCATCATCAAGCCCTTCAAGCTGGATGAGGTTAAGGAGGCGCTGCAGGAAGTCGGCGTCCAAGGTATCACGGTCACCGAAGCCAAAGGCTTCGGCCGGCAGAAGGGGCACACGGAACTTTACCGCGGCGCGGAATACGTCGTGGACTTCCTGCCCAAGGTGAAGATCGAGATCGTCATCGGCGAAGACCGCCTGCAGGCGTCCATCGACGCCATCCAGAAGGCCGCCCGCACGGGGCGCATCGGCGACGGCAAGATCTTCATCCTCAACGTCGAAGAGGCGATTCGCATCCGCACCGGCGAAAGCGGCGCGGACGCGATCTAAAGGGACCACCAACCAACCGAACTGGAGAAGGGGAAAGACCCGATCATGGCAAACGCAAAATCCGTCCTGGAACTCATCAAGCAAAAAGAGGTCAAGTTCGTCGACTGGCGGTTCACCGATCCGCGCGGCAAGTGGCAGCACGTGACCTTCGACCTGTCGCAGATCGACGAAGATACGCTGACGAACGGCCTCATGTTCGACGGCTCGTCGATTGCCGGTTGGAAGACCATCAACGATTCCGACATGACCCTGGTGCCCGATTGCGACACTGCCGTGATCGACCCCTTCTTCGCGCAGACCACGCTGGCGATCACCTGCGACGTTATCGAGCCGATGACCGGCCAGCGCTACGGCCGTTGCCCGCGTTCCATTGCCAAGGCGGCCGAGCAGTACATGATCTCGACCGGCACCGGCGATACCGCCTTTTTCGGCCCCGAAGCCGAGTTCTTCATCTTCGACGACGTGCGCTTCGAAGCCTCGATGTCAAAGTGCTTCTATTCGATCGACTCGGTGGAGGCGGCCTGGAACATCGGCACCGAATACGAAGGCGGCAACCTCGGCCACCGTCCGGCGGTCAAGGGCGGCTACTTCCCCGTTCCGCCGGTCGACAGCGCGCAGGACATCCGCAGCGAAATGCTCGCCATCATGGGCGACATGGGCATCAACCCCGAAAAGCACCACCATGAAGTGGCCAGCGCCCAGCACGAACTCGGCTGCAAGTTCAACTCGCTGGTGAAGGGCGCCGACAACCTGCAGATCTACAAATACGTCGTGCATCAGGTCGCGGCCGCCTACGGCAAGACCGCCACCTTCATGCCCAAGCCGATGTACGGCGACAACGGCTCGGGCATGCACGTTCACCAGTCGATCTGGAAGGGCGGCAAGCCGCTGTTCGCGGGCTCGGGCTACGCCGATCTGTCTGACACTTGCCTCTATTACATCGGCGGCATCATCAAGCACGCCAAGGCGCTCAACGCCATCACCAACCCGCTGACCAACTCGTACAAGCGGCTGATCCCGGGCTTCGAAGCCCCCGTACTGCTCGCCTATTCGGCGCGCAACCGCTCGGCCTC
>DATKOE010000181.1:0-16920 GCA_035524815.1 Rhizomicrobium sp.
AGGCTGATCAGGAATCCGCGCCGCGTGACGTACTTCACGAATTCCTGGCGGGCGATGAGAAGCGTGCGGCGGATCATACTGCGTTCGCCCTTTCCACGACGGCCACGAACACCTCATGCAGGCTCGGCGGCGCCAGGTCGAAATGACTGGGGGCAACACCGTGTGCGAAGCAGGCCGGAAGCAGCGCGCGTCCGTCGGCGCCCTCCTTCAGTTCGATCGTCCATAGCGGCCGCCCCGGCGACGGTGCCTCGATGCGGCCCACGCCTTCGACGTCTCCCAGGAACGAGAGGTCCGCGTCGGCACCGATCTGGGCGCGGCGCGGCAACAGCCTCTGCGCCTCTTCCAGCGTCCCTTCGAATTGCTTGCGTCCGCGTACCAGGATGACCAAGCGGTCGCAGATGCGCTCGGCATGCTCCATCGTGTGGGTGGAGAACAGGATCGTCTTGCCCTCGCGCGCCAGAGCGCGGATGAAATCCTGGAGTTCGACCTGGTTGACCGGGTCGAGGCCGGCAAACGGTTCGTCGAGGATCACAAAGTCCGGATTGTGCGCCACCGCGGCCATGAGCTGGACCTTCTGGGCCATGCCTTTCGACAAACCCTCGAGGCGCACGCGCGCAAAGGCTCCCAGCCCGAAGTGCTCCAACAGCCCGCGGGCGCGCCTCAGCCCTTCGGTGCGCGATAGTCCCTTCAGGCTGGCAATGTAGGCGATGGCATCGTCGGCGCGCATCCGTCGGTACAGCCCGCGCTCCTCCGGCAGATAGCCGACACGCGGACGCATGCGACCGACGCTGCTTCCCAGCACGCGCACGCTGCCCGCGTCGGGAGCGTAAAGCCCAAGCAGCATGCGTAGCGTGGTGGTCTTGCCGGCGCCGTTCGGCCCCAGAAAACCCAGGATGCCGCCGCGCGGCAGTTTGAGATCGAGGTTGTCGACGGCGGCCAGCGCGCCGAAGCGCTTGGTGACGCCGCTCAGCTCGACCGCCCAATCCGGCATGAAATCCCCCTCGCCGCAGCAAAGAGAGGGGATGGAGCGGTCGGCGTCAAGTCTGACGCGCGCAATCGGAGCAGACCGCCAGTTCGACGGTGATGTGGCTCAGGCTCGGGTAATGCGCCCGCAATACCGCTTTCAGGCGCTCGCCGTCGGCTTCGTCGCCCGCCACCGACACGATGAGGCCGCGATGGCCGGGACCGAGCCGCCACAGATGCAGATCGAAGACCCTGCCGCCGACCTCCCGTTCGGCGATTTCACGGATGGCTTTGGCCATGCCCGGGTCGTCTTCGGCGTCGAGCAACACCAGAGCGCTGTCGCGCGTGAGCCCATAGGCCCAGGAGGCGATCACCGCCGCGCCTACCACGCCGACGAGCGGATCGGCCCATTTGATCCCGAAGAAGAGTCCGGAGGCGAGCGCCACGATGGCGAGCACGCTGGTCGCAGCGTCGGCCAGCACGTGCAGGTATGCGGCGCGCAGATTGTTGTCGCGGTGCTCGAGGGCGTGGTCGTACCCGTGTTCGTGAGGATCGTGCAGGATCGCTGCGCTGGCGATGTTCACCAGGAGTCCGATTGCGGCGATGACCAGGGCCTCCTGGTAGCGAACGCCGACGGGCGCGATCAGGCGACGGACGGATTCGACCGCCACGCCGACCGACAACAGGCCCAGCACGATCGCGCTTGCAAAAGCCGCGAGGTCGCCGAACTTCCCCGATCCGAACGAGAATCGCGTGTCGTGGGCATGGCGGCGCGCCAGCCAGTATGCGGCCGCGGCAAGGCCGAGGGCTCCCACATGGGTGGCCATGTGCACGCCATCGGCGAGCAGCGCCATCGAACCGAACGCCAGACCGGCGACGATCTCGACCACCATGAAGCCGGCGGTGAGCAGGGTCACCGCACGGGCGCGCGCCTCGGCGCGGGCGTGGCCGTGGCCGAGAAACACGTGTTCGTTCGTCCAGTGGGTATGATCGTGCATGCCGGTCAGATTAGTTGCCGCAGTGGCAAAAGAAATGGGCCGCAGGATCTGGGAATCCCACGGCCCGGATAAGCCGTCAAATCGATGGGGAGTTCAACGGCTCATTAGTTTTCGTCGGAGGTTCCCGACTATAGTTGCTCATTTTCTGGGCTATCGGGTGACCAGGCGCAACGCGGTGTCGGGTCGCACAGCTTTAGGTATTGCAAAATCAACCAAATCCGTAACGGAAGATTGTTCGGGTCGCCCGTCCAAGGTCCAAAACGGAAACATCGCGCATGGGCCGCCCAGCCTGCGGCAAAGAGCTCACCCCGGCGGGGGGCCGTGCATGTAGCTCTCGACCAGCGAGCCCGAGATCAGCCGCCAGCCGTCCACCAGCACGAAAAAGATGAGCTTGAACGGCAGCGAGATGATGACCGGCGGCAGCATCATCATGCCCATGCTCATCAGGATCGAAGCCACCGCCATGTCGATAATGAGGAACGGCACGAAGATCAGGAACCCGATCTCGAACGCACGCTTCAGCTCGGACAGCATGAAGGCCGGCGCCACCGTCGTGATCGGCACCGCCTCGGGCGTTTCGGGTATCTTCTTGCCACCCATATCGAGGAACAGCTTCAGATCCGACTGGCGCGTATGGCCGAGCATGAACTTCTTCATCGGCACCGCCGCCTTGTCGAGGCCCTGCTCGGTCGTGATCTGATTGTGCATCATCGGCTCGATGCCCGAGGCATAGGCGTCCTTGAGCGTTGGCGTCATCACGAACAGCGTGAGGAACAGGGCCAGCGACACGATGACCGAGTTGGGCGGACTTTGCTGCAGCCCCAGCGCGGTGCGCAGCAGCGACAGCACCACCACGATCCGCACGAAGCTGGTCATCATGATGAGGATCGATGGCGCCACGCTGAGGATGGTGATCAGCGCGATGATCTGCATCATGCGGTCGGTGAAGAGGCCGCCGCCCGAGAAATCGATGGAGAGCCCTCCGCCCGCCGCTGCGCCGGCCTGCGATGCAGCCGCGGCCGCCTGGGTCGCGGCATGCGCGGCGCCGGGCAGGATGAGGAACAGCGCCAACGCGGCGAAGAAGGGCAGACGCTTCATGGCTGCGGCTCCGCCGGCGGCGGCGCAATGCAGGTCTCGATCACCGAAGCGCCGCTCTGCGAAATCAGCACCAAATGCTCCACGCCGTCGCGACGAATGAGGGCCAGGCGCTGGCGGGGCGACAGCATGAGGCTTTCGACGATCTGCAGCCGGCGCATCTTGGCGGGCTTGGCGATGCCCGGCAGGCCGAATTTGCGCGTGGCAAGCCCCGCGGCGCCGATCAGCCCGAGCACCAGCAGCAGCGCGGCGAAGTAGCGTGCAAAATCGAGGACGTCCATGACCGCGATTGAATGCCGTCAAGCTTAACTGGCGGTTAAGCGCATACGGAATTTGCCGGGCAGCTTTTTCCGCTTGTGTTAAGCGCGGCTTAATCGTTCACGCGCAGCATGGAATGCGTAAAGCCTAACACTTGGTATACGGAGCGAAACGATGGAAGTCGGCGACCTCCCCCTGATGACGATGCTGAAGGACCGCATGGCCTGGCTGGGCCGCCGCCAGGACGTGCTGTCGCAGAACGTGGCGAGCGCCGACGTGCCCGGCTATCGGCCGCACGATCTCAAGCCCCAGGATTTCGAGACCACCCTCAAGAGCGCGACGCGAATTTCGGGGGTCAGCCTTGCCGTCACGGATCCGCATCACATCTCGATCTCGCAGGACAGAGGCGGCTTCGAGGAAACCGAGAACGCCGACACCGGAGCTTCGCCCAACGGCAACGCGGTGTCGCTGGAAGCCCAGATGATGAAGGTCGCCGACACCCAGGCGCAGTTCCAGGCGGCCGCCAACCTCTACGCCAAGGCGATCACCATGATGAAGACCGCCATCGGCAGGTCTTCGTAAGGAGCGCGAACATGGACTTTTCGACTTCGATGGCCGTCGCCGCTTCCGGCATGCGGACGCAAACCGACCGCATGAAGACGATTGCCGAGAACATCGCCAATGCCAATTCGACGTCTCCTACCGCCGGAGGCGAGCCGTACCGGCGCAAAATCCCCACCGTGAGCACCGAGTTCGACCGCGAGCTCAACGCCACCCTGGTCCATTCCGGCCATCCGGTCGCCGACATGAGCGACTTCCGTACGCAGTACGATCCCGGCAATCCGCTCGCCGACAAGCAGGGCTACGTCAAGCTGCCGAACGTCAACAGCCTGGTCGAGATCATGGACATGCGCGACGCCCAGCGCTCCTACGAGGCCGATCTCTCGGTGATCGATGCCACCAAGGTCATGCTTTCGCGCACCGTCGACCTTCTGAAGAAGTGAGCCGCGCAATCGCCGCCGCGAAAGCGGAACCCGAGTGAAAGGAACAACCGATGGCCGTACTTCCCGCCGCCGCAGCCGCCGCCTATCAGGCCGTCGCGAAGATGGGCGTGAGTGCCACCCCCACGCCGGGCGTCGTCCCCGCGGATGCGCCCGGAGGCTTCGGCGAATTCCTGACGGACGCGCTGAAGAACTCGGTGCAGACCATCAAGCAGGGCGAGACCATGGCCACCCAGCACCTCGCCGGCAAGGCCGACATCATCGACGTCGTCAACGCGGTGAACTCCGCGGAGCTCACCCTCGATACGGTCGTGGCGGTGCGCGACAAGGTGGTCGCGGCCTACCAGTCGATCATGAACATGCCGATTTGACGGAACACACGATATGGACGGCGCTTCGGCCATCGATTTTGCACGCTCCTCGATCTACGTGCTCCTGGAAGTCATCACGCCCGCCATGCTGACGGCGCTGGTCGTCGGTCTGGCCATCGGCCTCCTGCAGGCGCTGACCCAGATCCAGGAAATGACGCTGACGTTCGTGCCCAAGATCATCGCGATCTTCGTCGTGCTTCTGATTTCGCTGCCGTTATGCGGCGCCGCCATGGGCGGCCTGATGACCGACATCGCCCAGCGCATAGCGGCTTACTAGCCGCCATGTGCAGAAACCGGAAATCGGAAATCACAATTCAGAACCGCGCATTTCTGATTTCCGACTTCCGGCTTCCGACCTCTGAGGGCCACGAGGGCGGCGAGAAATGACTATCACGCTTCCAGGTCTCTCGGGCGCCGTCCTCGTGTATCTCCTCGTGTTCGCGCGCACCGGCGCCATGATCATGCTTCTGCCGCCGATCGGCGACGCCAACGTGCCGGCCCGGGTGCGCCTCATTCTGGCGCTGGCGATCACACTCGTGCTCGCCCCCACCGTCACCACCACCTACCCCCAAACGGCGCCCGAGAACGCCGTCGCGCTCGCGGTCTTGATCGCACAGGAGGTCACGGTGGGCCTGATGATCGGCGCCGTCGCCCGCATCATCGTCAGCGCGGTGTCGGTTGCCGGTTTCCTGATCGCGGGTCAGACCGGACTGTCCTACGCCGAAACTCTCGATCCCACGTCCGCCGGCCAGCAGGGCGCGGTGGTTGGCAATTTCCTCTCGATCCTCGCGGTAGTGCTGATCTTCGCCTCGAACCTGCATCATCTGGCGATCGGCGCCGTGGCCGGCTCCTATCACCTGATCCCGCCCGGTACGCCGCTGCCCACCGCCGACATGGCGGAACTGGCGATCCGCACGGTGAGCGGTTCGTTCGCGCTCGGCTTCCAGCTTGCAGCGCCGTTCCTGGTGTTCGGCTTCGCGGTCAATGCCGGCTTCGGCGTGCTGGCGCGCCTGATGCCGCAACTGCAAGTGTTCTTCGTCGCCATGCCGGTCAACATCCTGGTCGGCTTCGTCGTCATGGCGCTGCTCATCGGCAGCATGATGAGCCTGTTCCTCGGCTTCTACGCCTCCCAGATGGCGCAGTTCATGTGAAGGCGAAAGCGAACAGCCGATGGCCGACGACCGCGACCCTTCACAACAGACCGAAGAACCGACACAACGACGGCTCGATGAGGCCCACGAACACGGCGACATCGTCAAGAGTCCGGAGCTTCAGACCCTCATCCTGCTCTTGGGCGGCACGCTCGCCATCGCCGTCTTCGCGCAATCGGCCGCCGGCGAACTGACGCGCCTGTTCCGCATCTTCCTCGCCAATCCGGACGAGTTGGGTACCGATCCCGGCGAACTCATGGCGCTGATGCGCCACGTCCTCGTCAAGCTCCTCATCGTCGTCGGACCCGTTCTCGGCATGCTGATGGCTTCGGGCCTTGCCGCGAACCTGCTGCAGCATCGCCCCGTACTGGCGTTCGACCGGATCAAGCCCGACTTCAGCAGGCTGTCGCCGATGAGCGGGTTCAAACGCATCTTCGGCGCCGACGGCTTCATGAATCTGGCCAAAGGACTCTTGAAGATCGCCATCGTCGGCGCGGCGATCTGGACGCAGCTCTGGCCCGAACGCGGCGCGCTCGAAGGCGTGCTGGAGCAGACCCCCCAGGCCGTCGCCGGCGACATGATGCACCTGCTCTACAAGGTGCTGATCGCCACGCTCGCCTCGATGACCTTCATCGCCGTCGTAGACTACCTGATGCAGCGCTTCCAGTTCATGAAGCGCAACCGGATGTCGAAGCAGGAGATCAAGGAGGAATTCCGCCAGACCGAAGGCGATCCGATGATCAAGGGCCGCATCCGCGCCATCCGGCTCGAGCGCGCCAAGCGGCGCATGATCGCCGCCGTGCCGCAGGCCACCGTGGTGATCACCAACCCGACCCATTACGCCGTGGCGCTCAAATACGAGACCGGCAAGACGGCGGCGCCGGTCTGCGTCGCCAAGGGCGTCGACCAGCTCGCCCTCAGGATTCGCGAAGTCGCCAAGGAGCACAACGTGCCGGTCGTGGAAAACCCGCCGCTCGCCCGCGCATTGCACGCCTCCGTCGAAGTCGACGAGATGATCCCGCCCGAACACTACAAGGCCGTCGCCCAGGTCATCGGCTACGTCCTCAAGCTGACGGGCAAGCTCAAGCGCAATTAGAGCGCAATCCGGAAAAGTGTGACGCGGTTTTCCGCCGGATTGCGCGAACAGCAAAGAACCCCACGCATGATCCGATTCAATCTGAATGGATCATGCGTCAGCGGCACATCTTGTCGAGGACCGGCACAAAATCCTTGCGCGCCGGAACGGCGGCAAGCCTGGCATCCTGTGCCGCATGTTCGAGATCGGTCGGCGGCGCGGGTGCAGCGAGATCGACGAATCCGTCATAGTACGGGTCGCGCTCGGCTTCGGCCAACGACACGAATTCGAATCCCTTCGCGCGATAGAACGCCAGCAGCTTCGGCATGGTGCGCGCCTCGAAGGCGCCCAAATGCATCAGCAGCACGTAGGGTATGTCGCGGCCGTAAAGCTCGTCCGACAGCTTGCGGGAATGATCGAGGCTGTCTTCCGCCGCCGCGAAATAATCCCTCTCCATCTCGGCGATCGAGGCCTGATCGTCCTTTGCCGCGCAGCGGGCGTAGGGCTCGCTGTAGGCCCAGTCGTCGAACGTCATGGTCACGGTGCCGACCCGGTAGCCGCGCGAGGCGAGAAAACTGCGCACGGCCGCCCGCTTCTGCGGCGTGTCGCCTTCGTCGAGAAAGGGATAGCGGAACCAGTGCCAGTCCGCGCCCGCGGAGTTTTCGGCCAGCACTTGCTCGCCCTTCAGCACGTCCGCCTCGAAGTCTTCGACCGTCAGCTTGCTGAGACCGGGATGCGACCAGGTGTGGTTGCCGAACCCGAAGCCGGCCTCGTGCCACAGTTGCAGCACTGGCGCAGCTTCGGGCTCCTGCTGCAGCAACCCCCCGTTCACGAACCCCGTCGCCGACGAAACCCCGGCCGCTTGCAGCGCGGCGATGATCGTCTTGGCGATCTCGACCCGGGTCGTTCCGGGCGGCATCGGCGCATGTGCCGGCAGATCGTCGAAGGTCAATGCGAGCTGCGGCGCCGCAAAGGCAGGCGCTGCAAAAGCAAGGAGTGCCGCAAGCCATTTCATGAATATCCCCCTGTCCATGAATTACTTCCGCGCGCGCTTGCGGATATGCGCGTGCAGCATCGGGTTTGGAGCCGACAGCAGCGCGGCCGCCGCCGTCTCGCCCATGACGCGATAGCCCTGCGGCCCCGGATGCAGCCCGTCGCCCGAATCGTAGGCCGGATTGAGGCGGTCAGGCTTGATCGGATCGCGCATCGCCGCGTCGAAATCGATGACGCCGTCGAACAGCCTCTGCCCGCGGATCCAGGCGTTGACCGCTGCGCGGTCGGCCTCATTCGCGGCATCGGGGTGATAGTACCGGTTGTCCATGAGCGGCATGATCGTGCCGATATAGGCCTTGAGCCCATGCGCGTGGGCGCGCGCGGCGATCTGTCCATAGGCTGCGATCATGCGCGCGACCAGCTGCTCGTGTTCGGCGGGCGGGACGGGATGCTCGAATGTGAGCGTGCCGATGTCGTTGATGCCCTCCAGCACCACCACGGCTGCCACGCCCGGCTGGGCCAGCACGTCGCGATCGAAGCGCGCCAGAACGTTGGGACCCTTGCCGTCGTCCAGCAGGCGGTTTCCGCCGAGCCCCGCATTGAGGACTGCCGTTCCCCGCGGGGCGAGCCTGCGGGCCAGCGCGTCCGTCCAGCGATCGTTGCCGTTGGTGGTCGAGCCGCGGCCGTCGGTGATCGAATCCCCGAGGACCACGACGGCGCGCGCACGCGGCGCCGCGGCGACTTCGACATCCGCAAGCTGATACCAGTGATCCACTGTCTTGGGATCGGCAAGGCGCACATCGGATACACGGTCGCCCGGCGCCAGGAACGACGTGACCCGCGAACCGGGGTGGCCGGTTTCGACCGCCGGCGGCTCGCCGTATTGGATGGTGACGGCGATATCCGAAAATGGCCGCACCGGCGCCGCGACGGGATCGGACAGCCAGCTTGCGCCTGCCGGAATGACCACATCGGAGCGGCCGGAGAAAGTCACAGTCCGGTCCGTGGCCGGGTCGATCGCACCCGCCCCTGCCGGTCTTGCGACGTGCACGGCCTCAAGATGCAGAGGTTCGGTGCCGAAGGCGTTCGAGATCATGAGCCGGAACGCCGATCCGCCGACCGTAACGCGCACGACCTGCCGGAGAGTCGAATCCCGCAAATCCTGCGGCGGGATCATGTTCTCGGGCTCGACGATCTGCTGCGCGGCGGACCAGCTCGCCACCCAGTGCGAGGGGTGCGCCTCGGCGGCCGAGGCCGCCAGGACCAATCCCGCCGCAAGCGGGGCTCTACGCAAACTCCCGGGCTGCAAATATCCCTTCATTTTGTTCACTTTAGTGGCCGGGTTCGGCGCAAGCCATCCCCGCGCCTTGCTTTTCCAGGGCGGCAAAATTGCCTAAGGTCGGCCAGGTTCGAATCAGTATGGCGCTACGCAGCATCGTTGAAAGTGACCCTGGTGTGCCGGCCGGCCGTTGGCGCTGGGCCGCGCTGGGATTTGTCGCGCTGGCGCTTGCGGCCGCGGTCCTGGCGGTTTCCGCGCCCGCCCTGGCGCAATGGGCGGGCATCGCTCTGTTGCTCGGCATCGCCGCGGTAGGCGGGCTTTATCTCTTCGGCCTGTTGCGGCGTCAGACGGCGGGCGAACCTCGCCGCATCGCCGAAGCGGCGGCGCGCGCCAACGTCGCCTGGGCCATCACTTCGGCCGATGGGGCCGTGCTCGACTGCAACGATGTCTACCGCCGCATGGCGGGTTCGGAAGGCGATGCCGCCGCGCCGCCGGAACTGGCGCTCGCAGGTGAGGCCTCCTCCGCCGTGCTCTACCGCCTCACCAAGGCGGCGGCCGAGGGCGCCGCGCGCGAGGAGGCGTTTCTGGTCGCGCCGGGACTGGAGATCGTGGCGGCGGTGCGTCCCTTGCGCGACCGGCAGGCGGTGTGGTGGTTCACGCCGCGGCTGATGGCGAACGCGCGCGCACCGGCACGGCCAGAGGCCAGTGGCGACGTATTCCGCGATGCGCCGATGGGCGTGGCGTTCGCCGACGCCGAAGGCCGCCTTGGCGAAGTCAACGGCGCGTTCCGGTCCTTCTTCGCGTCCGCGGGCGCGCTGGCCGGAAAGGCGTTCGGCGAACTGGTGGAACCCTCCGACCGCGACCGTGCCCTGGAGCTGATCACCCGCGCCGCACGCGGCGAATCCGATGCCGGCTCGGTGGAGGTGCGCGCCGCCGGACAGGGCGAGCGCATGGCGGAGCTGTTCGCCCATCCGGTGGCGGACGGACGCGTCGTGCTCTACCTGCTCGACGTCTCCGAGCAGAAGGCGCTCGAGATCAAGTTCGCGCAGTCGCAGAAGATGCAGGCCGTGGGTCAGCTCGCGGGCGGCGTGGCGCACGACTTCAACAACCTGCTCACCGTCATCATCGGCAATTCCGAATTTCTGTTGATGCGCCACCAGGCGGGCGATCCCTCGTTCAAGGAGATCAACGAGATTCACCAGAACGCGCTACGCGCCGCGACGCTGGTGGGGCAGCTTCTCGCCTTCTCGCGCAAGCAGACCATGCAGCCCAAGGTCCTGGTCGTGCGCGAGGTCGTTGGCGAACTGGCGCTGATGCTGCGCCGCCTGCTGCGCGAGGGCATCGACCTCAAGCTGGAGCACGGCAGCGACCTGTGGCCGGTGCACGCCGACGAAGCGCAGCTTTCCAACGCGATCATCAACCTCGTGGTCAACGCGCGCGACGCCATGCCCGACGGCGGCACGGTGACGATCAGGACCGCCAACGAGACCACCGCCGCGGCCGCCGCGCTCGGCACCGCCATCATGCCGGCGGGCGATTACGTGCGCATCGAGGTGGCCGACACCGGTACCGGCATCCCGCAGGAGATCCTGGGCAAGATCTTCGATCCCTTCTTCACCACCAAGCCGGTGGGCCAGGGCACCGGCCTGGGCCTTGCCACGGTCTACGGCATCGTCAAGCAGACGGGCGGCTTCATCACGGTGGAATCCGAAATCGGCAAGGGAACGACGTTCCGCATCTTCCTGCCGCGCTTCCGCGCCGAGCAGGCCGCCGCCGCGCAGGAGCAGGAGCGCGCCGCCCCGCGCGACGTCACCGGCCAGGACACCATCCTGCTGGTGGAAGACGAGGAAGCCGTGCGCAGCTTCGCGGCGCGCGCGCTTCGCATGCGCGGCTACAACGTGATCGAGGCATCCGGCGGCGAAGAGGCGCTCGACCACGTGCGCGCCGACAAGGCGCAGATCCATCTCATCATCACCGATGTGGTAATGCCCAACATGGACGGCCCGACGCTGGTGCGCGCCGTGCGCACGATCCGCCCGGACATCGCCGTCATCTTCATGTCGGGCTATGCCGAGGAAGCCTTCCGCCGCAACGACGAGAAGGCCGAGGACCTCTACTTCCTGCCCAAGCCGTTCGGCCTGAAGCAACTGGCCGCCAAGGTGAAGGAAGTGCTTTCCGGCGCCCCGCCGGCGAAGAAGCTGGGCACTTCCGATTAAGTCCCAACCTATCTCCTCGCGGCCCACGGCAGCATGGCTTCGAGCACGTCGTCCTTCAAAATGAAATGGTGGAACAGCGCGGCAGCCGCGTGCGCGCAAGCAAGTCCGGCAAGGGCGACCGCGCCCCACACATGGATTTGGTGGAACAACTCGGCCAGCGCGATATCGCGCGGCACCAGCACCGGCACGCTCCACACGAAGAGATCGAACGGCCGGCCGCGCCAGGCCGAGTCCGCAAATCCCGCCAGCGGTTCGCAAACGAGCAGCAGGTACAGCGCCCGTTCGCTCGTTTTCGCGGCCCATTCCATGACGCGCGGCAGGTCCCCGGGAAACGGGGGAAAGTGCGCGAGGCTCGACCGCCAGGCGAAGCGCAACGCGGTGATCGCCCAGACCGTCGCGCCCGACGAGCGGTGGAGCAGCAGCAGCGGCGCAAACAGCGGCGTGCCTTCCGCAAGCGCAAAAGACCAGCCGCTCGCGAATTGAAAGACGACAAGGAACACCGTCGTCCAGTGCATCCAGCGCGTCAGGCGGTCGAAGCGTCCGCGTGAGAGGCCACCGACGGGCAGGACGACCGGTTCCAGCACGCGCATGCGAAGTTCCGCCGTGATTTCCTTGATCATACGCGTTGGCGCGCCGTCTTATTCCGGCGAACGCACCGTCACGTTCGCGTCATGCACTTTCGCGATAATTGCGAATATGACTTAATCGCAACGAAAAGCCCCGACAGGAGACCGCCATGCCTCACGTCACCGCCAAAGACGGCGCCAGAATTTTCTTCAAGGACTGGGGCCAGGGCCAGCCCATCGTCTTTTCGCACGGCTGGCCGCTGACGGCCGACGCCTGGGACAACCAGATGCTCTATTTCGGCCAGCGCGGCTACCGCGTCATCGCGCACGACCGGCGCAGCCACGGCCGCTCCGACCAGACCTGGGATCACAACGACATGGACACCTATGCCGACGATCTGGCGGCGGTGATCGATCATCTCGATCTCAAGGACGCGATCATAATCGGCCATTCCACCGGCGGCGGCGAAGTGGCCCACTACCTCGGCCGTCACGGCACGAGCCGCGTGGCCAAAGTGGTGCTGGTGGGCGCGGTGCCGCCTCTGATGCTCAAGACCGCCTCCAATCCCGAAGGCACGCCGAAGGAGGCCTTCGATTCGATCCGGCGCGGCGTGGCGGGAGACGTTTCGCAGTTCTGGATCGACCTGTCGCTGCCGTTCTACGGCTTCAACCGCGACGGCGCGCACATCTCCGACGGCTTGCGCCAGTCGTTTTGGCTTCAGAGCATAATGGGAGGCATCAAAGGCATCTACGACTGCATCCACGAATTCTCGGAAGTGGATTACACGCCCGACCTGAAAAAGATCGACAAGCCCACGCTCTTCATCCACGGCGACGACGACCAGATCGTGCCGATCGGCGCGGCCGCGCTGAAAGCGCATAAGATCGTGAAAGGCTCGGAGCTGAAGGTCTATCCCGGCGCGCCGCACGGCCTGGCGCAAACCATGCCCGACCGCTTCAACGCCGACGTGCTTCAGTTCATCCAGGGAGCCGTCAGGCTTTCTGCAACCGGAGCCTGAGGCGCCGCGTCGCGCTTACGCCGATCCCAGCGCCTGCAGCAGGCGCCGATGGCGTTCGATTGTCCCGAGCGCCGCGAAATCGCCTCTCAGCCGTTCGAGCCATCGCGCGCCGAACTCGGCGACCGGCACGACGCCGATCCTGGGGCTGGCGCGGCCGTCGCGGCAGAACAGAAGCCCAGCTTCCATTCCGTCCTTTTCGACGCGCCAGATATTGTCGGTGATCAGCCATTCGGGTTCCCGCACTGTCACGAACGGCAGGCGGGCCCACGGCCACAGGCCGGACGCGGGCCGGCGCCGGGCCGGCCTGCCGGCGATGCGGATGCGGCGGCGGCTGAATGCGGCGAGCGCCTGAATCAGCGCCGCGATGTCCAGATTGCGCTCGACGTCGGGGTTGGCGTCCATGACCCGCACTTCGACGGTGGGCCAGTAGATGCTGGGGCGCACGAACCAGCTCGGCTGGTCGATTTCGTTTTGGATGACCGGCGCTTTGCGGATCGACTGCCGGAAACTATCGAACTCCCTCGCGTCCATCAGGGGCGGCACGCCGCCGTGGCGCACCGCGCCGAAGACGCTGATGCGGCAGTTGCGCGATCCCGCCGTCAAGCGGCGCCACTGCGGACTGGCACTCCCCAGCGCCAGCAGAAGAGGAAGGAACGGGCGAACGAACTGGAAAAACGCAAAGCGGTGCCTTGCGCCCGGCATGCCCACGTGAACATGGAAGCCGCAGGTGAGCATGCGCTGCCCGGCGAAGCTGAGCAGATAAGGCATGCGTCCGGCGTGAGGCGGACCGGCGTCCGCCCAGTCTGCGTCGGGATGCGTACCCAGCGGCAGAATGTCCAGCCCGCGATCGAGGAACGCCTGTTGCAGCGCGCCGCGCATGGCGAGGAAGTCGGCGATCACACACTCGATTTCGCCATGAACGCCGCTGGCGAGTTCCACCTGGCAAGCGAAGGCCTCGGGCTGGACGTTGTGAAATGCCCGCTTGGACCGGGGCGGATAGCGCGTACGGATTGCGTCCCGCAGCTTCGCCAGAAAATCGCCGTCAAGCGGCACGACGGCCGAGCGGTCATCGGCGCGGCAGATGAAGAATTCCTCTTCCAGACCGACCGTCGGGTGCCACGCCGCTGCGGATTTCCTGCCGAACGGCATGGTCAGTGAAAACTGTCCCAATACCCCCCACGCCCCCCGAAACGCCTTGGCTTGATAATGAAAACAAGCAGCAGCAGTCGCTGTTGCGGAAATCTTATCCGAACGGGATACTTTGTCCATCCGGGGGGATGGAATGATACCGAATCTGGCCAATGCCGCGCAGGCGGCGAATATTCTCTACGACTTCGGCTTTCTCGTTGGCGGAGCGTGGGTTCTCTACACCTACAGGCGCTCGGTCAGATCCTCGGCGGCGCGCTGGAGCCTCGACCTCTTCCGGCATTTCTACAACCACACCGGCTTCGAAAAACCGCGGCAGATGATCGAATACGATTTCGACGAGCGCGTGCGGTTCCTGATTCAGCGCCGGGTCACCGACCGCAATCTCCCGCTCAGCCAGGAAGAAAAGCGCGAGCTGCAGCAACTCGACAATCTCCTGAACTATCTCGAAGCGGTGATGTACATCGTCGATAACCGGCAGCTGCTCGGTTCCGACGCCGACGCGTTCTTCGATTACTGGTTCAGCCTGATCAAGACCGACGATCACGCGATTCTGCGGCGCTATCTGAGGATGGGTTATGAGCGCCTGGCGCGCCGCGTAGGCGTGGCGAGCCACGATTTTCTTTTTCTGCCCGACAACCTGAAGCGCAGGGCCGCCGACGAGGTGCGTGCCTTGGGACTTCGCGCCTCCCCGCTCGGCTACGCCGCGGCTGCGGAGCGCGAGGGCGATGCCGTCACGCCCGGCACGCTTTATCGCATTGCGCGCGGCGGGGAGCTCAAAGCCGTCAGAAGACTGGATGCCGCCATGGGATACGCCGCCAAGGACGACGCGCGATCCCCGGTCAGGCGAAGAATGATTCGCGTTTATCCGAACAACGCACAGCGAAGCGGCGGCGCCAAAGGTGTTGATGCCTGGGTCTATTGGGAATAACCAATGTGGACCTGCTTCGCTGGAGGCCCGGGTGACCGATCCATTGCGCCACATCGTTCTGTACGGCTCGTTGCGCCAGGGTGAGAAGGGATTCATCGAACTCGGCCTGGAAGGGCGCATCCACTTCGTCGACCGGTGCAGGTTCGGCGGCTTCCTGTTCGATCTCGGCGAGTATCCTGGGGTGAAATGCGATGCGGAGGCGCCCGACGTCGCGGGTGACCTCTACGAGATCGACGACCCCACAGTCGTCGCCGATATGGACCGATTCGAGCGCTACAACGCCGCCGACGCCTCGCCTCTCGATCGCATGAAGGGCACCGGTTCGCTCTATATCCGCAAGCCGATCGAGGTGACGACCGCGCACGGCGGCAAAATGCGCGCCTACATCTACGAGTACAACGACGAACTCGTTCTCGGCGCGAGCCGGTCCCGGCTGTTCATTGCCGGCGGTGACTGGCGCAGCTATCGCGCCTCCCGCGGCGGCTGATCGCGGCGTCGCGCTGTCGGGCGCGGCGCAGACACGTTCTCGATGGTGTTGTTTCCGGGCCGGCGCTCAGCTGTTCTTTTTCTCGCCGACGTTGCGCTTGTCGCTCATCAGCATTTTCTTGTCGCCGGCGACGACGTTGGCGACCTGGTTGTAGATGTGCTCCTTCTGCTCGTCGAAGCCGACCACGCTCACCCGGAAGCGCTCTGCCCAGTAGGCGTTGCTTGTCTTGTTGCGCACGCCCCACCACAGCAGCGTGATCGCGACATAGGCCGCCGCGGCAGCCAGGATCAGGATCCAGCCGTACGGGTGGGCGGGCGGCGTTCTCCACAAGTGCCAGGCAATCCAGGCGACGACGGCGACGAGCGTGACGCTTTTCAGCGCGACGAAGCTGCGCTCGATGATGCGATAGCGCGATTCCACGCGCCAGGCCGCGGCGGTCACGTAGCGGTCCAGGTTCTCGTAGCGCTTGCCGTACCAGAGCGCGATCTTGATCCAGCCGGCGGAGCGCTCCGGCCACGCCGACGACAGCATGAGATCGCTATTCGAGGCGCGGATCGCGTTGATCGCCCGATCGTGGATGTTGGTGAGTTCCTTGAAGAAGTAGTTCGCGAACAGCGTCGCGTCGCCGCCGATGGTGTGAAGGTACTCGTGCCGAATCCAGTATCGCAGGGCCCACGCCAGGCCCGCGCACGCCAGGAAGATGAGAAAGGCATGCAGAGCGCTGGTCGGATCGCCGAAATCGAAACCCATTCTGTCGGTCACGATCAGGCAGAGGCCGGCGGTGAACGCCAGGAAGACGGCGAACGTGATGCAGCGCATCTTGAGCGCGTCCACGATGGCTTTGCGCTCGTTGGTGTCGGTCGCCTGGAAGGTCGCCATGTCGGCGGGAAAGCTCTCGCGCAGACTGGCTTTGAACTGGCTCGTGAACGGAGCGATGAACCGCCCGTATCCGCCCAGACGCTGCGTTTGAATCAGCGCGTCCGCCGCCTTGATAAGATCGGAAAATTCCAGGTTGCCGTTCGCCGCCGGCACGCCCGAAGCTTCAGAAGAACTCACGCCACCACCCCCACACAAGACTGTCCCGCTTGCGCGTCCCCAACGCGACTCCGCGAGCTTAGCAGCTTGGTAAATCTCCCGCGAGAACATGCAGACGTTGCCGCTGCGACACCCGCGTACTCCTGCGTTTCCACCTTAATTGCAATCACTCGCCGCTGCGGAGGAATGATGCGGCCGGATCGCGCGCGCTTTTGCGCCGGCGAGGTCGTTCCGTGGCGTCGCGATACTCGAAGACGAAGGCGCGATCAGGGCTTCTGCGGCTGGGGCTTGAACGCCGGCGACAGGATCAGCGTGGCGACGAAGCAGGCGGCGAAC
>DATKOE010000182.1:0-15950 GCA_035524815.1 Rhizomicrobium sp.
ATGACGACGGCGCGCTTGTGGTCCTGCAGCGCGCCCGCCACGATCTCGGAAGCCGAAGCCGTGCCGGCGTTGATCAGCACCACCACCGGCTTGCCGTCGCCGATGTCGCCGCGCGAGGCGGAGTAGCGCTGCGTGTCGTTCGGGTTGCGGCCGCGGGTGGAGACGATCTCGCCCTTGTTGATGAAATCGTTGGCGACGTAGACGGCCTGCTCCAGCAGGCCGCCCGGATCGTTGCGCAGGTCGACCACGTAGCCCTTGAGCGAGGGGCCGATCTGCTTTCTGAGATCGCGCACCGCCTTTTCGACGCCGGAATCGGTTTCCTCATTGAAGGCGCTGACGCGGATGTAGCCGATGTCGCCCTCGCGGTGCCATTTGACGCTGTCGACGTGGATGACGGCGCGGGTCAGCGCCACGTCGAACGGCTTCTTCTCGCCCTGGCGCAGCACGGTGAGCGTGACCTTGGTGCCGACGGGGCCGCGCATCTTGTCGATGGCGTCGTTGAGGCCCATGCCCTGAATGGCGTTGCCGTCGATGGCGGCGATGAAGTCGCCGGTCTTCAGCCCGGCCTTGGCCGCGGGCGTGTCGTCGATCGGCGAGATCACCTTGATGAGGCCGTCTTCCATCGTCACTTCGATGCCGACGCCGCCGAATTCGCCCTTGGTCTGAATTTGCATGTCGGCATAGGCCTTGGCGTCCATGTAGCTCGAATGCGGATCGAGGCTCGAAACCATGCCTTCGATGGCGCCGTTCATCAGCTCCTGGTCCTGGACGGGGCGGACGTAGTTCTCACGCACCTTCTCATAGGCGTCGCTGAAGAGATCGAACTGTTTGTAGATCGAACCGTTGTTGGCACCCTGGGCCTGCGGCAGCAGACTGGCTGCGCTGATGAATCCAAGGCCCATTCCGAGAGCGACCAACGCGATGCGCTTCATGTTCTCTTCCTCAACGCGGCGGCGATGAAAGGTGCGGGACTCATTCCTCGTCCGTTCAGCCGCAATTCGACGTATAACCGAGCCTCGTGGTCGAATTTCGACATGACTCCGACCGGCTCTCCGGCGAGCACAGCGTCGTCGGGGCGCACGTCGAGGCGATCCAACCCTGCCAGTACCACAAGGTAGCCGCCGCCGATTTCCAGAATCAAGAGATGGCCGACCTTTCGGTAAGCGCCGGCGAACATTACCCTTCCGTCCGCCGGGGCAATGACGCGCGCCGAAGGCTGCGTCAGATAGGTGATTCCCGGCGCGTCGCTGCCACCGACACCATCCATTCCGCCGGGGGAGGCTCGGCCCACCACTGGCGGCAAAAGCGAGGCGCGGCCCAGTTTTCCGCGCGAGCTTTCGTCCGCGTTAACCGTAACCACCGACTGCGACAGCGGGGCCGATCGCAACTGTGCCACCTTCTCCAGCAACGCCTGCAGGTTGACAGCCTGCGAGGCAATTGTATCAAGCCGTCCCTTTAGATCCGCATAACGGGTGGCCGCCGCGCCGGCTTCCAATTTCTTCATCGCCAAAAGTTGATCCAAATCGGAACGCGCCGCCGTGAGCTGGGCCGCGGTGCGGACGGCTTCGCTGCGGCGCTCGACGAGCGCCATACGTGTTTTCCGCAACGCCTCGAGACGGCGCGCCAGCGCGGCGGCCTCGCGGTAGATGCCGGGCACCGAGGCCCCGATCACCATCGCGCCGCGCGCCGCGGAGAGCGCATCGTCCGGCCGCACGACGATGGCGGGCGGCATGTCGTGCTGGAGGCGTTCGAGCACCGCCAGGAGCCGCGACACCTGAACCCGGTCGCGCGCGAAGTCTGCCGAGAGGCGATCGTTCTCGGCCGTCAGGCGCGCCACGTCGGAATCGATCTGCGATTTCTCGAACTCGAGTGCTTCCACGCGCGCGGCGGTTTCGACAAGACGGCGCTGCAACGCCTCGGCCTCGCTGGCCAGATTTTGCGACCGGATCCTGGCGCTGTCGACCAGCGGCTTGTCCTTGGCGAGCTCGCCGCTGAGGTCCTTGAACTGCTGTGCTGTGGATGGCTTGCCCAGCAGATCCTTCATCGGCACCGCGTGCGAAAGGTCGATGTCGCTGTCGGGCGGCGGACCGCTCTGCTCGGCGCGCGGACGCGGATGCGGCGCCGGTTTCCTGGCCGCAAGCGCCGGCGACAAGGCGAGCACAGCGGCCAGGACCACGCACGCGCTCTTTAGAGCGCGATCACGCCTTCTTGGTCTGCGCCTTGACGGCGTTGATCCGCCGCTGAAGCTCTTCGGGATCACCCAGGAACTGCGCATCGGACGCCCGCCATTCCGCATTCAGACGATAGGCCTTCGGAATGCCCGTCGGCAAATCGACCTCGGTGATGTCCCGGTCGCTGACGCCTTCGAGATACTTGAGCAACGCGCGCAGCGAATTGCCGTGGGCGGCGATGAGCACGCGCTTGCCGGCTTTGAGGTCCGGCAGGATCGCCTCTTCCCAGTACGGCATGACCCGGCCGAGCACATCCTTCAGGCTCTCGCTGCGGGGCAGGTCCCGTTCCGGAACTCCCTTGTAGCGGCGGTCGTGGGCGGGAAAATCGGGCGAGCTCAGTTCGACCGGCGGGGGCGGCACGTCATAGGAGCGGCGCCACAGCTTGACCTGCGCCTCGCCGAATTTCTCGACCGCTTCCAGCTTGTTCTTGCCTTGAAGTGCGCCGTAATGGCGTTCGTTCAGACGCCAGTGCTTGAAGACCGGCAGCCAGAGCTGGTCCAACTCTTCCTGCGCCAGAAACAGGGTTTGAAGCGCGCGGCTCAGAAGCGAGGTGTGGGCGACGTCGAATTCGAAACCGGCTTCCTTCAGCGTCCTGCCGCCGGTGCGCGCCTCGGTCACGCCGCGATCCGACAGGCGGCAGTCGCGCCAGCCGGTGAACAGGTTGAGCTTGTTCCACTCGCTCTCGCCGTGGCGCAGGATGACGAGCTGATAATCCTGGTACTTTGGGTCTGCCATCGTTGTCGATCCGTGTTTGCCGCCCGTCTTTTAGCGTCTCGAGACGCCGGGGAAAGCCCTTAATGCGGAACCAGCGAGCGCGGTTCGCCGCACAGCACGACGGCCCGTTATGGAGAAGCGGCCCCGTGCTTGGCGTCCCAATTGAGGCAGTCCTTGAGCGATTGCCGATAGACGGCCTTCTGCATCTCGTCCGTATAGCCGTTCAGCCCGGCATCCTCGGTCCGCTGCTGTGCGACCGCCGCGCAGCGGCCTTGCGCTTCGCCAATTACTGTCGGGTCGCCGCCAGCCTGCGACGAACATGCGCCGAGAAGGACAACCAGTACGGGCATAAGTGCTTCAATTTTCACGAGAATTTTCCCCCCAAGCCGGGCAGTCTATACGCCGGCATCGATGTTGGTTTGAAGACGGACGCGCGATGCGCCGATGCATCAGAGACGGCCGCTTGCGCACTGATCCGAACTTGCCGGGAAAACTCTGCCGGGCGGCCTGGGGCGCGTTCGGTAATATCCTGATTTTACTAATCTATTTTGTATCCAGGCGCGGCATGAAACTGGCAAGGAGGAAGGCGGAAAACCGGGTCTTGCCATGCGCCTCATCAGAAAGATTGTTGCCGTGTTCGCGGTTGTCGTCCTCGCCGTCCAGCCCGCGCTGGCGTTGTCGCGCGTCAAGGACCTGGTGGCCGTGGAGGGCATTCGCGACAACATGCTGGTGGGCTATGGCCTGGTCGTCGGGCTGAACGGATCGGGCGATTCGCTGAAGAACGCCCCGTTCACCCAGCTGTCCATCCAGACCATGCTCGAACGCCTGGGCGTCAACACCCGCGGCACCACCATGCAGACCAAGAACACGGCTGCGGTGATGGTGACCGCCAACCTGCCGGCCTTCGCCGCCACGGGCACGCGCATCGACGTGTCGGTCAGCGCCATGGGCGACGCCAAGAGCCTGCAGGGCGGAACGCTTCTGGTCACGACGCTGTTCGGCGCCGACGGCCAGATCTACGCCCTAGCGCAAGGGCCGGTGGCCATCAGCGGCTTCACCGCGCAGGGCGACGCCGCCAGCGTGACCCGCGGGGTTCCCACCTCGGGCCGCATCTCCAACGGCGCCACGGTCGAGCGCGAGATCGGCTTTTCGCTTGCCGACGAACACACGCTGAAACTGTCGCTGCACAATCCCGATCTGACCACTGCCACGCGAATCGCCAAGACAGTCAACGCCTATCTGGGCGGTGCGGTGGCGGAAGCCAGCGATCCGGCAACCGTGAAACTGACCGTTCCGGCCAATTACCAGGGCGGCGTCGTCGGCCTGCTGACCGACGTCGAACAGGTGAAGGTCAATCCGGACGTGCCCGCCAAAGTCATCATCGACCAGAGTTCCGGCGTGATCGTAATGGGCTCCGACGTGCGCATCTCCACCGTGGCGATCGCGCAAGGCAATCTGACCATCCGCGTCAACGAGACGGCGCAGGTGAGCCAGCCCGGACCGCTCTCCAACGGCACGACGCAGGTCGTCCCGCGCACTTCCATCGACGTCGACGAGGAAAAAGGCAACAAGGTCGTCGTCATGCAGGAAGGCGTGGAGCTGCAGAACCTTGTCGACGGCCTCAATGCGCTCGGCGTCGGACCCCGCGACATCATTTCGATCCTTCAGGCGATCAAGGCGGCCGGCGCCCTGCAGGCCGAGATCGAGGTGATCGGATGACGCCCGACGTCGCCACAACCTTCGCGGCGTCGCGGTTCGCCCCGGCCCAGGTCCCGCACGCCGCCGCCAATGCGGCCGCGGCGAAGAAGGCGGCCCAGGACTTCGAGTCCGTGTTCCTGTCGCAGATGCTGGGCTCGATGTTCGAGGGGATTTCGACCGATCCGCCGTTCGGCGGCGGACAAGGCGAGGAAGTCTTCCGCTCGCTGATGATCGACGAATACGGCAAGCAGATCGCCTCCCAGGGCGGGATCGGCCTCGCCGACAGCATCACGCGCGAGCTTCTCAAGGGCCAGGAGGTCGCGCAATGACCGCCGAATCCGAGAAGATCAACCTCATCATCGCCATGGCAGAACGGCTGGTGGAGGCGATCGAAGCCGACATCGCGGCGCTGAAAGCGGGCCGGCCGCAGGAGATGCGCACGCTCGATCCCGAGATCCAGCGGCTTTCGGCGATATACGGCCGCGAAGTGACGAATCTCGATCCCGCTCGGACCAGGAAGGCACCCGCCGAGCTGCGCAGGCGCCTGGTTGCGGTCACGTCCAAATTCAAGGACGCCCTCGGCCTGCATGCGCGGCTCGTTACGCGCGTCAAGAACGCCAGTGAAGGCATCGTCAAGGCCGTGGCCGACGAGGTGGAACGCCGGCGCGCGCCCATGTGCACCTACTCACCCGCGGCTTCCGCGTATCGCCCCGCGAAGGGCGCGATCGTGTTCAACAGCGTGGTGTGAAAACTCCGGGCTCGCCGTCTCCCACGCCCCTTTTCGAGCAGAGCGGAAATGCCAGCCGGGCAGGTGCTCTACGCCGTCGTGCTGGATGAACCGCCCAGGATGCTGAGGGCGAGATTGTAGCTCGACAGTTTCGACAGGGTGTAGGCGTCCACGCTGCCGCTTGTCAGGCTGGCGCCGCTCGTCCCGGCAGCCGTGCTGCCTGCAGGTGTGTTGGTCTTCTGATAGGCCAGCTGGATTGCATTGAGCACGTTACTGAGCTGCGTTTTCGCATTCGACGCACCGGCCGCGGTCGATATGTCCAGGCTGCTGTTGAGACCGAGACCGAAGACCTGCGTCGACGTGGAGGACGAGGTGGACGATGACGACGAAGAGGAGGTCGAGGAGGAAGTGGATGAGCTCGAACTGGCCGCCGCCGTCAGGGTGCAAGGCTGGATCCCGAGCGACGCCAGGGCATCGAAACCTCCGGTGCCCGGCAGAATCTTGGCGGTAACACCGGGCGACACCGTGAGCTTCAGCGCTTCGCCGCCGCTGTAATAGACCGATGCCTTGCCCGTGGTTCCGAACTCGATGTTGATCTTGTTCACCAGCGACTGAAGCGTTTCGCCGGATTCCACGGTGACCGTGAACGTGCGGGCCGCCGTGCCCTGGATCGCGACCTTGAAGGAATCGCCCGGCCGCAGCGTCGTGGCCTGCAGAAGCCCGGGGCTTTGACTGGAGCTGACGGTGCCGCGCGGCAGCCCGAGCGCATCGAGCACGCTCGAACCGTTCGGATCGATCGCAATACCCTGACCGGAGGCCTGGCCGTCGGCGCCGCCGTACTGATGAGCCCATTGGACCTGGCCATCGCCCGTCATGGCGGCGACGAACATGTTGTTGGTGTTCTGGTAGATGCGGCTCTCGCCGGCGAAGGTGCCGGTCGTGCTGCCGGTGAGGTATACGGTGCCGTCCGGTCCCACCGCGACGGCGCCGGCCTTTTCCGTGCCGGAGGTGCCGACATAGCTGACGAAATCGCTGGTGGCGCTGGTGCCGGCATCGGTGACGCCGGCGATAAACGCGTCGTTGCCCCCCGAACTCGGACTGGTCACGTTGGCGCCGAGCGAGCCGTTCATGGACGTGCCAGAGACGTAAATCTTGTCGCCCGAAACCGCGAGTCCGCTGATCGAACCGCCCTGCAGATCGCCGAGATTCATCTGCCACGCGGGTGTCTGGGTCGCGTCCCCGCCCGTGTATTTCGACAGCACCGCCTGCCCATTCTGCACCGAGGCGACGTAGAGATCGCCCGAGGCCGAAATCGCGGTGGCGGCGACCGCGTCGCTGCCGGTGGTTCCGAACTGCTGTTCGTAGACGACATTGCCCTTGGAATCGAGCTTGGCGAGGTAGGCGTCGGTCCCGCCGGCCGTGGTCTGTCCGGCGGAGATCACGCCGGAGGTCTGGCCGCCGAAATAGACGTTGCCCTTCGCATCGACGCTGACCGCGTTCGCCTGGTTCTTGTTGAGGGTTTGCAGCTGGGTGGTCCACACCTGGTTGCCGTAGGCATCGTACTTGGTGATGAAGCTGTCGTTGTTGCCGTTGGCAACGGCGCTGGTGGTGAGATCGGCATTGGTCGAGCCGGCCACGACCACCCCGCCCGTCGGGCTGACCGCCAGCGACATGCCCGAGGCCGTGCCGCTGCTGCCGAGAAGCTCCGTCCACTGCAGATTGCCCGCCGAGTCATACTTGGACAGATAAACGTCCTGGTCGCCCTGGTTGAGCTGGCTTCCGAAATCGCCGGTGGCGTTGCCCAGCATGTAGACGTTGCCGCTGGCGTCGACCGCGGTTGCGGCCGCCGTCGACGTTCCGGTGTCGGGCGCCATAGTGGTGCTGAAGCCGCCCTGCTGGACGCCGCTCGTGGTCAGCTTCAAGAGGCGGCCCTGGCTGTCGGCCACGGAATCGCCCTTGGGGGCCGTGAGACCGGACGTGTTGGCGAGATAGAGCGCCGGCGTCGCGGCGGGCGCGGACAGCGAGATCGTTTCGCCCGCGCCGCTCGTGATCCCGATACCCCAGGACGCGTTGGTCGGATCGTCGACCGATCCTTCGGTGATGACCCGCTTGAAGCGGGAGGTGCAGCCCGCGTCGCTGAGCTGCTGATTTACGTACTTGTCGATGTTGTCGATCGTCAGCGGACCGTCGACGTCGGACAGATCGATTTCGATGTTGTTGGTGACGCCGCTCTTGGTGACGGAGACCGTGAAGCTCTGATCCGTCGAAAGCCCCGGTATCGGATCGCCGACGTTGTCGTCGGCCTGCACCGAAGCCCCGGTATAGCCGAACGTGGTCGACGGGATCTTGGCCGTGCCGACGACGGATGAACTCGCGGACGCGGCCTGGAGCGAGAAGTTGTTGAAGCTCTCGCTCTTGACGAAGGCTTCGATCTGCGACAGGCCCTGTTGGAAACGCGTGTTGTATCCCGTCATCTGGCCGGCGCTGGTACCGTCGCGCGCGGACATCGAGGCGAGGTCCATGAGGGTGTTGACCGCGTTGTAGAGCGCAAAGAGCTTCTGGTTGTCCTGCTCGGTCTTGGCATCCGAGGTGACGCCCCCGAACACCGGCACCTTGCTCAAGTCGATGAAGTTCGTGGTCTCGAGGGCCTGGGCATCCTGCACTTCCTGCGCCGGCGCCGTCTGATTCCACGGCAGCACGTCGCTCGCGGTCGCGGAGGACGCGCCCGAGCCCGAGGAAGACGAGGAAGAAGACGACCCGCTGCCCGTGCTGGGCGGCGAGTTCGCCAAGCTCGCGGCGATCTTGGCCTGATAGTAGCTGAGCAGAAGACTCGAATCGAAGTTGATGACGGAAACCATGGCCTTCTCGTCCTTGTACGCAGTCTGCAACGAGGCGCTTAAGGCCCGCTTAAGAGGTTTGCTCATTTGCTTAACGCCGTCTTAACGCGGTGTGCCCCACAACGGGTCATGGACTTCTACGCCCGCGGATTGAAGCTCTCCCTCGCCGGACGTCACGCCGAGGCCATCACCGAATTCGAACGCGCCCTGGCGGCAAGCCCCGACGATGTCCGCGTGCTGTTCGCGCTGGGCAACACCGCGCGGAGCCTGGGCCTCGCCCGGCCGGCGGCGGAGTTCTACCGCCGCGTCCTGGCGCTGGCGCCGGAACGGCTTGAGGCCACGGTCAATCTCGCAAATCTCATGCGTTCCCATGCGCAGCCCGAGGCGGCCGAAGCGCTGCTGAGCCCCGCGCTCGCGCGCAATCCCGACGCTCCCGAACTTTGGCTCGCCCTGGGATCGGCCTGGCGCGACATGGGCGACGGCGGGCGCGCGCTGTTCCACTATCGCGAAGCCCTGGCGCGCCGCCCTGCCGACGCCGCCGCGCTCACCAACGTCGCCGACATTCTCGCCGAGTCCGGCGCCCACGATGAAGCGCTGGCCCATTACGCCCGCGCCCTCAGACTCGAGCCGGACAATCCGCAAATCCGCATGAACCGGGCCACGTTGCTGCTTGCGCGGGGCGAGCTGAAGCAAGGCTGGAAGGACTACGCCGCACGAACGAAGATTCCTGGAAAAGTCCCCGTGCCGCACCACAACCTGCCGCGCTGGACGGGAGCGGCGCTGAAACGGACCCGCCTCCTGGTGACGGCGGAGCAGGGTGTGGGCGACGAAGTGATGTTCGCTTCGCTGGTCGGCGAGCTTGCCGCGCGCGCGCGGGACGAAGGCGGCAGCGTGCTGCTCGAATGCGAGCCGCGGCTGGTCAGTCTGTTCGCGCGGTCGTTTCCGGACGTCGCGGTGCACCCGTCCGCCTTCGAAACCCGCGGCGGGGTCGTGCATGCACGCTGCGACTGGCTGAGGAGCGCAGGCGGCGCCAATGCGGCCGTCGAGGCCGGAAGCCTGCCGCGATACCTCCGGCCTACGCCCGAGAGCTTTCCGAGACCGAACGTCTATCTCAGGCCCGATCCGGACGAGCGCGAGCGCCGGCGCGCCGCCTTCGCACCGCTTGCGCGCCCGCTCATCGGAATCTGCTGGCGCAGCGGTAAGACAACCGATGGCCGCGCCGTCGAATATGCGCCGCTCGACGCCTGGGCCGCGTTCGCGCGCGAACTGCCGGGCAGCGTGGTGTCGGTTCAGTACGGCGCGCAGGAACATGAAATCGCCGCGCTGAGAGACGTGCGCGACATCGTAGTGCCGGGAGGGATTGACCAGAAGAACGAACTCGACCGCGTCGCGGCGATGCTTTCGGTTCTTGACGTAGTGGTGACGGCGCCGACCGCCGTTGCCTGGCTTGCGGCGGGTTCAGGTGTTCCCACCTGCCGGATTATGCGCCAGATCAGTTGGACCGGCTTCGGCTGCGAATTCGAACCCTTCGCGCCCGCGGCGCGCTCGTTCGTCCCGCGCCGGGCGGGCGATTGGGCCGATGCGCTCGCGCAGGCCGGCGCCTTGATCAGCGCGCTACACGCGTAGACCGGCCTGATTCCGCCAGCGCGGCGGCAAGTTCCGAGGCGATTCGCGCCCCGGCGGTTCCGTCGACGGCCGCCTGCCCGGCGGCGCTCATCGCTCTGCGCCTGGCGCGGTTGTTGAGCAGAGACCAGACCGCGGCAGCCAGGTCGGCAGGCTTGCCGGCCATCCCCAGGCAGATTCCCATGCCCGCATGTTCGTAGGCCGATGCCGCCAGCGCATCTTCCGCGCCAGCGCACACATACATCGCCGGCACGCCGAACGCCGCCAGCTCGCATGCCGTGACATGCACGCCGGTGATCGCCAGATCGCAGGAGGCGAATTCGGTCGCCAGTCCCTGAGCGCCTTCGATGGTCTCGAAATCAGGGCGCAGCTCCACCATCGTCTTGGCCACGGACGGTTTGAATCCCGGTCCGATGACGAAGCGGGCGCGGAACACCGGATCGAGCGCCGCCAGAGCCTGAGCGACTCTCAAAGTCAGGCCGTGGGGATCCGCAGCGCCTATCGAAACCAGGACGGTGGGCCGCGGCGAGCGACCGCGCTGCGGGCGGGCAGCCTGAGGAAGAAGCCCCGGCAGCGCCCATTCCCAGCCGATGCGGACAGCCGTGCGTGCCGTACCCCAATCGAGATGCAAGGCCCGGGGCAGCGGCGCGTAATAGGCATAATCGGCCGCAAGCCGGGCGCCAGTGCAATCCTCGATCGCAGCGGTCACGCGCGCGGCCGAATCCGTCTCACCGGCGCCGTCGACGACGAGCAGATCGGGCGCATTGGTGCCGCGCGCATCGAATCCGGCCTGCTCGACCAGCTGAGTCAAATCCGGTTTGTCCCCGACGTAGAAAACGGGATCGATGCCTTCGCGATCGCGCAGCGCGCGGGCCAGCACGATCATCCGCCTGGCGCGTCCGAGGCCGCGGCTTTCGATGCGGATGAGTGCGGTGGCACCCGTGGCCATGCATGGACGCGGGCTTTCGCGTTCCGCCAGGGCCAGAAGATCGGCGAGCGTCGCCCGGCCGGCGTTGGCTTCGATCCGCGCCTGAACCTCTGCGACGAATGCGATGTCGCCGGTGCGCCTGCACCGTGCGGCACGCGCTATGGTCACGAAATCCGGATGCAGCGCGAAGTAGCGCGTCACCTGACGCCTGGCGGCGGGATCGCGCGCCACGTCCAGAAGCAGTTTGTCGAGGGCGCGGCGGGTGAACGGTTCGATCCCCGCCGCCGAATCCGCATCTTCCTCGGCGGGCAGGATGAGATCGCAATCCCGCTCGATGATCTGGGCGACGAGGTGGTCGACCAACTCCGCATCGACGATCGCGTCGCGGCCGACACGCACGACGATATCCGCGTCCAGCAAATCCGCGGCGCGGGCAAAGCCGGACAGAACATCGTCATCGGAGCAACGTACGACGGGAAAACCGTTATCGCGCGCGAAATCGACGAAGGCCTCCCCATGCGCGCCCGAGCCCACCAGCAGCGCAACCGCGCCGACGGAGCGCGCCGTCTGAAGAGCCTGCAACGCCTCCACCGCCGCCGATACGTCCCTGTGCGGATCAACCTGAAGAACGGCGATCACGTGCCGGGTGCGGTTCTTGTCCATCATGGGCCTCGCGCGCCCGTGACGGGCGGCCGGCAACCCTGCACAGCCGAGGTAAATCCTCCGCCAACATCGGCGTCGGACCGGCAAAAAACATGCTCACGGCTTCGCGCCATCCGCGCCGATCCAGCTGTTAAGACCTGTTTAAGCAGTTAGGGATAAATTGCCTAATGGATGGTTAACGGGACCGGAAAGCCACGTGCTTTCCTGTGGGAAACCGCGGCGAAATCGGCCCTGCCGCGCACGAAGGTGCCCTTGTGAGTCACTTGACGATCGCCGGCCGCCGCATCGGTGCGGACGAGCCGCCCTACGTCATCGCGGAGATGAGCGGCAACCATAACGGCGAGCTGGGCCGCGCCATGCGTCTGCTCGACGAGGCCAAGGCGGCGGGCGCCGATGCGGTGAAGTTGCAGACGTACACGGCCGACACCATCACCATCGATTGCGACGGCCCCGATTTCAGGATCGAAGGCGGTCTGTGGGACGGCCGCAGACTCTACGATCTCTATCGCGAGGCCCACACGCCGTGGGCCTGGCACGCACCGCTGTTCGAGCACGCGCGCAAGATCGGGCTGACGCTTTTCTCGACACCGTTCGATCCGACCGCGATAGCGCTGCTCGAAAGCTTAGACGCGCCTGCCTACAAGATCGCCTCGTCGGAGATCGTCGATCTGCCGCTGATCGGCAAGGCGGCGGCGACGGGAAAACCGATCATCATCTCGACCGGCATGGCGACATGGCCCGAGATCGCCGATGCGGTGGATGCCGCCCGCGCGGGCGGAGCCAGCGAGATCGCGGTGCTGCATTGCGTCGCCGCCTATCCCGCGCCGCCGGACGAGTGCAATCTCTCGACCATTTCCGATCTTTCGCGCCGACTCGGCGTCGTCAGCGGCCTTTCCGACCACACGATGGACACGACCATCGCGACCATCGCGGTGGGCCTGGGTGCATCCATCATCGAAAAACACTTGACGCTTGCCCGCGCCGACGGCGGCGTCGATTCCGCCTTCTCGCTCGAACCGCACGAACTCGCCCGGTTGGTGCGCGATGCGGCGATCGCCAGGCGAGCGGTGGGCCTTCCGCGCTACGAGCCGACACGGGCGGAGCGCAAAAGCCTGAAATTCCGCCGCTCGCTTTATATCGTGGCCGATGTCAAGGCCGGAGAGCCGCTCTCGGCCGACAATGTCCGTTCGATCCGCCCTTCCTGCGGCATGGCGCCGAAAAATCTCGATCGGGTGATCGGCAGGCGCGCGGCGCGCGACTTGAAGCGCGGCGAGCCGCTCGACGAATCGATGATCGCAGGTGGATTACCTTCCAGTCAGGCGATATCGAGCCCGTAGCGGTCGCTTGCGCCGTCGCCAGCCATAGGGGTGAAGCCGCATCGCTCGAAACAGCGCGCGCTGGCGGCATTCTGTTTCTTGACCGTGGCGAACAAGGGCAGGCGGCGTTGTTCGCGGAAGCGGGCAACGGCAAGTGCCAGAAGCGGCGCCCCCAGTCCCCGACCGCGCAGCGCCGGATCGAGACCAATCGAGACTTCCGCAGTCCCGCCCGCAATGTCGAAGCGGCACATGCCCACCGCGATCCCTTCGATGCACCCGATCAGGATGATCCTTGTCGGATCGCGCAGCGCCTTTTCGAACCAATCCTGGTGGGACTGCCACGAAATCTCGCCGGTGTTGAGCGAATTGACCCGCGTCTCGGGATCGTTGCGCCACCGCCACAGGCGTTCGCAGTCTTTTGCCGTCGCGCTCGCGAGCGTGATCGCGTCTTCCGCCAGCCAGCCGTGCAGAATGGAATCGACCGGACGGCCGCCGACACGCACGTGCTTGCGCAACACGCCTTCGCGGCGGAATCCCTCGGATTCCAAAAGCGCGATGATCCCGGGGCGGGTCGCATAGCACTCGGTAACGAGGCGGGTGATGGCGAGGTCGCGGAACGCCAGACGTTTCGTCAGGCCGAGAAACGCGCGGATGTACGGCCCATAGGCCTCTGCCGACGTCATCAAAGCCGGATCGAGCAGGAACGACACTTCGGCGCGACGGTGCTCCCAGGCGATGTGCACCAGGCCGCCGTAGCCGATCAGCCTGTCGTTCTCATGATAGCCGAGAAGGATGTTCGCCGGCTCGCGCGCAGCGAGCACCGGCCAGACGTGGGTTGCATAGTAGGCCTGCTGCTCTTCGGCCGAGATCGGCGCTTTCTGACGCAGGATGTCGATCTGGGCATTGCGCCACAGACGGATGGATTCGATCTCTTGGGGCTGCACCGCCGCCGCCCACAGGTTGCCCTGCTCCAGCCTTTCCTGCGGCATCGCGGCATAGTGGGCGGTCATCCGAACAGCTTCTGGTGCTTCAATTCGGCGAACGTCCAGTCCTCTTCGTTGTCGATGTCCTGGACGCGGGATTCCGGCAGCACCACCGATCCGGTGTTCTCGCCCCACAGCAAACCCGATTCCAGAAACCGCGCGACGTCGAACCAGTACCATTGGCCGGCATCGTGCCAGGCGGGCGGTAGATCTTGCGAGCGTGCATGACGGTTTTCGGGCCAGTTGGGCACGATGCGCCCGTCGTCGTCGCGCTTGAGCGAGCGCCAGATCGACGAGGAAAACTGCACGACTGGCAGGATCACATCGAACCTGCCTTCGCGCAGCAGGCGCAGACCGTCGCGGAGGTCCTGGGGGCGGACCAGCGGCGCGGTAGCATAGAGGCAGCAGGCGAACTGCGGATTCACCCCAAGGGAGCGATAGCGCAGCAACACTTCGTTAAGCACTGCGGCGGTGGTGGCATGGTCATCGGCAGTCTCCGGCGAGCGGCGGAACGGCACCGAAGCGCCGTGCGCTCCGGCCACCGCCGCGATCTCGTCGTCGTCGGTCGAGACCATCACCTCGTCGAACACGCCGCTGTCGCGGGCGGCGGCGATCGACCAGGCGATGATCGGACGGCCGCGGAACGGACGGATGTTCTTGCGCGGAATCCGCTTGGAGCCCCCGCGGGCGGGGATGATGGCGAGATTCATGGGCTCGATATTAGTCGTTGTTTGTTAACTTTGAACTGCCTTGTTCCCCAACCTTCGCGGGCCGCCGCGGGCCGACATCGGTTTGCCGATATCCTGAACAAGGCGTTTCCGTCAGCCACTTGTTAACTGCGTTCTGCAAGTATCGCCCCCGGTGTCGTGGTTTCGAAGTCCGCCATGCCACCCATGTCGGCCCGTGGGCGAACTTCGAAACCGAAACGACACCGGGATTCAATGGATTGCCAGTGTCCTTTCGTTTCCGGAATTCGCAGGAGGCCGATACTGAGACGGGGCGAATTCCGGAGCCGGGACACCGGCTCGTGCGAGGAGTTTTCAATGGTTCAACAAGCCAGAAGGATCGAATTGACGGGCTTGCCGGCGGCCAAGCCCGAAATACGGGATTTTTCCCAACCCTGGCTGGACCTGAACGACAAGACCGTGCTGGTGACCGGCGGCACCGGCTCCTTCGGCAAGCATTTCGTCAAGACCGTGGTGGCGCAGTACCAACCGCGCCGGCTGATCATCTTTTCCCGTGACGAACTGAAGCAATACGAGATGCAGCAGACCTTCGCGGCGCCGTTCATGCGCTATTTCATCGGCGATGTGCGCGACCGCGATCGGCTCGAGCTTGCCATGCGCGACGTCGATTACGTCGTCCATGCCGCGGCGCTGAAGCAGGTGCCGACGGCCGAATACAACCCCTTCGAGTGCATCCGCACCAACGTGCTGGGCGCCGAAAACGTTGTCTACGCCGCCCTCGCACGCAACGTGCGCAAGGTGATCGCGCTTTCGACCGACAAGGCCGCCAATCCGGTCAATCTCTATGGTGCCTCGAAGCTTGCGTCCGACAAGATATTCGTCGCCGCCAACAACCTTTCCGGCGCGGACGGACCGCGCTTCGCGGTCGTGCGGTACGGCAACGTGATGGGTTCGCGCGGCTCGGTCGTGCCGCTGTTCAGGCAACTTGCCGAGAACGGCGCGGGCGAACTGCCGATCACCGACGAACGCATGACCCGCTTCTGGATCACGCTGACCCAGGGCGTCAATTTCGTCCTTTCCAGCATGGAGCTGTCGCGCGGCGGCGAGATCTTAGTACCCAAGATTCCATCCACGACCATTTCCGACCTCGCCGACCTGCTGGGTCCCAAGCTGCCGCACAAGGTGGTGGGCATCCGCCCGGGCGAGAAGCTGCACGAGATCATGATCCCGCAGGACGACGCCCGCTCGACGCTGGAGCTGGAAGACCGCTACGTCATCCTGACCGGATTCGGCGAGGCCGCGCGCGAGACTTATCTGCACCGCGGCGGTAAGCCGGTTCCCGAGGGATTTGCCTATTCGAGCGACCGCAATCCCGAACGGCTCGATGCCCGCGGGCTCCAGGCCCTGGTCGCGGAGGCATACGCGTGAGCGTTCCCGCGCCGGCACGGACCGGCCGGCCCGCCTTTCTGCCTTACGGCCGGCAGGTGATCGAGGACGACGACATCGCGGCCGTCGCGGCCGCCCTGCGCGGCGAGTGTCTCACG
>DATKOE010000183.1:0-2313 GCA_035524815.1 Rhizomicrobium sp.
CGGGCGGCATCAGCTTCGACAGCATCCTGCTGTTTCTCATCATCTTCATGTGGACCCCGCCGCATTTCTGGGCGTTGTCGCTTTATCGCTGCCGCGACTACGAGCGCGTCGGCGTGCCCATGCTTCCCGTGGTCGCCGGCCCGATGGAGACGCGGCGCCAAATCTGGCTCTACTCGCTTATTCTCGTGCCGCTGGCCCTGGTGCCGGGGTTCATCGGCCTCGCCGGTCCGGCTTACCTCGCCGCTGCGGCCGGGCTCGGCGCCACGTTCCTTTATCTCGCTTGGCGCGTGCGCAAGATCACGCAAGGACGCGAGGCGGACACCGCGGCGCGCAACCTGTTCGGCTTCTCGATCCTTTATCTCTTCCTGCTCTTCGCCGCGATGCTCGCCGAGCACGTGGCGATGCAGTGGCTCGCTTGAGGTCGACACGGTGACGCTCGTCATGAACAGCGAAATGGACGAGGAGCGGCAGCGCCAGAAGCGGCAGCGGATGCGTTCGATCGCCATCGCGTTGGCGCTCGGTGCGCTGGTGGCCTTGTTCTACATCGCGACCATCGTGCGTATGGGCGGCAACGTCTTCAACCGGCCGATGTGAAGCTCATCGGGAGTTTAGGCAGTGACGGCAGAGAACGGCAACGGCGAGGAGAGGATGGAAGCGCAGCGGCGCCATGGCGTCGTCGTCGTTTCCTGCATCGCCATGGTGGCCGCCATGGCCGGCCTGTCCTACGCCGCGGTGCCGCTCTATCGCCTCTACTGCCAGGTGACCGGATACCAAGGCACCACGCAGCGCGCGGCAAAGCCGTCGGATACCGTGCTCGACCGCACGCTCACCGTGCGCTTCGATGCCAACGTCTCGCCCGACCTGCCGTGGCGCTTCGAGCCGCTGCAGAAGAAGCTCGACATCAAGGTCGGCGAGAACACGCTCGCCTTCTACCGGGCCACCAACACCTCCAACCAGCCGGTGACAGGAACGGCCATATTCAACGTGGCGCCCGAGGCCGTGGGGCTGCATTTCAACAAGGTGCAGTGCTTCTGCTTCACCGAGCAGCGGCTCGAGCCGGGCGAGTCGAAGGACATGGCGGTCTCGTTCTACGTCGATCCGAGCTTCGTCGAGGACGAGGACACCAAGGAATTTTCCGAGCTGACGCTGTCCTACACGTTCTATCCGGCGCAGAAGCCGAAGGAGAAGACCGGGAAGACGGCATTGGGTGAGACGATACGAGCCGGCGGGTGAGCCGCCGGAAGCCGCCGCGAGAAGCGGCGTCACGGAAGGTTGAGCGAGAAACAACACTAACGGGGACTTCGGGAGACTAAGGAAATGGCCGCGACGCACGCTAAGCACCACGACTATCACCTCGTAAATCCGAGCCCATGGCCGCTGACGGCGTCGATATCGGTGCTGTTCGTAGCCGTGGGACTGATCATCTGGATGCGCTCCATGAGCGGCGGCGCGGGTCTCTTCGGCGCGCACGGGCCGTGGGTGTTCATCGTCGGCGCCGCTGGGCTGGTGACGACCGCCTTCCTGTGGTGGCGCGATGTCATCCGTGAGGGAACGCACGGGGACCACACTCCAGTCGTGCAGCTCCACTTCCGCTACGGCATGATCCTGTTCATCGCCTCCGAGGTGATGTTCTTCGTCGCCTGGTTCTGGGCCTATTTCGACGCGGCGCTGTTTCCCGCCGGCGTGCACGACCTCTTGAACACGAACGATGTCGTGGGCATGGTCGCGCGCGACCAGCTCACGGGCGGGCACTGGCCGCCGCAGCCCGTCGACGGCACCGGCGTCACCATCCCGGCGAGCGGCGCGCCGACGCCCGGCATCTTCGAGCACACCTTCGACCCCTGGCACATCCCGCTGCTCAACACCCTGATCCTGTTGAGCTCGGGCGTGACGGTGACGTGGGCGCACCACGCGCTTCTGCACGACAACCGCCGCGGTCTCGTGCTCGGCCTCATCGTGACCGTTCTCCTGGGCATGACCTTCACCGGCTTCCAGGCCTACGAGTACGCGCACGCCGCCTTCAGCTACGCCGGCCACATCTACGGCTCGACGTTCTTCATGGCGACGGGCTTCCATGGCGCGCACGTGATCATCGGCTCGATCTTCCTGCTCGTGTGCCTGATCCGCGCGATTGGCGGTGCCTTCACGCCCAAGGCCCACTTCGGCTTCGAGGCGGCGGCCTGGTACTGGCACTTCGTCGACGTGGTCTGGCTGTTCCTGTTTGCCTGCATCTACGTCTGGGGTGCCGGCCCCAACCCGGGCGGCCACGGCGCCTAAGGCACTGCGCGGCTATTGCCAGAGCGGGGCGCCCCA
>DATKOE010000184.1:0-2565 GCA_035524815.1 Rhizomicrobium sp.
ATGATCGCGCTCGGCATTCTGCTGACGATGGCGATCATTGCGCTGGGCGGGTAAGCGGCGCGGGCCGTGCTACGGCTTACGCGGCGTGCTTCGCCCCTGCAGGCATCGCATCGTTGTCAGCGTCGACATCCGCCGCACGGAGGAGACATGACCCAAAGGAACGAACGATGGATACGAGCCGCACTCTTGTGGCTCGCTTTGCTGATGGCGGCGCCTGTCTTCGCGGATAGTCGTTCTGACGGACCGGCGCCATACAAGCCGGAGGAGATCGAGGCGCTGGTCGCGCCGATCGCGCTGTATCCGGACTCGGTTCTGGCTCAGGTTCTGATGGCGTCCACGTATCCGCTCGAAGTCGTCTATGCGGCGCGCTGGGTGAAAGCGCACCCGGATATGAAGGGCGATGCCGCAGTGCAGGCGGTCCAGGATCAGTCCTGGGACACCAGTGTGAAGTCGCTCGTGGCATTTCCCCAGGTGCTGGAGCCGATGTACGACAAGCTGGACTGGACCCAGAAGCTCGGTGATGCGTTCCTCGCCCAGCAAAAGGATGTGTTCGCCGCTGTGCAGCGGCTGCGGGCGCGGGCGCAGGAGTCGGGCAACCTGAAGTCGAACGAACAGCAAAACGTGGTCGTCGAACAGGCACCCGCTGGCGGCGGGCAGACCATAGTGAAGATCGAGCCCGCCAATCCGCAAGTGATCTATGTGCCCGCCTACGACCCGACAGTGGTGTATGGCGGTTGGGGTTACCCGGCCTATCCACCTTACTACTGGCCACCGTACCCGGCCTACTATCCCGGCTACTATCCCGGCGCGGGGCTCGCCTTCGGCATCGGCCTTGTTGCTGCCGGTGCGATCTTCGCGGACTGCAACTCGTGCTGGGGCGGAGACGACATCAACATCAACTCCGACAGGGCCAGGAACGTCGACCGCAACTTCGACAGTTCCAGGCTCAAGAACGCAGAGAAGGGCGGTGGCCGCTGGCAACACGATGCAGGGCATCGTCAGGGCGTCGCCTACCGGGACAACGCCACGCGCGACAAATTCGCCGGGTCGCCCGGGGCCGACCGGCGGTCCCAGTATCGCGGGCGCGGCGCCGACGCGGGCAACCGCATGGCCACGGCCGACCGGCCCGCAGCGGGCAACCGGGCGACGAACATGGACAGGGGCGGCGCCGGCAATCGCGCGGCCGTGGCGGACCGCTCCGCTGGCGGCATGGGCAATCGCAGTTCCTTCGGCGACGCGAACCGCGTCAATAGCGGCAATCGCGCGAGCTATGGTGGCGGATACGGCGGCGCATCCGGTGGATATGGCGGCGGGCGCGACGGCGCGTTCTCAGGCGTTGGGGGTAGCGGCAGTGTCTCGCAGCGCAACTTCGATCGGGGCAGCCGAAGCATGCAGGGTTCCGGCTTTAACCGGCCCGCCGGCGGCGCAGGCGGCATACGCAGCGGTGGTGGACGCGGTGGCAGGCGCTAGGGAGTGAACCATGAACGTTCGTCCACGAGACGTGCAAAAGCGGCTGACGCGCATGCTCGCGAACCTCGCGGCGGTCGCCGCGCTGTCGGTCGCGACGGCGCATCTGGCGCAGGCGCAGAAGAATTTCAGCTCGCCAGAGGCTGCGATGAATGCTTTCGGCGACGCCGTCGTCAAGGACCGGGAGGACACGTTGCGCACGATTTTCGGCAACGACTTTCGCGAGCTGATTCCGCCCTTCGGCGCACCGGTGCGGGATACCTTCATCGCCGAATGGGCGAAGTCCCATGCCATCGAGCCTGGGGAACCCGGGCGTGCGCACATCGTCGTGGGCGACGATGGCTGGACGTTCCCGGTCCCGCTCGTCAAGAGCGAGCAGGGATGGCACTTCGATGCGCGGGCCGGCGCCGAAGAGATACGCTTGCGGCGCATCGGCCGCAACGAGCTGGCCGTCATCCAGGCGATGCTGGCGATCTTCGACGCGCAGCGCGAATACGCGCAGACCAATCACGATGGCGCCGGCGTGCTCGCCTACGCCTCGAAGCTGGTGAGTTCGCCCGGCAAGCAAGACGGCCTGTACTGGCCAAGCGGGCCGGACGAGACGGCAAGCCCGCTCGGCGCGGCCTTCGTCGATGCGAGTTCGCGCAATGCACAGAACGCCGGCTATTACGGGTACCGCTTCAAGCTGCTGGAGACCCAGGGGCCCAACGCGCCGGGCGGCGCTTACGACTACGTCGTGAAGGGCAAGCTCTTTGGAGGCTTCGCGGTCATCGCCTGGCCCGTCAAGTACAGCGACACAGGCATCAAGACGTTCATGGTGAGCCATTCCGGTCAGGTCTATGAGCGCGATCTCGGGCCGGACACTGCGGCGAAAGCCCAGGCCACGAAATCGTTCGACCCGGGGCCGGGCTGGAGCAAGGTGCCCGATCGCGATCGCGAATGACAGGAGGGGGCGAGACGACGGCTTTGCAGTCCGACCAAGGTCCTATTCAGCGCTGAACGCGACGCTGCTATGCTGTCGCCTGACCTTTCGGGCTTGCCGTGCAGGCGCGCCCATGTGCCGGGCATCAGCCGGCGTATCGGATTGAACCGCGATGA
>DATKOE010000185.1:0-8679 GCA_035524815.1 Rhizomicrobium sp.
GACCGTTCGGCCGTTCACGATGACCGCGTCGCGCACATATCGGCGTTTTGCAATGCACTCGACGGCAGCGCGATCGAGCGCAGCATTGCCGCTGGAGTGCGTGACCACTACGTCCTCGGCCTCTCCATGCGAGATCGTAAATGTGAGTTCGGTCCAGCCGTCGATGCCCGCGAGGTCGTCCGGCTTGAGCGGATAGGAGTGCAAGCAATCCGGCGGAGGCTCCGCAAATGCTGGGACCGTTGGCGGATTGACACTCCATTTCACTTCCGCCTTCCACGGCACGGCGATTATCTTGTCTTTCTCCACTGCCGGAATGTAACGCCACTTGCTGGCGCACTGGACCGCGGCCGCGTCCAGGTTCTCGTTACCGCTCGATTTGTCGACGGCGATGTCGCGTACTTGGCCTTCATCGGTAATCGTGAAGCGCAGCGTCGTTGTGCCCCCGATGCCAGCCATTGCTTCCGCCACGGGATAATACTGGTCACAGACATGCGGGCTCCCGATCCAGTATCCGCCTGGTTTTTTTCCTGCGGTCGTTGGTTTGGGGTCCCAAGCGATGTTCGTGGCATGGTCCCCGCGTTGGAATTTGCCGGTCGCGGAGTCGGGATCGAATCTCCATCTGCTGACGCACTGCACAGCCGCCTCGTCGAGATCGGCGTGTCCGCTGGAATGAACCACCTTCACATTTTCGATGCTCCCGGCTCTCGTGCCGGTGTACGAGATCAGGGTGGTGCCGTGTTCCTCCGTCGCGAGTGCCGCCTCTGGGAACGAACACGTCGAACCGAACTGCGGCTCCGCCGCCGGCGTCGGGGCTTGCGCCCACGCGCTCGCGCTCAAAAGCACGAGCATGACCGCCGGTTTCATTTGGGTCCCCGCCGCTCACCCCGCCTCAATCTACAGGCGAACGGCGAACTTCGAGTCCGCGGCCCACGGACGCGGCAGCACCTTGCCGATCCCTTTGCGACCCAGAATTGGTTCGATGTGATATTCATTAGATCATTGTCCTACCTATTGAAACCGCCGTTATGTTCTTTATATGTTCTCATGCGTGTTTGGAGTGTTAGCCAACGAGGTGCGCGGCGACGGCCGCGGCCGGGAACAGGTTTTCAACGAGACCATGCGGGTCCCGATGTCCCGTCTCGTGCATCGGAAAGGGTCCCTGCCTGAAGTTCGCCGCCGGCAGTTGCGGTGGAGCGGCTCCGTTGCGGTTCGACCGCGCGGCGCCGGTCCGGCACCGTTCATGGTGCGCATCCGCCAATCCGGCAAAGCCAATGACAGCGCCGGGCCCGCAAGGCCCGTGCGAAGGCCAGGCGCAAGGCAGGGCCCTTTCGGATCCGCCCATCGAAGCGACAGTGCTCACTGCGAGCGCAGCCTGCGGGCGCGGGCGCGGCGTGGCCTGCTGGAGCTTCCCCATCGCTGCAACAAGAAAGGCGGCTCGCCGGTCCCGGCGCAGCCGCCTTTTTCTCATGCGTTTCCATGAACGCTTCAGTGCTGCGTGATCTCCACCTGCGGGGCAAGCTGGGACACGATGTCGGGCGAGGCCAGTCCCGTGCCCGGCGAAACCAGCGCCGCCGCGCCGCCGGCACAGGCCATGCGGAACGCCTCCATCAGGTTCTCGCGCTTGGCCAGCGACAGCACCAGCAGGCCCAGGAAGCTGTCGCCTGCGCCCACCGTGCCGCGCACCGTCACCGGCACCGCCTTGGCGTAGAGCGCAACGTCGCGCGTGATCAGCATGGCGCCGTCTGCGCCCATCGTCAGCGCCACCATCTCGGCCTTGCCGTTGGTGACCAGCGTGCGGCCGGCCTCCAGGCACTTGGCGTGGTCGGGCGTGCCTTCGCCCAACAGGTCGGTGAATTCGGAGAGGCTGGGCTTGACCAGATAGACGCCGACATCGAGCGCGTGCTTCAGCGGCGCGCCCGAGGTGTCGAGCACCAGCCGCGCCCCGCCCTGAACGCGCAGGTTGCGCGCCAGCCGGGCATAGAAATCGTTCGGCACGCCGCGCGGAACGCTGCCGCTGGCCACCGCATAGCCGCTGGAGGCCGCCGCGGTCATCAGGCCCAGGCCCGCGGTCCATTCCTCTTCTCCCAGCGTCGGGCCGGGCAGCACGAAGCGGTATTGCTGGCCGCTCTGCAGTTCGTTGACGGTGAAGTTGGCGCGGCAGTCGCGGGAGATCATGAACGACTGGTGGCGCACTTCCTCGGCCGCGACCAGCCGCTCCAGCATGTGACCGCTGGGTCCGCCCATCGGGAAGATCGCCAGCGGGTCGGCGCCGAAGCGCTTCAACACGCGGGCCACGTTGATGCCGCCGCCGCCGGGATCGCGGCGGGTCTTCAGGCAACGGATCTTGTGCTCGGTCATCAGCTCCTTGACCGATACGGATGTATCGATCGCCGGGTTCATCGTCAGAGTGATGATGTTCTCTGGTTTCATTCCCTTCCTCTACGAACCCGCCCCCGGGGGATATGACAGCCCTTTCGGGGGGTCGATTACCACATCGCGTGAAGAGCTTGTATGCGGACCTGCCGGTGTTGGCGAGATGTAAGGTCACAGCCGCTTGTGGGCTGGTGGCGGCCGGATTCTCGCGTGTGACCGGTCACGTCCCGCCGCAAATCATGCCCCGAATGCACAAAAAACCCGCAAACGGCGCAAAACCGTAAGCCGTTCAAGAGTTTGGTGAAACCCGTCGCACCTGTCACGGGCCCGGGCCATACTTGCCCCATGACCCGATTCCCGCTTGCTGCTCTGGCCGCTCTCGCCGTCTTGATCTCGTTCGGTGCGGAGGCGCGCAAATCCAGGCCGCCCGTTTCTCCGCATCAGGACACGGTCACGGTCGTTACGGGGTATCTTCTGCCGATCGCCGCTCCGGGCACTCTGCGATCGGCATGGACGCAGTACGGTCCGGATGGAGTGCTGGAAGCGCGCGCGGTAGTGGAAGGCGATGCCTGTCCGCAGCTCGTCGTCGATCTGCGCTTCACGGAAATGCAGAGGCGCTCGCAAAAGGACTCCTCATTCCTGCTCACCTGTGCGGCTGCGATTCCCAAAGGGACCAAATTGGCCGCGCTGGTGTTGAGGCCTCCGGTAAAGGCGCCGCCGGGACCCGAGGCCAATCCAACCGCCCAGCAAGCCTGGATCGACGCGCTCGATGAGCAAAAGGAAGTTGTCCCCCTTCCTCTCCCCGTTCCCGATCCCCAGCGCATCGTCGTGTTCGGCGACACCGGCTGCCGCATCAAGGGCTCGGCCCTTCAGGATTGCAGCGATCCGGCCAAATGGCCGTTTGCCCGCATCGCCGCCGAAGCGGCCAGGCTCCGGCCCGACCTCGTCATCCACGTCGGCGACTACCTCTACCGCGAGAGCGCCTGTCCGGCGAATTTCGCGGGCTGTGCGGGCACGCCGTTCGGCGACAACTGGCAGACCTGGGATGCCGATTTCTTCGCGCCGGCCGCCCCGCTTCTGGCCGCCGCGCCGTGGGTGATCGTCCGCGGCAACCACGAAGACTGCAACCGCGCCGGCCCCGGCTGGCTGCGGCTGTTGGGTCCGGGCCCGTTCGATCCCGCCGCGCCGTGCATCCCCCACCTTTCGCCCTACACCGTGCCGCTCGGCACCTTGAATCTCGTCGTCATGGATACGGCCGCTCCGCCCGATACGTCGGTGGCGCAGGACCAGGTGCCGGTTCTGAGAAACGAACTTGCCGCGCTGGCCGATGCCAGGCCTCCCACCTGGCTCGTCACCCACAGGCCGATCTGGGCGGCGGTGGAGGGTCCCCTGGGCATACCGGCCGGGGGCAACGCCACGGTGATCGCCGCCGCCGGCAAGGACGGCATCCCCGCGCCGGTGGAATTGATGCTGGCCGGACATATCCACACCTTCGAGGCGATCAACTACGCCGCCCGTCCGCACGTCCCGCCTCAGATCGTGGCCGGCTTCGGCGGCGACATGCTGGACGAAACGCCTGCCAACCTGCGCGGCACCGTGTTCCAGGGCGATTCCGGCGTCAGCGTCGCCGACGGACTTTCCATCGGCGGCTTCGGCTTCCTGTTGATGACCAAGGCGGGCGACGACTGGTCGATCGACGTCCACGACTGGCAGGGGCGCATCGAACGCCAATGCGTCTTTCACGCAGGCCGGGTCGACTGCCCGCCTCCTCCCCGACGCAGCGACAGATAAGTCTGCAACACCGGTGTGATTTCATCGCCCTTCCGTGCGCCGGACACGGACCCGCCATGATTCGGGATGAGCCTGTTCATTGCCGGGATCGGACCGGCAAGGTAATCTCCGCATGGGCAGGCATAGGGGGCGCGATATGGGGCAATATCGTAAGTGGATTCTCATCGGCGGCGGCGCGCTGGTCGCGGTCGTTCTGGCCGTTGTGGTCACGCTCTATGTGATCGGCGGCGCGCATGTTCCGGGCGGCGGCGTGCTCACGCGCATCGCCGGCGGCATCGATTACATCAGCGAGGGCGTCAAGCCCGCGACCGCGGAAGCGGAAGGTCCGTTCGCGTTCCATAGAGTCGATGTCGACACCTCGAAGGCCGAACCGGAAGCCTGCCTCGTCTTCACGCGGGCGCTGGATGCCTCGGGGCGCACCCATTATCAGGATTATATCGCGATCGATCCGGCAACGCGCGTGGCGATGCACGTCGTCGATCAGCGGCTGTGCCTGGCGGGCCTGTCGTTCGACAAGACCTACAACGTCACGGTCAAAACCGGATTGCCCGCGGCCTCCGGCGACAAGCTCGTGGAGGACGAGACGATACCCGTCGAGCTGCGCGACAAGCCCTCCATCGTGCAGTTCAACGGCGGCATCATCCTGCCGCGGCAGAACGCCAAGGGCGTTCCGATCACCACGGTCAACGTCTCCAAGATCAAGCTCAAGCTGATCCGCGTCGGCGACCGACTGCTGTCGCAGATCGAAAGCGGCACGGTGGACGACACCACGCTCTATTCGTGGAACCGCGACGACATCCAGAACAACCAGGGCACGCTCATCTGGCAAGGCACGATGGACGTCGCCAACGTCAAGAACGACACCGTCGTCACGCTGATCCCGATCGACAACCTGCTCAAGAACCGCAAGCCCGGCGCCTACGTGCTGATCGCGTGGGATGCGGCCAAGAAGATCGATTCCGACAATTCGGACGAGGACTACTCGTCGGGCCAGCTTGCGGTTCAGTGGGTGGTCGATTCCGACATGGCGCTGACCACCTTCAAGGGCGCCAACGGATTGACGGTTTTCGTGCGCTCCTATGCCAGCGCCAAGCCGCTCTCGGGCGTCAAGCTCGCGCTCGTTGCGCGCGACAACAACGAACTCGCCACAGTCAAGACCGATTCCGACGGCCGCGCCGATTTCGACGCAGGCCTGATGCGCGCCAAGGGCGGCGACGAGCCGGTCGTGGTGATGGCCTATGGCGGCGACGGCGAATTCAGCTTCATCGATCTGCGCCGTTCGGCGTTCGATCTGACCGACCGCGGCGTCAGCGGGCGCGAGGTGCCCGGGCCGCTCGATGCCTATCTCTATACCGAGCGCGGCGTCTATCGCCCCGGCGAGAGCGTCTACCTCACGGCGCTCCTGCGCGACCGCATCGGCGCGGCGGCGACTGCGCCGCTGACGCTGGTGGCGACGCGCCCCGACGGGCTCGAAGTCGGCCGCGTCACCTATCCCGGCAACGCGCTCCAGGCCGGCGCGGCGTCGTGGAAGCTGCCGCTGTCGTCCAGCGCGCCCCACGGCCGCTGGCAGATCGCCGCCTACGTCGACACCTCCAAGGACGCCGATCCGGTGGGCCGCGTGCAGTTCGACGTGCAGGATTTCGTGCCGCAGAAGCTGAAGGTCACGCTCACCGCCGAATCCAAGACGGTCAAGGCGGGCGAGGACATCAAGGTCAAGGCGGAAAGCCGCTTCCTGTACGGCGCGCCCGCCAGCGGGCTGACGGGCGAGGGCGAAGCGCGCATCACTGCCGATCCCACGCCGTTCGATGCCTATGCCGGCTGGCAGTTCGGCCGCATGGACGACAAGTTCTCGGATGTCGATGTGCAGCTCACCGTACCGCCGACCGATGCGGCGGGCGTCACCGAGGCCACGGGCACCGTGAGCGAGTTGGCCGACACCACCCTGCCGCTGAAGGCGATGGTGAAGGTTGCCATCCACGAGCCGGGCGGACGCGCCACGGCGAAGACCACCGAGATTGCGGTCCTCAACCACGATGCCTGGATCGGCATCCGGCCCGATTTCGACGGCATGAGCGTCGCCGAAGGTCAGCGCGCGAATTTCCAGGTCGTGGCGCTCGATTCCGGCGGCAAGCGCATCGATCTTTCCGGCGTGACCGTATCCTGGGTGCGCGAGGATACGAGTTATCAGTGGTACATGGACGAGGGGAACTGGAAATACAAATCGGTCACGCGCGACCGTCTCGTCACTTCTTCGACCATCAAGATCCCGGCCGGTTCGGTGCTGCGTCTCGGTCAGGCGATGGCCTGGGGCACCTACCGGCTGACGCTGACCGACCCCAAGTCGGGCACATCCAGTTCCTATCGCTATTACTCCGGCTGGGCCGCGTCGAGCGCGGGCGACCGTCCCGACCGCATCCCGGTCGCGGCCGACAAGCCGTCCTACCGGCCCGGCGACACGGCCCACATCCGCATCAAGCCGACCGCCAACGGCAGGGCGCTGGTGGTGGTGGCAGGCGACAAGGTGTTCTCGTCGCAGACCATCGACGCTCCCGCCGGCGGCGCCACCGTGGACGTGAAGGTGTCGTCCGACTGGGGCGCGGGCGCCTACGTTCTGGTTACGGATTATCGCCCGCTCGACGATGCCACCGGCCATGAGCCGGTGCGCTCCGTCGGCCTCGTGTGGCTGTCGCTCGACAACTCCTCGCGCACGCTCTGGCCGGTGATCGGCGGACCCAAGACGATCCTGCCGCGGCAGAAGCTGATCGTCCCGGTTCAGGTGCGCGGGCTGGCCTCCGGCGAGGACGCCTTCCTCACGCTGGCGGCCGTGGACGAGGGCATTCTCCAGCTCACCGACTTCAAGTCGCCCGATCCCAACGGCTACTACTTCGGCAAGCGGCGTCTCGGCGTCGAGATGCGCGACGACTACGGCCGGCTCATCAAGGCCGAGAAAGGCGCCGTCGGCGCCATGCGCGAAGGCGGCGACCAGTTCGGCGGCCGCTCGCTCGCGGTGGTTCCGATTCGGACGGTGTCGCTGTTCTCGGGGCTGGTGAAGGTCGGCGCCAACGGCCTCGTCAACGTTCCCGTCGACGTTCCCGATTTCAACGGCGAGCTCCGGCTGATGGCCGTGGCGATGACGGCGGGCAAGCTCGGTCATGCCGACCGTCCGCTCACGGTACGCGATCCCGTGGTGGCCGACATCGTGCTGCCGCGCTTCCTGGCGCCGGGGGACCACTCGCTCGCCGCGCTCAATCTCAACAACGTCGAGGGCCGGCCCGGCGATTACATCGCTACGGTTTCGGCCACGGGCCCGCTGGGGTTGCCCGTGACGGTGTTCCGCCAGCATCTGAGCGCCGGCCAGCGCGTGCTGGTGCCGGTCGATGTCGTCGGCAACGGCCTCGGCGTGGCGAACGTCACGCTGAAGCTGACCGGGCCCGGCGGCTTCGCCGTGACCCATTCCTGGGGCATCGAGGTGCGGGCGCCGCAGCTCGACATCGCCCGCGACGACACGGTGGCGTTCCCGGCTGGCGCGTCGTTCGTGGCCAACAAGGGCCTCGTCGCCGACGTCGTGCCCGGTACTCAGACGGTGGCGTTGACCGTCTCGGCCGCGCACGGCTTCGCCAATGTGGCGGGCATGCTCAAGTGGCTCGACAAGTATCCTTACGGCTGCATCGAGCAGCAGTCGTCGACCGCCATGCCGCTTCTGGTCTTCAACGACATGGCCGATCTGGCGGGCCTGCCGCGCGACAAGGCCCTGCACGACAAGGTCCAGGGCGCCGTGGATGCCGTCGTCGACATGCAGAATCCGGGCGGCAATTTCGGCATGTGGGGGCCGGGTTCGGACGCCGATCCGTTCATCAGCGTCTACGCGCTCGACTTCCTGATGCAGGCCAAGGACAAGAGCTACGTCGTGCCCAACGACAGCCTGCGCCGCGGCATGAACTGGCTGAGGCGGGCCGCCGCGTCGAACTCCAACGACGACGGCACGCGCGCTTACGCCTTCTATCTGCTGGCCCGCGCGGGGCAGGTGAACATCTCCGACCTGCGCTACTTCTCCGACACGCGCGGACCGGAATGGAACACGGCCATCGCGGCGGCGCTGACGGGTGCGGCGGCGGCGGAAGTGGGCGACCGCTCGCGCACGGCCTACGGCTTCCGGCGCGCGCACGACATCGCCTTCAAGGCCAGGGCGGGCAGCTATCCGGTCGGCGATTACGGCACGCTGCTGCGCGATCTGTCGGCGGCCACCGCGCTGTCGGCGGAAAGCGGCATGAGCGACATGATCCCGGCCTTCCTCTCCAAGGTGGAAGGCATCGACATGCGCCTCAACTGGACCACGACGCAGGAGAAGGCATGGATGCTGCGGGCGGCCTATGAGCTCACCAGGCAGCGCACCAAGCTCAACATCCTGGTCAACGGCCAGCGGCTTGAGCCGCGCGACGGCGCCGTGCGTCTGACGCCGAACTGGGGCCAGCTCGACAAGGGCATCACCATCGTCAACCGCGGCGATGCCCAGGT